>JBKOWN010000042.1:0-3946 GCA_046724435.1 Actinomycetota bacterium
CGCGCCAGTCGGGTCCGCTGCCCGATCTCAGCCAGGTCGGTCGGAGGATCGTCTCCGCCCAAGGCTCCGGCCACGACCTCGAGCGATTCCAGACTGGGACCAGCTCTCGACGCGTACATGCGTGGCAGGCGCAGGTCTTCGTGGCGGAAATACAAGACCGCGTCGGCATGGCCACCGTCGCGTCCGGCCCGGCCGATCTCCTGGTAGTACTCGTCCAGCGAGCCCGAGACATCGGCATGAAAGACCCAACGGATATCAGCCTTGTCGATCCCCATGCCGAACGCGATGGTCGCCACAACGACCTCGAGGTGGCCGTCGCGGAAGCGCTCTTCGGCTTCAAGTCGCGCGGCTGGTGGCAGGCCGGCGTGGTAGGGAGCGGCGCGCAGTCCAAGTCTGCTGCACTCGGCGGCGAGGGTCTCGACCCGTTTGTGGGTGGCGCCGTAGACGATGCCATGACCTTGGTGACGAGCGGCTTCTGTGACGTCATTGACGATGACGTCGAGCTTGTGCGCTTCATCCGTGAAGTACGAATGGACCGCGAGATCGATGTTTGCCCGGGCGAATCCTCCGATCATGATCGTCGGGTCCTGCATACCGAGCCGGTCGGTGATCTCATCGCGGACCGCGGGAGCGGCAGTAGCGGTCAGGGCCAGGATGACCGGACGACCCATCGCTTCCGTGGCCGGTGCGATGCGCAGGTAGTCGGGGCGGAAGTCTGTTCCCCATTGGCTCACGAGGTGGGCTTCGTCGACCGCGACGAGGGCCGGTCGGAGGTCGGCGAGGCGGTGGAGCACGTCTGCGTTGGCCAGTTGCTCGGGGGCGACGAAGACATATTTCGGGCGGTTCGAGCCGGCCGTGAGGCGGTCGAGCGCCTCCCGGCGGTCGCGAGCGGTCGCCGCCGAGTTGATGACCACAGCGGGAACGTGTCCTCGGCCTACTAGGGCAGCGACCTGATCGTTCTCGAGTGCGATGAGCGGAGAGATCACCAGGGTCGGCCCGTCCAGAAGTTGTCCCGCCACGGCGTAGATGGCCGATTTGCCGCCTCCCGTGGCCAGCACAGCGAGCGTGTCCTTGCCGCTGAGCACGCTTTCGATGGCCTCGCGCTGACCCGGGCGAAGGGCCCGGTACGCAAAGACCTCCCGGGCGACACGGAGTATCGGGTCGGCCGCGGGTGTTGCGCGCCTCATAGCCCCTCGCCGGCGACAGACATCCTGAGCCCCCGAGTCGGCACGCCTGCCCAAGACACTATGACTCTCCCCGGAGTCAATGAAGATGCGTCTGCCAGTCCGAGGGCACACGCCCTTGCGGACCTGGCACGGGCTGGTCGAACGGATGATGGTCGGGCGCTTTGAGCGCCGGTCCTTCCGCATACTCGAGCGTGACGTAGTTCCAGAACCAGTCCTCGCCGGGCTCGAAGCTTTGAACGATCGGATGGCCCGAGCTCGCTGCATGCGCCTGAGCGTGTTGAGACGGCGAGGAGTCACAGCAGCCGACGTGGCCGCACTGAGCGCACCGGCGGAGATGGAGCCACCAGCCGTCGGTCGCCAGGCACTCGACGCATCCCGTCCCGCTGGGCGGAGCGTTCGGGTTCATCGCGTCGCCGTTCGTCATGTGCCGTCCTCCCTACGAGGTTGAATCAACCAGGCTCCCAGCTCAGGTGCTCCCGGACGAGGCGCTCGGCACGGTCGGTGTCCTCCTGGAGAAAGAAGTGGCCGCCGCGCAGCGTGACCAGAGCGCCGTGAGTCCGTACCGCCTGCAGCGCGAACCACTCGCCCGGCAGTTCGCTGTGGTCGCCGCGGGCGACGGTCGCCGGCGCGGTCATGGCGTCGAGGTGACGCCACGCTGCGGGCGCGCCGCCGACCTCGCCCGACACCTCGAAGATCGTCGCCTCGACCTCGGGCGGGCACGCCAGCTCGACCTGCCCGTCGGCCCGGTCGACAAAGCCCCACTGCACGTAGGCGGCGAGCGATTCGGGCGCGAGTGCGTCGAACGGGGGCCGGCTCTGGTACGAGGCGAGCACCGCGTCACGGTCCGGCCACACGGCACGGCGCTTCAGAGCGATCTGGGACATGAAGTTGCCGCCGTCGCCGGGCCCCTCCCCGCGCGGGCGGCTCGCCATGGCGTCGGGCGAGAACGCGACCGGCTCGCACAGCAGCATTCGCCGCAGCAGGCCGGGCCGCAGCTCGTCGACGAGCACCGTGACCCCGCCGCCGAGCGACTGGCCGAGGGCGACGGCGCCGCCGATCTCGAGGTGATCGAGCACCGCGAGGACGTCGCCCGCCATGAGCGCGAACCCGAATCCGCCCGGCGTCGTTGGCGTGTCGGTGCCGCCGTGGCCACGAAGGTCGACGGCCACGGGCCGGAACGCGTCGCGCAGTCGAAGCGCGAGTGGTTCGAACAACCCGGCGCACAACCCGTTCGGATGCAGGAGCAGGAGCGGCGTGCCGTCGCCGCCCCAGTCGAGCGCGGCGATGCGCAACCCGTCGCGCTCGACCGCGACCTGGTGGGGACGGTTCAGGCCGGCTCCGCGGCGAGGATCTCGCCCAGCTTGAGCAGCTGCGGCGTGGCGCCGCCCAGCGTCAGCTCGAGCTCCTTGGCCCAGAGGAAGTACCGGTGGAGCGGGTAGTCACGGTCGACGCCGATCCCACCGTGCAAGTGCTGGGCGGCGTGCACGACTCGCTGTCCGCCGTCGGCGGCCCAGAACTTCGCCACCGCCACCTCGGTTGCCGCCGGCAGACCCTCCTCGAGCCGCCACGCAGCCTGGAGCGCGGTGAGCCGGATGGCTTCGGTGTCGATGTATGCGTCGGCGGCGCGCTGTCCGACGGCCTGGAACGTCGCGATCGGGCGGTCGAACTGCTCGCGCGTCTTGGTGTACTCGGCCGTCATCTTCAGGGCCTGCTCGCACACGCCGGTCGCGATCGAGCACATGGCGGCGGTGGCGCGCTCGACGATCCAGTCGACGATCGCGGCGCCCGACTCGGGATCGCCGAGCACGTCGCTCCCGGCGACACGGACGCCGTCCAGCTCGAGTCGCGCCTCGGGGATACCCGATGTCGTGTCCTGGCGCTCGCGCGTCACGCCGTTCGCCGTCGGGTCGACGATCAGCCCGACGATGGCGCCGTCGTCGCCCGCCGCCGCGGGGACCAGCACCCGGTCGGCGACGAGGCCGGCGGGGACGCACGTCTTCACGCCGTCGACGCGCCAACCGTCGCCGTCGGCGCGCGCGGTCGTCGTCGGGTGGAGCGCGTCGGTCCCGCTCTCGACCAGTGCCGCCGTGAGCACGGTGTCACCGGCGACGACGCCCGGCAGGGACTGCTGCTTCTGGGCTTCGGTGCCGAACTGCGCGATCGGAAGCGCGCCCAAGACGACGGTCGGCAGGACGGGGACCGGCGCGACGGTGCGGCCGATCTCCTCGAAGAGCCGGCACAGGGCTACGAACCCGAGCCCGCTCCCGCCCGCGTCCTCCGGTAGCGCGATCCCGAGGAGACCCGCCTTGGCGAGCTCGGCCCAAGTGTCGCGATCGAAGCCCTCACCGCCGGCTTCGATCTCTTTCAGGTGCTCGTGCGTGACGCGGTCGGAGAGGATCTGGCGGGCGAGGTCACGCGTCGCCTCCTGCTCCTCGCTCAATGAGAAGTCCATCCGTCCTCGCTAGCGCTTCGCCATGGGCATGCCGAGGCCGAACACCGCGATGAGGTCGCGCTGCACCTCGTTCACTCCGCCGCCGAACGTCAGGATGATCAGGCTGCGGTAGTACCGCTCGAGTCGTGACTTGAGCACCGAGTCCGGCGCGTCCTGCTTCAGATAGCCGGGCTGGCCGATCACCTCGAACATCAGGCGGAACGCCTCGAGGTAGAACTCGGTGCCGAACACCTTGATCGTCGACGCGTCCGCGACGTCGAGACGCTTCTGCGTCGCGTCCCACGCCACCTTCCAGTTGGCGAGGCGC
>JBKOWN010000195.1:0-15177 GCA_046724435.1 Actinomycetota bacterium
AGCACGCCGATCACCGCCGCGGCTGCGACCCGCTTCACGCCTCGACCTCGGCGCTGTCCGGTTCGAGGTCGGGAACCTCCGGTTCTTCGATCCGGCGTCGCTCCATGCGCCCGCCGGTCACTCGGACGCCGAGGAGGTACAGCACCCCGCCGACGGCCACGATCCCCGTGCACATCACCGCGTTGGCGACGCGGCCGGAAGGATCGAGGACGGACGAGACCCACCATCCTGCTCCGCCGATCACCACCGACAGCGCGACGGCACGCGGGAGTGCACGGGGCACGATCGCATGCCCGGTTCGGCGAGACAGGCCGACGCCGAGTATCAGGGCGCCCGCGGTGTACGCGATCGTGTGGCCGATTCCGAGCGCCGCGACCCGAGCTGCACCGTCGGTCAGCAGCACGCCGACGCCCATCGCAACGACGCCGCCGAGCCCCGTGATGATGGCGACGACCGCCGGTGTCCGGCTGTCACCGAGCGCGTAGTACGCGCGAGCGAACGTGAGAAACACGCCGTACGCGAAGAGGCCGATCGCGAGCGACGCGACCCCGGCTGCCAGCAGGGCGACGCCGTTCTCGGCGGCTTCGCCGAACGCGAAGACCTTCATGCCGGGCCGGGCGAGCACGATCATCGCCGCCGATACGGGCACGATGAGCATCGCCATTGCGTCGAGCGCCCAGCGCAGCGAGCGCGCGAAGGCGTCGTAATCGTTCCGCGCCGCATCGAGTGACAGCTCGTTGTGGATCGCGGTATGGATGGGCTGGGCGATCACGCCGTATGGAGCGAGGAAGAACACCCACGCGACCTGGTACGCGACGGTCCCGCCCTCGACCGAGTTGCCGAGCACGATCGCGGCGCCCAACAGAAGACCGATCTCGGCGTGCTGGAGGATCGCCCATCCCGACAGCCGCAGGAGCCGGTTCACTGCCGGATCGCCGCGTCCGAGCCGCGGTCGCAGCCGGAAGCCGGTCCGGTGCAACGCGATGCTCGGCACCGCGACGAAGGCGGCGACACCGAGCGTCCCGCTCAACGCCAGTGTGAGCTTCTCTGCCAACGAGAGATCGAGCCCCGTATTGTCGCCGGTGAGGACACGGAAGATCACGAGCCCGGCCACGATCAGGACCGTGTTCCCGATCGGCGCCACCGCCGTGATGACGAACCGGCGCTTGGCGTACAGAACAGCGATCGCAACCGTGCCGATCGCGTAGAGCAGTACCTGCGGCACGAAGAACCGCAGGAAGAACGTGGCCAGGCTCTCCTGCTGCGCCGCGATCGAGGAGTCGGCGACGCCGCTGGCGAGGAGGCGGGCGAGCCACGGCGCCGCGACGACGCCCACGACCGTCACCGCGCCGAGGACGATCAGGGCGATTCCGAGCACGCTCCCTGCGACGCGTTCCGCCTCCGGCTCCTCGGAGCGATCGAGCAGGTCGACGAGCGTGGGCACGAGGACGGCCGACAGCGCGCCCGCAGCGAGCAGCTCGAAGAGCACGTTCGACACGTAGTTCGAAGAAGTGAACGTGTTGCCGAGGTACGTGGTGCCGAGGATCGCGGCGATCGCGAGGACGCGGGCGAAGCCGATCACCCGCGAGGCCCCGGCGGCCACCCCCATGCCGGCGGCCGATCTCGAGACCGACCGCGAGCCCGCTACTGGTTCGGCCATTCCGGCGCGCTCTTCGTGGCGCCCGTCCCATACCCGTACTGCCCGACCACGTTGCGGTTCAGGTCGGCAAGGGCGAGCACGGTGGCGACGCGCCCTTCCACTTGGTCGAGGTCGTCGACGGTGGAGACCGCCTGCTTCAGGCCGTCACTCCCTCGAATTGGTGTGAGCATCGCGCCACGCTTGGGGCCACGATCCTGCTGTTCGAAGACCTCGCCGACGACGACGCGCAGCCGGTTGGTGACGAGCGCGTTCGTGAGCGGAGCGACGACCTCGTTGCCGTTGACTTGCCCCGTGGTTCCATCGATGAGGAGAACGCGAACGTCACCGGTCGAGAACGACGCCGCGGAGAAGCCGTCTCCCTGGTTGCCGACGGGCTCGAAGCTGATGTAGCCGGCGTCGGCGAGCGCGGTGAGGAGATCCCGCCCGTTTGCAGCCGCGCCCCCGCCGTTCGCCATGCGGCTCGCGAGCGCGTTCCACGCCTCATCCCGTGTGGCCTTGGCGTTCTGCCCCGCCTTCCCGAGCAGCTCGCCGAGTTGCCGCAGCGCGTTTTCATCGGACAACGAGAGCTTCCCCTCCAGCCAGATGATGCCGGGCGCCCTGGCCCCGGCTTGCTGCGCGAGCATGACGGTCTGCTTGACGGCGTCCCCATCGACGCCGCGCGTCGCGATCGTGGCGAGCGTGCTTCCCTCGAGGCGGCTGGAGACGGCGAAGTCCTTTGTGCCGTCGATATAGCCCTGGAGCTGGCCGACTTGGCCGCGCAGCTGGTCGCTCTCCGTCTTGCGGGCGTTGGCGTTCTTCTCGACCGTGTCGATCCGGCTGTTCAGCCGGTCGACGATCGCCCGGTTCACGACCGTCGCCCCCATCACGATGCCGAGCGCGAGCGCGAGAAAGACGGCGATAAGCGACGCGATGTGAAACCGGAAGTTGATCATGCGATCAGAACGTGTCGGAGATCGAGAACCAGAAGTCGCGCAGGGTCAGCTCGATTCCCCGCAGGAAGACGTGAATGGGCTCCGACACGATGCTGACCACGATGATGGCAACGATGGCAGATGCGACCAGCAACGCGATGTCGCGACGCCTCACGCGTCCCTCGTAGAGGCGGCTGACGCCTTTGGCGTCGACGAGCGCCGGGCCGAGCCGCAGCCGGGTGAGGAACGTCGAGGACATGCCTTTCCGGCCCTTGTCGAGGAACTCCACCATCGAGGCGTGCGTGCCGACCGCGACGATTAGCTGCGCACCGGCTTCGTAGGCGAGCAGCATGGCGACATCCTCGCTGGTGCCGTCGACGACGAACTCGTGATACGGGACGCCCCAGGTCTGCAACGCTTCTCGACCCGGCGCGCGCCCGTCGAGATGTACGTGGTGGATGAGCTCGGCGCCGGTGGCGAGAGCCTTTTCCGACACCGAGTCGAAATCCCCGATGATGATGTCGGGCTTCAGCCGCATCTCGAGCAACGCGTCGGCGCCGCCGTCGACGCCGATCAGCACCGGTTGGTACTCGCGGATGTACGGCCGGAGCGCCCCGAGGTCGGTCCGGTAGTCGTGGCCGCGCACGACGACGAGCGCGTGGCGGCCCCGGAACTGCGTCTTGATCGGCGGCAGGTCGACGGGCTCGAACGTGAGCTTCGCCTCGCGCTGGATGTACTCGAGGGTGTTCACCGCGAACCGCTCGAGCTCGCCCCCGATCGCGGCGCGCGCCGCGTCCATGGCGGCCTGGATCTCCGCGGCCGTGAGCGGATCGCCCGTTGCGATCAGATCGTCGCCGCGCCAGACCTCGGCGCGGTCGACGCGGATGTGGTCGCCCTCGTGTAGGCAGTCGAGCACGTCCTCCCCGGCTCGGTCGACGAGCGGGATGCCGGCCTGTACCACCCGGATCGGACCGCCGTTCGGGTACCGGCCCGAGATCGATTCACTCGCGTTCACGACCGCAGCCACTCCCGCCTCGACGAGCCCGTCGGCGGCGACCCGGTCGAGATCCCGGTGGTTGATGACGGCGACGTCGCCGGGCTGAAGGCGCTTGATGAGGTCCTTGGTCCGCCGGTCGATGCGAGCGGTGCCGGTCACGGTCGCGGCCGTGCGCGTACTACGCCGGGCCATGGGCCCTCGCGCGCTTGAAGTTCTCGCCTGCATCGAGCAGCTCTGCGGCGTGGCTGCGGGCGTGCGCGGACTCACCGACCCCGGCGAGCATGCGCGACAGCTCCCGGATCCGCTCCTCGCCGACCGCTGTCTCGGCGCTCGCCACCGTGCGCTTCCCCTGCTCGCGCTTCTCGACCACGACCTGCGCGTCGGCGTAGGCCGCCACCTGCGCGAGGTGCGTCACCACCAGCACCTGGTGGGCGCCGGCGAGGTCGGCGAGCAGGCGCCCCACCGCGGCTCCAGCCTCACCCCCGATGCCGGCGTCGACCTCGTCGAACACCAGCGTAGGCGGCGCCTCCGAGAGCACCACGCGCGTTGCAAGCATCGCGCGGGAGAGCTCTCCTCCCGACGCGACCTTGCCGAGGGGGCGGGGCGGCTCACCGGGGTTGGCGGAGATGAGGAATGTGACCCGGTCGGCGCCGTCGTCGGTCGGCTCCCCCGCTTCGACGACGACCTGGAAGGCCGCGGCCGGCATCGCGAGCTCGCGGAGATGGGGCGTGACCGCCTCCGCGAGGGAGCTCGCGCCGACCTGTCGAGCCCGCGACAACGCGGTGGCGGCTTCGACGGCCTGCGCCCGCGTCGCCTCACGCGCCTGCTCCAGCTCGGCGGCGCGCGCCTCATAGCTCTCGAGCTCCGCCAGCCGCCGACGAGCGTCACCCGCATACGCGCGCACGTCGCCGAGCGTCTCCCCGTACTTGCGCGTGAGCTCACGCAGCAGCTTGCGCCGCGCCCGGACCTCTTCGAGTCGCTCGGGATCGTCCTCCACGGTGTCGCGCGCGACACGCAGGTCGCGCCCCAGTTCGGCGAGCTCGGCCTGCGTAGCGCGGAGGCGTTCGGCGAGCTCCGCGAACGGACCCCGGCCCGCCAGCGCCGCCGCAGCCGCGCCGACCGTGTCCAGCGCGGGGCCCTCGACGGCGCCGTAGGCCGCCGCGAGCGCTTCGCGATGCGCCAGCGCGTCGGCGAGCAGCGCCTCCTCCGCTTCGAGCGCGACATCCTCCGTGGCGTCGTCGAGGCCGGCGGCATCGATCTCGCTGATCTGAAAGCGCAACAGGTCGAGCTCGCGGGCGCGGGCGCGGTCGTCGCCGCCCAGGCCGGCCAGCTCGGCGTCGATGCGTCGCATCTCGGCGCGGGCGGCACGATGTGCGTCGAGCGGATCTGTCGCCTGCGGGCCCGTGAACCGATCGAGCGCGCCACGCTGCACCGCCGGCGCCAGGAGGGATTGGTGCGCGTGCTGGCCGTGGAGGTCGACGAGACGGGCGCCCACCTCGGCGAGCTCGCCGACGGTTGCGAGCCGCCCGTCGACGTAGGCGCGGCTGCGCCCGTCCAACGGCACCACGCGCGCCAGCACGACCTCGTCGCCGGTATCGGCGTCCACGAATCGACCCTCGACGCGAGCCTCGGACGCACCGTCGCGGACGAGCGTCGTGTCGGCGCGGCCGCCGACCAGAAGCTCGACCGCCTCGACGAGCAGGGTCTTGCCGGCGCCGGTCTCGCCGGTGATCGCGGTGAGTCCGCGACCGAGCACGAGCGTGAGATCGGCGACGATCCCGAGGTCGGCGACGTGCAGCTCGGTCAGCACCTCGGAGGACGCACCTACCGATCGGCGAGGCCGAACTTGGCCTTCAGGATCTGGTGGAAGTCGCGCGGGTTGAATGTCACGATGCGCGCCGGTCGCGGGCCACCCGTGCACGTGACAGTGTCGCCCGGCTCGAGCGTCCCGAGCATGCGCCCGTCCAGGGTGAGGACGGCCCTGCGCTCGTCGATCACGACGAAGCTGAGCTCTTCGTCGGCCCCGAGCACGAGCGCACGGTCGAAGAGCATGTGCGGAGACACCGGAGTCAGCAGCAGGCAACTGTGACTGGGCGACACGATCGGCCCACGCGCGGAGAAGGAGTACGCCGTCGACCCCGTCGGCGTTGACACGATCACGCCGTCAGCCGCATAGGTCGTGAAGAACGCGCCGTTGATGAGCACGTCGAGACGGACCACGCGACCGCTCTGCACCTTCTCCAGAACGGCCTCGTTCAGCGCCCACCAACATCCCGCGGCCGGACCGCCGGTCGCGACGTCGACCTGCAGAACAGTGCGCTCGGCGACGTCGTAGTCCCCCGCCAGCAGCCTCTCGAGCGCTCGGTTGATCGCTTCGGGCTCGGGGTCGACCTCCGTCAGGTAGCCAAGGTCGCCGACGTTGACGCCGAGTACGGGGACGCCGGCTTCGTAGACCATGTCGACCGTGCGCAGCATGGTGCCGTCGCCGCCCAGCGACAACACGACGTCGAGACCTTTGGCGAACTCGGACTGGGGGCAGGCCAGATGTTCGAGGCCGCACGGACCCGCGTCGTCTTCTGGCACGCGCACGGACACGCCGTGGTCGGCGAGCCACTGTGCCGCTTCCCCCGCCAGTACGTGAGCGCGTGCGCGCTCACGATGCGGGACGAGCCCGACGGTACGGACAGCGCTCGTCACGAGAACGCTCCGCTGTGCGCGCGGTCGACCGCGGCGTCCAGCGCGTCGTCAGCGACGGTCCGAGCGCCGTCCGTACGGGCGTGGAAGAAGAACTCGATGTTGCCGTCGGCGCCCCGAAGGGGTGACGGCATCGCCGTGACAGCGTCGATGCCCGCGGCGGCGAGGCCGTCGCGCACTCGGCGGAGCACCGATCGATGCACCGAGGCGTCGCGGACGACGCCGCCTTTTCCGACGTCGCGGCGGCCAGCTTCGAACTGTGGCTTCACGAGCAGCACCAGGTCGGCATCGACCGTGACGCATCCGGCCAACCCGGGCGCGCACACCGTCAGTGAGATGAACGAGAGATCGGCCGTGCACAGGTCGACGCGTCCGCCGATGCCCTCCGGTGTGAGGTGGCGGACGTTCGTCCGCTCGACGACCGTCACGCGAGGGTCCGTCCGCAACGACCACGCCAGCTGCCCGCGACCGACGTCCACCGCCACGATGTGCGACGCCCCGGCTTGCAACAGACAATCGGTGAACCCGCCCGTCGACGCGCCGGCGTCGAGCGCCCGCCGGCCGGCGACGTCGACCTCGAATCGGTCGAGTGCGGCCGCGAGCTTGTCGCCGCCGCGCGACACGAATCTCGGACCTTCACCGCTGACGCTGATCGACTCGTCGCCGGTGACGCGCCGCGTCGCCGATCGCGCCGGTAGCCCGCCGACGAGCACACGTCCCGCACTGATCTCCTCAAGCGCTCGCTGCCGGCTTGCGGTGAGACCGCGTCGCACCAGTTCGGCATCGAGTCGGCGGCGCACAGCGCGCGCAGATTACCCGCCGTGGGGCTTTCGCGGTGGACCGGTATCGTGCGAACGCCATGGTCATCCCGCTCCACGACGACAACCCCACCGAGCGGTTCCCATACGTCACCGTGGCGATCATCGCCCTGAACGTCCTCGTGTACCTGTTCGTGCAACCACACAGCGGCGTCGACTCGCGTCTCGGCACATCCCGCGATACCGCGTTCACGCTCGAGCACGCCGCGATCCCGTGCGAGCTTCGTCAAGGACAACCGGCCACGGTGCGGGAGCTGAATAGCAGCAGCTGCACCGCAGCAGCGAGAGTCGACTCACCAGAGGTGTTCCCCGGCAAGAACGTCTGGTTCGCCGTGGTCGCGTCCATGTTCCTGCACGGCTCCATCCTGCACATCGCCGGAAACATGCTGTTCTTGTGGATCTTCGGCAACAACGTCGAGGACCACCTCGGTCACATCGGCTTCACGATCTTCTATTTCGTGGTCGGCGTGGCCGCGATGGCAGCGCACTACCTCGCAGACCCGGGCTCGACGCAGCCGGTGATCGGCGCGTCGGGTGCGATCGCGGGCGTGATGGGCGCGTACCTGGTCTTCTGGCCGCGCGCGCGTGTGTTGACCGTTATCGCGTTGCTGTTCTTCTTGCCGGTATATCTCCCAGCCGCGGTACTCCTGGCGATCTGGTTCGGGACGCAGTTCCTGACCGGGTTCAACCCCAACTCCGGAGTCGCGTGGGTGGCTCACGTCGGCGGATTCGTCACCGGGGCCGGCATCGCCCTCGCGTTGCGGGGATTGCTCGGACCGCCGCGCCAGCGCGTGCAACCAGCGCGGCCGCCGCAGTGGGGATGGGGCCGGTGAGCCGCGCGCGCCGCGCCTGACGCGCTGCTCAGCCGGCGGTTGTCGCGCCCATGAGTTGTGGCACGAACGCGGCGAGATCGTCGGCGACGAACAGCGGTGGCGGTACGGGAATCGATTCGCCGCCGGGTGGCGCGTCGCGCTGCGTGACGCCTGACAGCACGAGCGCGAACGGCCAGCCGAGAGCGTCGGCGAGCGCCCCGTCGGTCGACGGACGGTCCCCCACGACGAGCCCCGACGAGCCGAACCGCGCGCGGATCAAGTCGACCATCGGGCGTTCGGGCTTCCCGGCGACTTCGGGAGCGCGGCCCGAGGCGGTGGCGACGGCGGCCGCGATCGCGCCCGAACCGGGGATCATGCCGCCGGGAACGGGATACGTCGCGTCGAGGTTGGTGGCGACGAAGCGCGCACCATTCCGGACGGCCGCCGACGCACGATCGAGCTCCTCGAAGTCGAACTCACGATGGAAGCCCACGACTACGGCGGCCGCCGGCTCGCGCATGACGGGGCGCAGGCCGCTGGCCTCGAGCGCCTCCACCACCCCCGGCCCGGCGCACGAGAGCACGGGCGAGCCCGGATCCAGGGCCGACGCCAGCAGGGTCGCCGCCGAGACCGCACTCGTGATCACGTCGTCGGACGATGCCGGCACGCCGGCGGCCGCGAGCTTCCCGGCGACCTCGCCGACGGGCTGACTCGAGTTGTTCGAGACGAACACCACCCGGAACCCGGCATCGCGCAGTGCCGAGATGGCAGCAGCGGCACCGGGGACGGGCTCCTCCGCTCGCCACACCACGCCGTCGAGGTCGCAGCAGACGACCGGGCGGTCAGCCGTCACTCGGCGGCAGACAGCGCGTCTCGGTAGGCGTCCATCTCGGGCCGCATCGCCACCGCGAGCTTGAGCGGGCGGCGCGCACCGCTGCGGTCGCCGACGCGCAGCAGTGACAACCCGAGAGCGAACAGCGCATAGTCGTTGACAGGATCGATGTCGACTGCCCGCGAGAACTCAGCCCGCGCCTCGCCGAACCGCCCGGTGCGGAAGTAGGCCCGCCCCAGGGTCTCGCGAATCGAGCCCTTGTCGGGTTCGAGCTCACGCGCCCGCTCGAGGGCCACGACCGCCGCGTGCGGGCTCTCGTTGGCGAGCAGGCGGCAGCCTTCCTGGAAGGAGTCGTACGCACTCGGTTCCATGTCTCTCGTCGTCTCTCGCTTCGGTGTTCTCGTTCAGCCGTCGCTCGCGACCGGTATGCGACAATCAGGGGCGAGCGGCCTGCCCTCGTCACGAAAGCGAACCGCCCGGTGCCCGAGTTCCTTCCCTTCCGCGGGATCCGCTACGCGCTGAGCGCCGAGACCTCTCCGGCGGACGTCGGGTCGGTCGCTGCGCCACCTTACGACGTGATCGACGACGACGATCGGGCCACCCTCGAGTCCTCCGACCCGCGCAACTCGGTCCGCTTGATCCTTCCCCGCGCCGGCGAGGACGGACGCGACCGCTACCAGGTCGCCTCGGACTGCTTCGACGAGTGGCGCCGCACCGGCGCGCTCGTCATCGACGACCCCGCGCGCTTCTACCTCTACGAGATGCTGTTCGAGGACGAGAACGGGCGGTTCCGCCGCACCCACGGGGTCATCGGAGCTCTCGAGCTCCCACCTCGCGGCACCGATCCCGGCGCCGCCGGCGTGCTCCCCCACGAGCGCACGATGAAGACGGCGAAGAGCGACCGGCTGTCGCTCCTCCGTGCCACGCGGGCGAACTTCGATCCCATCTGGGTGCTCTCGCTCACGGAGGGGCTTTCGAAGCTGCTCGTGCCGCATCGTCTGCCGCTGATCGCCTACTGCGAGGACAGCGAGGGCGTCACCCACCGACTGTTCCCGCTCACGTTGTCCCACGACATCGCGGCCGTCTCCAAGGACGTCGCCGCCGCCCCGGTGGTGCTCGCCGACGGCCACCACCGCTTCGAGACGGCGTGCGCCTACCGCGACGAGCGCGTCGCGGCGGGGCTCGACGACCCGGGCGCCGAGCGCATCATGGCGTTCGCCGCCGAGCTCGCCGACGATGAGCTCTCAGTGCAACCGATTCACCGCCTGCTGCTCGGGCTCGACGGAGTCGACGTGCGGACCGCGCTGAACGGCGCGTTCACGGTTCTCGACGCCGGCGCCAACACGCCGGAGCGAGTCATCGAGCTCCGGGCGCGCATGCGAGACGAAGACGCGCTCGGCCTCATCGATCGATCCGGCCTGGCTTTGCTCCGCCCGACACGCGAGGTCACCGACATCTCCGAAGCGCTGAGCGACGTCGACTCGATCCGGTTCGACGCTCACGTGCGACCGGCGCTGCCTGGCGCGACCGTCACCTTCCGGAGCGACGCCGCTGCGGTGGCGACCTTGGTGGAGAAGGGAGCGGTCGACGCCGCGGTCCTGTTGCGGCCGGTGACGGTGGCCCAGATCCGCGCCGCCGCGTTCGCCAGGGTGCGCATGCCGGAGAAGACGACGTTCTTCTGCCCGAAGCCGCGCACGGGGATGGTGTTCCGGAGCCTGGACGAGTGACGGACCGCTACAGCCGGCGCCGACGGTCAGGCACCGATCCTCAGCCGCCGACCTCCCAGGTGGCGCCGGAGCCGATCAACGCCTCGAGGTCGCCGGGGCCGCGCTGCTCGCTCGCCCCGACCAGCTGTCGCTGCACTTCGCCTTCGTAGATAGGACGCTCGACGTCCCGGAACACTCCGACGGGCGTCGGGACGGTGGGCGCGTCGGCAAGTCGTGACAGCGCGAACGCGAGTGACGGGTCCCGGCGGTGCTCGTCGTGCACGAGCAGCCGGTCCTCGCCGACGTCGGCGACCGCGACCACTTCCAGCTCGCCCCGCTCGTTGAGCACGACGCCCTGCTCACCTTCGGCGCCGAAGCGGATCGGCTCACCGTGCTTCAGGTCGATGAGCATGCTCGCCCGCGCTTCCTTCGCCGTGACCGCCGCGAACGCGCCGTCGTTGAAGACGTTGCAGTTCTGGTACACCTCGACGAAGGACGACCCCCGGTGCGCGTGCGCACGGCGGAACGTCTCCGTCATGTGCTTCCGATCCATGTCGTGCGTACGGGCGACGAACGTCGCTTCTGCGCCCAGCGTCAGCGACAGCGGGTTGAAGGGCTGATCGATCGAACCGAACGGTGTCGATTTCGTCACCTTCCCCACCTCGCTCGTCGGCGAGTACTGCCCCTTCGTCAACCCGTAGATCTGGTTGTTGAACAGCAGCATCGTGAAGTTCACGTTGCGACGCATCGAGTGGATGAGGTGATTCCCACCGATCGAGAGGGCGTCGCCGTCGCCTGTGACCACCCACACGTCGAGGTCGGGGCGGGCGAGCGTGATGCCGGTGGCGATCGCCGGTGCGCGCCCGTGGATGCCGTGCAGCCCGTAGACGTTCATGTAGTAGGGGAAGCGCGCCGCGCACCCGATCCCCGACACGAAGACGAGGTTCTCGGGCTTCACGTCGAGGTCGGGCAGCAGCAGTTGCACCGCGGCAAGGATCGAATAATCGCCGCAGCCGGGACACCAGCGGACCTCCTGGTCGGACTGGAAGTCCTTGCGACCGAGCTTCACGGCTTCGTCAGGCATCGAGCAGCTCCAAGATCTTCTCCTCGATCGACGCGGCGCGGAAGGGGATGCCCTGGATCTTGTTCAGCGACTTGGCGTCGACCAGGTACTCGGCGCGTACGAGGCGGGACAGCTGCCCGAGGTTCATCTCGGGCACCAGGACCTTCGGATAGCTCCGGAGCACGTCACCGAGATTCGAAGGGAACGGGTTGAGGTGCACGAGGTGCGCGTGTGCAACCTGCTTGCCGGCGGCGCGTACACGTCGGACGGCGGCCTGGATCGAGCCCCACGTGCTTCCCCACCCGAGCACGAGCAACTCGGCGCCGCCGTCGTCGTCCACCTCGACGTCAGGGATGTCGGACGCGATCCGCGCGACCTTCTCGGCGCGGATGCGCACCATGTGCTCGTGGTTCTCGGGGTCGTAGTTGACGTTGCCCGTGCCGTCTTCCTTCTCGAGGCCCCCGATACGGTGCATCAGACCGGGCGTCCCCGGGATCGCCCACGGCCGGGCCAGCGTTTCGGGCTCGCGCAGGTACGGCCAGAAGTCGCCGTCGTGGTTGGGCGCGTCCGCGAACGGGACACTGATGTCGGCTAGCGCCTCGACGTCCGGCAGCAACCACGGCTCGGCGCCGTTGGCGAGGTAGCCGTCGGTCAGGATGATCACCGGCGTGCGGTACTTCAGCGCGATCCGCGCCGCCTCGAATGCTGTCTCGAAGCAGTTGCTCGGCGACTGAGGAGCGACGACGGGCATGGGCGCCTCGCCATGCCGGCCGTACATGGCGAGAAGGAGATCCGACTGCTCCGTCTTCGTCGGCAGCCCCGTCGACGGGCCGCCTCGCTGCACGTCGACGACGAGCAGCGGCAGCTCGAGGTTGACCGCCAGCCCCATGGTCTCGGCCTTGAGGTCCATCCCCGGGCCGCTCGTCGCGGTTACGCCCAGGTGCCCGGCGAAAGCAGCCCCCAACGCCACGCCGATCGCTCCGATCTCGTCCTCCGCCTGGAGGGTGCGCACACCGAAGTTCTTGTGGCGGGAGAGCTCGTGGAGGATGTCCGACGCCGGCGTGATCGGATACGACGCGTAGACGATCGGCAGCTTGCTGCTCTGGGACGCCGCGATCAGGCCGTAGGCGAGCGCGACGTTGCCGGTTACGTTGCGGTACCGGCCCGCCGGCAGCTGCGCGGGCGGGACCTCCCACGGGTGGTCGAAGAGCTCGGCGGTCTCGCCGAAGTGGACGCCGGCCTTGAACGCGGCGAGGTTGGCGTCCCGCACCATCGGCTTGGAGCCGAAGCGCTCGTCGATCCACTCGACGACGGGATCGATCGGCCGCGTGTACATCCACGAGAGCAAACCGAGCGCGAAGAAGTTCTTCGAGCGCTCCGCGTCCCGGGGCTTCACACCGAGCTCCTTGGTCGACTCGAGCGTGATCGACGTCATCGGCACCTGGACGATCCGGTAGGCGGAGAGCGAGCCGTCCTCGACCGGGTTGGTCGCGTACCCCGCCTTGTCGAGGTTCCGCTGCTCGAAGGCGTCCTCGTTGAGGAGCAGGGTCGAGCCGGGGGGCATGTCCTGCAGGTTCGCCTTGAGCGCCGCCGGGTTCATCGCCACCAGCACGTTGGGCGAATCGCCCGGAGTGACGATGTCGTGATCGGAGATGTGGACCTGGAACGACGAGACCCCGGCGATGGTGCCCGCGGGCGCCCGGATCTCGGCCGGGAAGTTCGGCAGCGTGGCGAGGTCGTTGCCGAAGGCTGCGCTGACGTCCGTGAATCGGTCGCCGGCAAGCTGCATGCCGTCGCCGGAGTCGCCGGCGAACCGGATGACCACCCGGTCCAGCGTCTCCGGGGGGTGGGTCGAGGTTGTGTCTGCTGTCACGTCATTCCGCTTCCGCCACTTCGTCGGGGCGGGGTCGGGATTTCACCTGTTCTTGATCATACTTTCGGCCCGCGGATGGTCCGGAACGGGGCGCGCGTGCGCCATATCGATCACCTCGCTCATCACTCGTCATCCGCTCTCGTCGAGCCGGTCGAGCTCCCGGTCGACCCGTCGCAGCAGCGCGGCGAGGCGGCGGCGGTCCCGCGCCGGAGCCAGGGACTCGGCTTCCACGTCGGTCCGCGCTCCGCTCCCGCCGGTCGCGGTGCGGAAGAAGCGGCGCCGCACGCGTCCGACGACGAGCACGTCGTCGTCGGCCTCGAGCGTCTCGAGCCACGCCGGCGGATCCCACACGGTGACGGGCACGGACGTGTTGCGACCGTCGCCGGCGCTGGTCCGCACGGCCAGCGTTGCGATACGGCGACCGGACTCCAGCGCTCGGATCTCGGGCGGCCCCGAGATCGCACCGCGCAGCACACTGACGTTGACGGCTTCCATCGCTTCCCCTTCGGGTCCGAATCGGATGGGGGAAGCGCGGGAAGTCGACTGCCCGGGACGGTACCGCCGGGGTGTGACAGCTACGCCGGTGGCGCGCCTCGGGTCAGCGGTGAAGCGCAACGTTCCCACGAAGGCCGCCGTGCACCCAGCTGGTGACGCCTCGGTGACGGCGCAAATCGCCGGCAACCGTGCATCCGAGGTGGTGGATCGGTCAGCGCAGGCCCGCCAGGCGCTCCGCGACGTCGGCGAACCCGGCGTCCTCGCGACGGACCCGATCGAACAGGGCCCGGGCGCGGGGCACGTTGCCGGCCCGCTCTTCGAGGTCGGCCAGGGCGTACCAGAGCCGCAGGTGGTACGGCTTGGGCTTGGCGACCTTCTTGTCGGCGCGGGTGAGCAGCGCAATGGCCTCGTCGAGGCGGCCGCGGTCGGCGAGCGCGCCGGCTGCCACGATCCTGCCCTCGGTGACGATGTCCGCACCGGGCGACGCGGCAGTGAGCTCGCGCCAGCACTGGTCGACCTTCCGCCACCGTCGTTGGGCCCGATAGCAGTCCATCAGCACGGGGTGCTGCTCGACGGACGAGCTGAGCTCGACGAACGTCTCCAGCTCCTTGCTCGCGGCCGGGTAGTGCCCGAGGCGGTACTGAGCGAGGCCGAGGAGCTCGCGCACACTCGGGGACTCGGGGAGCGCGTCGCGCAACGGTCGGAGCAGGCGCAGGGCGTCGCGTTCGTGATCGCGGGAGTAGGCGTCGGCCGCCTTCATCAGCTGCTCGTAGTAGCGCGGGCCCTTCGCCCCGCCCAACCTGACGATCTCCTCGCGAATGTCGTCCCCACGGCCTCGTCGCCGCCGCTGCCGGCTGCCGTCCGCCGAATGCGGCGTGCCCCGACGCCGGCGACGATCGTTTCGCCGTCGGCGCGGCTGGCGGTCATCGGGTCGGGGCACGGCGGCGAGCGTACCGGCGCGCTCTTCGCGTGCCTCCGAGCGCGACGAACGCCCCCGCGCACGCGTTGTCGGTGCTGCGGGGGCGTTCGTTACACAAATCCGGCGGCGACCTACTCTCCCGGGGAGTCTCCCCCCAAGTACCATCGGCGCTGGCGGTCTTCACTTCCGTGTTCGGAATGGGAACGGGTGTTACCCCGCCGCTCTTACCACCGGAAATCTGGCGCGCACGCGCGTCCGGATGTCAACCGCTGGTCGAGCACTGCAGAGCGAACACGAACACCAAGGAGAAGAATCCCAAGCCCTCGGCCGATTAGTACCGGTCGGCTGAACACGTCGCCGTGCGTACACCTCCGGCCTATCTACCTGGTCGTCTACC
>JBKOWN010000121.1:0-13813 GCA_046724435.1 Actinomycetota bacterium
GCGACGAGCGCGAGCGGGTTCATCGCCCTGGCGATGACCATGTCGGGGTGGGCGTCGAGCAGGGCACCGACCAGGCTGTGACCGCTCTTCGGGTAGCCGATGAACAGGCAGAAGGCGCGCAGGTCGCCGTACGCGGCTGCGGGTGTGCCCGGCGCTCGGTGCGTTTCGCTCGCCCTCATGCGGCGGGGCGATGATAGTTCAAGGTCTGTGGACCCCGTTCCGAGCACCGTGTTCGGCCTCGCCGCCCACAACGGCGAGGCGCATCTCGCCGAGGCGATCGAATCGCTGCTCACGCAGACACGGGACGACCTCGCGATCGTCGTCGTCGACGACGGGTCGAGCGACTCGACCGGGGAGATCGCCCGACGGTACGTGGTGCTGGATCCGCGGGTATCCTATGCCCGCAACAGCCGCCAGCTGGGCCTCGTTCGCAACTGGCGGCGGGCGTTCGAGCTTGCGGGCGAGCGTCACCCGGCGGCGGCGTACTTCGCGTGGGCGAGCGACCACGACGTCTGGCACCCACGCTGGCTGGAGCTCGTTGCCGCGGAGCTCGAGGCACACGAGGAGGCGGTGCTCGCCTATCCGCTGACGACGCGGATCGATGACGACGGGGCCGAGTATCCGACGCGCGAGCGACTGTTCGACACCGCCGGGATCGGCGATCCACCCGAGCGGGTGCGTCGTGTCGCCGGCGAGTTGCGGGGCGCCGGAGAGCTGATCTACGGCCTGATGCGACGGTCCGCGCTCGAGCGTTCCGGCCCGTTCCCGCTCACCGTCCTCGCCGACCGGCTCTTCCTCGTCCGGCTCGCGCTCGAAGGCGAGTTTCGGCAGGTGCGAAGGCGCCTCTGGTTCCGGCGCTTCCGCGCCGGGGTCGCGATGTCGAACGCGCGCCAGCGCCGGGCGGCGTTCCCGGAGGGCGCACCGCTCGTCGCATACGTGCCCTGGTGGGTGACACACCCGCTGCTCCTCGCCGGCTCGACCGGCTCGCCGGCGCTCGGGGTGGAGCTCTTCCGCCGTTCGGTGCGGACCTCCTATGCCAGGCGGCAGGAACGTATACGCCGCGACTTGCGCTGGCGCCGCCGGCATGCCCTCGAACGCGTGGGCCTCCGTCCGCTGCCCGTGCAGGCGGAGCCGGGGAGAGAGCCCGCACCGCTCCTCGAGCCTGACGCAGACGTGCTCGAGCTCGGCCGCTCCGAGCTCCGGCCTGCAGACGTCGCGCTCAGCGTCGGCTTCTTCGAAGCGCTCGGCGCTGACGAGCTCGAAGCCTGCGTCGCGCGTCTGCACGAGCTCGATGTGCCCGAGCTCTACAGCGTCGATCGCGAATCGCCGGAGCTTCGGGCTGCGATCGCGCGCTTCTACTGGCCGCGGCAGCTCTGGGTCGACTCGGGGGGCAGGAAGCCCGATCCGGCGACGGGGCCCGTGCCGATCCGGCGGGGCGAGCCGCGCCACCTGGTAGGCCGGCGGCGGCTGCTTCCGGAGGCTCGAGGCTAGGATTGCCTCATGAGCCGTAGGCTCGGCGGAGGCTCACGGAGAGCGGAGGTGCCGGCTTGGTCGGCGCCGGAGCGGGTGCGATGACCGTCGCGATCGACGTCAGGACGGTCGGCAACGTGATCGCCGGGGAGGAACGCCGCGCGGCGAGCGGAGCGACCTTCGAGAAGCTGGCACCTGCAACCGGTGAGGTGCTGAGCCTCGTCGCACGCTCCGACGCCTCCGACACCGGCGCCGCGATCTCCGCCGCCGCCGAGGCCCAGCCGGCCTGGGCCGACCGGACGGTCGAGGAGCGCGGGCGGATCATGCGCGGGATCGCGCAGCTGCTCGAGCGAGACCGCGAGCAGGTCGCGGCCGTGGTCTCCGCCGAGACCGGCAAGTCGCCGAAGGACGCCCTCGGTGAGACGGGCGGCGCGATCGAGCTCGGCTACTTCATCGCCGGCGAGGGGCGGCGCTTCTACGGGAAGACGATGCCCAGCGCCACGCCGAATCGCCAGGCGATGACCCTTCGCCAGCCGCTGGGGGTCGCCGGTCTGATCATCGCGGCGAATACGCCGATCGCGAACGTCGCCTGGAAGGTCTTCCCGGCGCTCCTCTGCGGGAACGGCGCTGTGCTGAAGGCCTCCGAGGACACGCCGGAGACGGCGCTCGTCTTCGCCCGCCTCGCCGCGGAGGCCGGCCTGCCCCCAGGTGTCCTGAACGTCGTCCAGGGCTACGGCGAGGAAGCCGGCCGGCCGCTCGTCGAAGACCCGCGCGTCGCCGTGATCTCGTTCACGGGCTCGACCGCAGTCGGCCGGATGATCGCCCGCGTCGCCGGCGAGCGGCTCGCGAAGGTCTGCCTCGAGCTCGGCGGCAAGAACCCGCTCGTCGTGTGCGACGACGCAAACGTCGAGCTGGCGGCCGAGGCGGCGGTGCTCTCCGCGTTCTCGAACGCCGGCCAGCGCTGCGCCGCCGGCTCCAGGCTCGTCGTCTTCGGCACGGTCTACGACCGGTTCCGGGAGCTCCTCGTCGAGCGCGCGAACGAGCAGAAGGTCGGGCCCGGCGACGAGCATGACTTCGGGCCTGTGGTCAACGAGCAGCAGCTCGAGGACATGCTGGCCGCGGTCGAGCGCGCCAGAGAGGCCGGTGCGACCGTGCTGACGGGCGGTGAGCGTCTGCCGCAGCCCGGGTTCTACATGGCTCCGACGATCGTCGAGGGTGCGGCGGCGGACTCCGAGATCTCGTGCTCCGAGCTCTTCGGCCCGATCACCACGCTCCATCGCGTCCGGGACTTCGACGAGGCCCTCGCGGTGGCGAATGCGAGCCCGTACGGCCTGACCGCGGCGATCTGGACCGACAGCGTCCACCGCGCCCAGGAGTTCGTTCGCCGGGTCGTCGCCGGGGGCGTCCAGGTCAACGGGCCGACGTACGGCTTCGAGCCGCATGTCCCCTTCGGCGGCCAGCGCGACTCCGGCACGGGCTGGCGCGAGCCTGGTACCGAGGCCCTCGACGTCTACTCGGACTGGAAGACCGTGTACGTCACTCACGACCCGTCGGCCACGTAGTGCCAACCGCGGTTGCGCTCGTCCCCGGGCGCTCCGGCTCCGAGCGCGTTCCGGGCAAGAACATCCTGCCGCTCGCCGGGCACCCGCTGATCGCCTACTCGATCGCCGGCGCTCAGGCTGCGGGCATCTTCGGCGCGGTCGTAGTCTCGACCGACTCGGAGGAGATCGCCGAGATCGCGCGGCGCTACGGCGCCGAGGTCCCCGGCCTGCGGCCGGCGGAGATGAGCACGGCGACCTCCTTCGACATCGAGTGGGTGCTGCACGTGATGCGCGACCGCGACGAGGAGGTCTTCGCGATCCTCCGCCCGACGAGCCCGTTCCGCACCGGCGACACGATCAGGCGCGCGTACGACCGGCTCGTCGAGCTCGGCGACCGCGCCGACTCGATCCGGGCGGTCGAGCGCGTCCGCCAGCACCCGGGGAAGATGTGGACGCTCGAGGGCGACCTGATCGAGCCGCTGCTGCCCCAGCCCGAGGGCGAGACGCCGCTGCACTCGCGCCAGTACCAGGCGCTGCCGAAGGTCTACGCCCAGAACTCGAGCCTCGAGCTCGCCTGGTCGCGCGTGCTCGCCGACCCGGTGCCGACGATCTCCGGTCGGCGGGTCGCGCCGTTCTTCACCGAAGGCTCCGAGGGCTTCTCGATCGACTACCCGGGCGACGTGGAGGTCGCCGAACGGATGCTGGCGAGCGGCGAGGCCGAGCTGCCGCCGGTCCCCCAGCCGGTCACGTGACGGTCACGCTGCCGGAGCACATCGTCCGGGTCGACCAGCCGCTGCTCCTGATCTCCCAGGCGCAGCGCTCGGGCGGCACGCTCCTCCTTCGCCTCCTGGACGGGCACCCCGAGTGCAACGTCGTTCCCTTCCAGCTGCGCGGTCTCGACGCGGCGGCAAAGCGGAGGCCGAAGGACCTCGACGAGGCCTGGCAGGCGTTCTACGACCTGAAGCTCGCGGCGCGGTACGAGGCCGGCCACCGCCAGCGCAAGCACGACGTCCTCCGCGACGAGGAGACGTTCCCCTTCGAGCTCCAGCCCGAGCTGCAGCGCGCGATCTTCGACGCCTGCGCGGGTGGTCGCGAGCCGACCCCTCGGAACCTGTTCGACTGCTACTTCACCTCGTACTTCAACGCCTGGCTGGACTACGTAAACCTGCGGATCGGGGAGAAGCGCTGGGTGGTCGGGTTCGAGCCGGGCGTGGCCGGCAGCCTGAGCCGTCGAACCGCGATCCGGAACGTCTACCCGGACGGCCTGGTCGTCTCGATCGTGCGCGACCCCTGGAGCTGGTACGCCTCGGCGCGGCGCTGGGAGCCTCGCTGGGCGGAGCGCGAGGCCGCGCTCGACCACTGGTGCCACGTGGCCGGCGGGACGCTGAAGTGGCGGCGGCAGCACGGCAAGCAGCGGCGCCAGGTGAGGATCGTCACCTTCGAGAACCTGCTCACGGAGACCGAGAAGACGATGCGGCGGATCGCCGGGTGGATCGGGATCGAGTTCCGGCCCGAGCTCACGCGTCCGACGTTCAACGGGCGGCCGATCAGGGCGAACACGAGCTTCTCCGACGTCCAGGCCGAGGTCTCGACGGCGCCGCTCGACCGGGCGCGCACCGAGCTCTCGGCGGACGACGTCGACTACATCCACGGGCGCGCGGGCGAGCTGTACCGGACGATGGCGAAGAAGTCGCAGAACGACTGGACGAAGCCCGTCGACTAGGTGAGCGCGAAGCGCGAGGCCTCGGAGAGCTCGCCGTCCCGCCAGTCGACCGTGAACTTCCGCCGCTCCGGGCGCTCCGGCGTGATCTTCTTGTTCACGTAGGTGTGGGTGGAGAGGATCCGGGGCTTCGTGCGCGCGTAGCCGCCCCGGTGGAAGCCGCTCGTGTCGCAGATGACGAGTGTGCCGGCGGAGCCGGTGGCCAGGATCCGGTCAGCGCTCGGGACGGCGGCCTCGAGCTCCTCAGTCGGCGGGTAGCGCTCGCCCTCGCCCCACGGCCAGAGGCGGCCGTACTTGAAGCCCTCGGCGCTCTGCGGGATGTACTCGAACGGCCCGGCGTCCTGGTCGACGTCCGAGAAGTAGAGGAAGACCTTGACGACGTGCTGGTCCTCGGGGTCGCGGTGCCACTCCTGTGAGGCGACGCGCTCGGCCTCGGCGCCGACCGGGATCGTGTACCAGAGGTCGAAGTCGACGAGCTTGACCTGCGCGCCGCGATAGGCGTTGACGATGCCGAGCAGCGCATCGCCGGCGGCATAGCGCAGCCAGGGCCCGTCCGAGGGCAGGATCGCCGGCTCCCTGGGGAGCTTCTTCTTCCCCCGCGGGTACCGCCGGATCAGGAAGTCCTTCTTCCGCTTCGCGCCGCCGTCGTGCTCGAGCTCGGATTCGGCGGCGGCGGCGAACGTGTCCATGTCCGCCTTCAGCGCCTCCCAGAGCCCGTCGTCGGCGATCAGCTCCGCGAACGGGACGATCGCGATCCCGTTCGCACGGAGCCCGCCGAGGGCCCGTTCCTGGACGTCGGTGAGGGTGTGCAGGTCCGCCACGCGCGCGAGGATAGCCGCTAGGCTCGGCGCTCGATGCTGCGCTACGTCCCCGCGGCCGAGCTCGACCGCCTGCGCGCTCTCGACGTCGACCCGTTCGAGCGCGCGGCCGCGTTCGCGGACGCCTGCCGGCTGAACGCGCTCTACATGATCGAGCGCGCCGGCTCGGGCCATCCGGGGACGACGCTCAGCTGCCTGGACATAGTCTCGTGGCTGCACCTCGAGGTGCTCGGCGAGAGCGATCGGTACTTCTCGTCGAAGGGCCACGACGCGCCCGGGCTCTACGCGGTGCTGACGGCGCTCGGGCGACTCGACTTCGACCTGATCCACACGCTCCGCCGGCTCGACGGGCTGCCCGGCCACCCGGACGTCGCGGCGACGCCGGAGGTAGCGACGAGCACCGGCTCGCTCGGGATGGGCATCTCGAAGGCCCGCGGGTTCGTGCTCGCCGACCGTGCCCTCGGGCGCACGGGCCGCGTCTACGTCGTCAGCGGCGACGGGGAGCTGCAGGAAGGCCAGTTCTGGGAGTCGCTGCAGCCGACGGCGAACCTGGAGCTGCACGAGATCACCGTGATCGTCGACCGCAACCTCGTCCAGTCCGACACGTGGGTCGACAAGGTCAGCGACCTCGGCGACCTGGAGGAGAAGTTCAGCGCGTTCGGATGGGCGGTCGCCCACTGCGACGGCCACGACCTGCGCGCGTTTGCGCAGACACTGTCGGCGCTCGAGCTCGAGCAGCGGCCGAAGATCGTGATCGCGCATACCCGCAAGGGCGCGGGCGTCTCGTTCATGGAACCCGAGGACAACCTGCCGCGCACCGAGACCGCGCTCTACGGCTACCACTCGGGCGCCCCGAGCGCCGAAGAGTACGAGCGCGGCGTGGAGGAGATCGAGAGCCGCCTGAACGAGCGCCTGGCGAGGATCGGGGCGGCGCCCGTCGCGCTCGTCCACGCGGAGCCGCCGGAGCATCGGTCGGCGCCGAAGGAGCGCCAGACCCTGGTCAAGGGCGGCGCCTACGAGCGCGCGATCGTCGCGCAGGCCGAGCGCGAGCGACGGCTCGTCGTGCTCGACGCCGACTTGCGGCTCGACTGCGGGCTCGTCACCTTCCGCGAGCGGTTTCCGGACCGCTTCTACGAGTGCGGGATCGCCGAGCAGGACATGGTCTCGCAGGCCGGGGCGATGGCGCTGGGGGGCCTGCTTCCCGTCGTCCATTCCTTCGCCTGCTTCCTCTCGACCCGACCGAACGAGCAGATCTACAACAATGCGACCGAGGGCACGAAGATCATCTACGCCGGCTCGCTGGCCGGACTCGTTCCGGGCGGCCCGGGGCACTCGCATCAGTCCGTGCGCGACATCTCCGCGCTCGGCGCCGTCCCCGGAATGTCGCTGATCGAGCCGTTCACGGAGGACGAGCTCGAGGCTGCCCTCGACTGGGCCGTCCACCGCGCGCCCGGGTCGGTGTACCTTCGCCTCGTCAGCGTTCCCTGGGCGCTCGGCTTCGATCCGCCGGCGATCGACGAGGTCGTGCCGGGGCGCGGGACGGTGCTGCGCCCTGCGGGTGACGTGCTGTTCGTGGCCGCCGGGCCGGTGATGGTCGCCGCCGGGTGGCACGCCGCCGGTCTCCTGGCGGAGGACGGCGTCGACGCGGGCGTCGTCGCCTTGCCGTGGCTCCGGGGCGTCGACGGGGCCTGGCTTGCCGAGGTCGCGGGCGGCGCGCAGATCTTCACGCTCGACAACCACTACGTCACCGGGGGCCAGGGCGACGCCGTGCTCTCCGCCCTCGCCGCCGATGCGCCGGAGGCCGCCTCGCGCGTCCACAAGATCGGCGTCACCGAGGTCCCGAAGAGCGGCGGGAACGACGAGGTGCTGCGCGCGCACGGGCTCGACGCGCAGGGCATCCGCAGCCAGGTCGAGGCGCTGCGGCCCAGCCGAGTCTGACCGCTACCATCCCGCCGTGAGCGTCCAGGCTCCGTCGTTGAACGCCCTCCAGCGGCAGATCGTCGACTCGCTCCGGCAGGACGGAATCGCCACCGCCGACATCCGCGAGCTCTTCGGCGAGGAGGTCTGGGCCGAGGCACAGGCGGACGTCGCGCCCTTTGTCGAGGAGCAGAAGGCGCAGCTCGGCTCGCTGGCGGACAAGCCGGAGAACAAGGACGAGTTCATCGTGCGGCGCTACATGCGTCAGAAGCCGCCGGTGCCGTTCACGCTCGCAAGCCCGTGGCTCCGCATCGGGGTGTCCGACATGAATCTCGGCATCGTCAACACCTACCGCGGGCTCGAGACCAGGCTCTTCTACCTCGACAACTGGTTCACGGCGCCCTACGCGGACGCGGACGAGCGCATCGCGTCCCAGCGCTGGCACCGCGATCCCGAGGAGGAACACGTGGTCAAGGTGTTCCTCTACCTCTCGGACGTGACCGACGACGCGGGGCCGTTCGAGTACGTCAAGGGCAGTCCGCCCGGCAATCGGCACGGGCACCTATGGCCGTGGGGAGGCGACGTCAAGCATCCGGCCGAGGACGACGTCGCCGCAGCCCTTCCGGTCGAGGAGCGTGTGACGATGACCGGGCCGGCCGGAACGATGATCTTCTGCGACACCAGCGGATTCCACCGCGGCGGGTTCGCGAAGACGACGCCCAGGGTGCTGTCGATCTGGTCGTACGTCTCCGGAGCAGCCGAGAAGAAGGGTCATCGCTTCGCGGTCGACCTCGAGGGTCGCGAGGCGGAGCTCTCGGCGGACGCCCGCGCCGCGCTCGCATAGTGAGGTAGCAGACCATGCGCATCTTGTTCGTGATGCGGCACGGCGGCTACGTGCGCAACTTCGAGTGGGTCCTGCGGCTGCTCGCCGAGCGCGGGCACCGGGTGCAGCTCGGCTTCGAGCGTGGCCGCGCGGCCGGGATGGTGGAGCGGATCGAGCGCGGGCGGGGCGGCTTCGAGCTCCCCGACCGGCTGCGGGAGGACACAGATGGTGCCGTCGACTACGACCTCGTGCCGACGCGTGACGACCGCTGGCAAGGAGTCGCGTTCGGGCTACGGCAGTCGGTCAGCTACCTGCGTTACCTCTCGCCGGCCTACCGGGACGCACTGAAGCTGCGCGAGCGCTGGGCGCGCGGCACGCCCGCGCTCGTGGTGCGGCTCGCCCGGTTCGCCGCGCTCCGTCGCCCGCTCGAGCGGGTGTTGCGCTGGGCCGAGCGGCGGATCCCGCGCTCCCGCGAGATCGACGAGCACCTGCGCGCCGGCGACTACGACCTCGTCCTCCTCACCCCGCTGGTCGACGGGCCCTCCCAGCACGACTGGCTGCGCAGCGCGCTGGCGCTCCGGCTGCCGGTCGCCCTCGCTGTCGCCAGCTGGGACAACCTGACGAACAAGGGCGTGATGTTCGACCGGCCCGTCCGCACGTACGTCTGGAACGAGATCCAGTGCCGCGAGGCCGTCGAGCTGCACGGTCTCGATCCCGAGAGCGTCGCTCCCCTCGGCGCCCACACCTTCGACCATTGGTTCGACTGGGCGCCGAGCCGGTCGCGGGAGGAGCTCTGCCTCGAGGCGGGGCTCGACCCCGGGCGGCCGTTTCTCCTCTACGTCTGCTCGTCCGGGTTCATCGCGGCCGACGAGCGGCCGATCGTCGCCGGGTGGGTCGAGGCGCTACGGGTCGACCCGGAGCTCGCCGGCGTCGGCGTGCTCGTGCGCCCTCATCCCACGAACGGTGCGATCTGGGCCGAGCATTCGCTCCAGGGGTTCGCGAACGTCGCCGTCTGGCCCCCGGTCGGCGAAGACCCGACCGACGAGGCCCGGCGGGCGGGCTTCTACGACTCGATCCACCACTCCGCCGCCGTGGTCGGAGCGAACACGACGGCCCTGATCGACGCGGCGATCGTCGGGCGCCGGACGTACTCGATCCTGCTGGCCGAGCTGCGCGGGGCCCAGGAACAGACGCTCCACTTCCACTACCTGCTGCCGGAGAACGGCGGGGCGCTGATCGTGGCCCGGTCGATGGAAGAGCATCTCGCGCAGGTGCGGGAGCTGCTCGAGGGCGAGGAGGGCGACGAGGGCTGGCGCGAGGAGTTCCTGCGCGGCTTCGTCCGGCCGCGAGGCCTGGACACGCCGGTGGCGCCGCTGCTCGTCGAGGACCTCGAGCGGCTCGCCGGTGTGTCCCGCGAGCCTGTGACGGCATGAAGGGCCGGAGCGGCGACTTCGAGGCGTTCTTCCGCACGGACGGCGAGAGCGGCCCGCTGCTGGTCGTCTACCACGTCCAGAAGACCGCCGGCACCTCGCTTCGCCGCGTCGTCCGCGCGAACCTGCCGCCCGCCGAGACTGAGGTGATGCCCTACCTGCACAAGCAGGCCCGCACGCCGCCGGAGCTCCTCGCCTGGCACGAGCAGTGGTACCGCGGCCTGGACGACGAGCGGCGCGCGCGCCTGTGCTGCGTGATGTCCCACTGGGCCGGTTACCTGCTCCCGGCCCTCGACCGACCGGCCGATGCGCTCCTGCTCGTCCGGGAGCCGGTCGACCGGACGCTCTCCTACTACTGGTTCAAGCAGCGCCGCAGGGGACCGGCCCGCCCGCTTGAGCCGCTCGACCGGCTCTACGAGCTGCGCGGGAACCGTTCGGACGGCGAGCGGCGGCCCGCGCTCTGGGACCAGCTCTGCAACTGGCAGAGCCGCGCGCTCCTCTCCGTCTTCCACGACACCTCCGGGCTCGAGCATTCGGCCGGGCCGCCCGCCGACGCGGAGCTCTGGCGGGAGCGCCTGCGCGATCTGGTCGAGCGCGTCTACCTCGTCGGCGTCCAGGACCGCTTCGCCGAGTACCTCGACAGGCTCACGCGGCGATACGGCTGGGAGATCTTCGAGCCGCGCAGCAAGGTGAACCCCGTGCGCCCGCCTGACGAGATCTCGCCCGGACTGCGCGAGACGATCCTCGCCTACAACTGGCTCGACGCCGAGCTGTACGCGCACTGCCTCCGCGTTGTGGGAGACGCTGCCCCGGCGTGAGCAACCGGAGCAGCCGCCCGCCGTCGAGCGCGACGCCGCCCACACCGCCTGACCTCCGCCGCCGCTTGACGCGGCTCGTGCGCACGGGCTCGCCGTCGGTCGTCGCCCGGGCCGCGCGGCGCCAGCTCGTGTGGAGCCGGCACGAGGCCGCGGTCGCGCGCGCGATCCGGGACCGGCGGAGGCTGCTCGTCGGCCCGTTCCTCGGCGAGGTCGGCTTCGAGCTCCTGTACTGGATCCCGGTGCTGCGCCGCCTGCTCGCCGGAGTCGACCGGGAGCGGGTCACGGTGCTCGCGCGGGGCGGCGCGGCGACGTGGTACCGCGACCTCGCGGCGGGCAGCATCGACGTGCTCGACCTCGTCCCGCCGGAGGGCTACCTCGACGAGCTCGTCGCACGGAGGCGCCGCGAGGGGAACACGAAGCAGTACTTCCCCGACCGACTCGACGGTCGGCTGACGGAGCTCGCGCTCGAGCGCGTCGGCGACGCGGCGGTCGTCCACCCGCTCGTCATGTACTCGCGCATGCGCTTCGTGCTCGAGGGGCTGCAGCCGCCCGAGGAGGCGACGCGAATCGGCGACTACCGCCGGCTCGCGGTGGACGAGCGCGCCCTCCCGCCGGAGTGCCCGTCCGACTACGTGGCGGTCAAGCTCTACTTCAGCGACTCGTTTCCCGACGAGGGGTCCTCGCGCGACCTCGCCGCGCGGATGCTCGCCGAGCTGGCGGAGGCGACGGACGTCGTCCTGCTGACGAGCGGCACGCAGCTCGACGAGCACCGCGAGTGGGTCCCCTCGGGGACGCGCATCCACGATTCGTCGGCGTGGGTGACGCCGCAGAACAACCTCGCCGTGCAGACCGCGCTCGTCGCGGGCGCGCGCGCGCTCGTCGCCACCTACGGCGGCTTCTCCTATCTCGGGCCGATGCTCGGCGTGCCGACGCGGGCGCTCTGCACCCGGGAGGCGTTCCAGCGCATCCACCTGGACGTGCTGTACGCGGCGTACCCGGACGCCGAGTACGAGTTGGGGTGGCGGTGATCGTCCCGACCGACCAGCTCGGCCGGCTCGCCGGCACCGTGACGATGGTCAGCGGCGGCTTCGACCCGCTTCACCCGGGCCACCTCGCGTACTTCCGCGGAGCGGCCGACCTCGGCGCCCCGCTGCTCGTCAACGTCTCCCACGACGAGTGGGTGGGGCGGAAGCACGTGCCGTTCCTGACCCAGGCCGAGCGGATCCAGCTGATCGACGCCCTGCGGGTGGTCGACTACGTGCACGCCGAGCAAGGGCCGACGTCGGAGGTGCTGCGCCTGCTCCGGCCCCGCTACTTCGCCAAGGGCGCGGACTGGGAGGGCCGCCTGCCCGAGGACGAGCTCGCGGCCTGCACGGAGCACGGCGTCGAGATCGTCTTCCTCGACACCGTCGTCGACTCGTCGACCGAGGTCCTGCGGCGCTTCAGGGACCGCGGTCGTTAACGGCGCAGGAACCGCCGCCTGCCGGCGAGCTCGCGCTCGAGCTCCTCGATCCGGCCGCGCAGCTCGTAGTTCCGCTGCTCGGCCAGCCTGACCGCGCGGCGGTAGCTGTCGACGCTCTTCCAGCTCCCGGCAGCGTGGTGGGTCGCGACCGCGTACTCGAGCTGGCCGGGGCTCGTCTGGTAGAAGAGCTCGGCCGGCAGCCGCGTCGCCTCGGGGTAGTCGCGCAGCAGCGTGTCGAGGAAGCGAGGGCCCGTTCCGTGCTTGTCGTAGCCGTAGAACTCCCGCGGGCGCAGCTCGTCCAGCGCGCGGTCGAGGATCGGGTGCCCCGGCGTCGAACCGATGAAGGCGTTGTTCACCCAGCCGTTCGGCTTCAGCGGAGCGGTGAAGAAGTCGTAGTCGTCGATCACGGGATCGAGCGGCCGGTGGCACTCGAAGTCGGTGTCGACGTAGACGCCGCCCTCGCGCCAGAGCACCTCGAGGCGGAGGATGTCGGAGCGCTCCGCCGGCATGCGCAGCCGCTCGTAGACCTCCGGGCGGCGAAGGTCGGACGGTAGGTCCTCCTCGGTCCAGAAGCGATGCTCCCAGTCGCGATGGTGGCGCAGCCACGTCTCGCGATAGGCGGCGAACTCGTCCGGGAACGGCTGGTCGCCGAGCCAGATCTGGTGGAGGATCCTCGGTACCACGTAGGTCAACTTTAGTGCCCCTCCAGGCAATGCCCTTCGGCTTCTGGCCCGCTATCACGCGGCGCGCTGCGGCGTCCTCAGTCGCGCCCATACCGTTCAGGTATGGGCGCTCCCTGCGTCCTTGCATCGCTTGGTGCTAGCGACCCAGAAGCTCGAAAGCATCACCTGAAGGGGCACGCGGCTCTGCTAGAACCGTCGCGATGTCCAGAGCACCCGTCGACGCCGTCGTCACCCACCATCGCGACAGCTTCCGCTCGGGCGTCGGGCGGTTCAACGAGCTGCTCGCCGAGCGGCTCGGCGTGCCGGTGATCGGGATCCGGAGGCTGCTCACCGCCGGTTGCTCGCGGCCGCTCCTCTCCTTCAAGGTCGCAGAGCTGGCGCCGGCCGAGCTCGCGGTCCTGCGCGAGCTCGTGGAGACGAGGCCATTCCCCTGGGACCTCTTCCTGCACGTCTACGACGGTGACGAGCTAGAGGCGGCGCTCGTCGCGGGGGCCGACCACGCCCACGCAGGGAACCACGAGATCTTCGCCCAGATCGAGGGGCTCGCTCGCTCTGCCGACACGCTCTGGTCGCCGGGCCTGATCCTGGACGAGCGGGAGTTCGCCCCGACCGACGTCTCGGTGTTCTCGTTCGGGATGGCGCACAAGATCCGCACCGACCTCTTCGAGCGCCTGCGCGAGCTCCTGGACGCCTCCGGCCGCAGCTACGCCGTCTACCTCTCGGCCGCGAACCACGAGACGACGCGGATGCGTGACGCGCACCTGATCTTCGACGAGCTGCACGAGGTCTTCCCCTCGACGCTGTTCTTCCTCGGCAACCTCTCCGACGTCGCCGTCTTCAACTACCTGCGCTCATCGACCTTCTTCGCGTCGTTCTTCCTCGGCGGCGTGCGTGCGAACAACGGCTCGATCGCGGCGGCGATGGAGAAGGGCGCGGTCGTGATCACGAACCTCGACGAGCATTCGCCGTCCGAGTTCGTGCACCTCGACAACCTGATCGACATCGGGCAGACCGGCGAGCTGCCGCTCGAGCAGGAGGCGTTGGCCGCGATCAGCCGCCGCGCCGTCGAGACCGCCCACGAGCGCGGCTGGGCACAGCTCGTCGAGCGGATCCGCTAGGCCCTCCGCTAGA
>JBKOWN010000019.1:0-43163 GCA_046724435.1 Actinomycetota bacterium
ACGGCATACGAGATAGAACCGCGGGTCTCGTGGGCTCGGAGATGTGTATAAGAGACAGCCCCCAGCCCGTGTTCGATCCCGAGCAGGTCTTCGCGCGCATCCCGCGCGATCGCATCACCGTCCTTCCCGGCCCGCCGACGCTGTACCAGACGATCCTCAACCACCCCGGCCGCGGGGAGCACGATCTCTCGAGCCTGCGCCTGTCGGTGACGGGCGCGGCGCCGACGCCGGTCGAGCTCATCCTGCGCATGCGCGAGGAGCTCACGTTCGAGACCATCATCACCGGTTACGGCCTGACCGAGTCCTGCGGAATCGCGACGATGTGCCGGTACGACGACGATCCCGGGACAATCGCCAACACGTCGGGTCGCGCCATCCCCGGCGTCGACGTGCAGGTGGTCGACGACGACGGACGCGAGGTCGCGCGCGGCGAGCCGGGTGAAGTCGTGATCCGCGGCTACAACGTCATGCTGGGCTATCTGGACGAGCCCGAAGAAACAGCCGCGACCATCGACGCCGACGGCTGGTTGCATACGGGTGACGTGGGCGTGATGGACGACCGTGGGTACCTCCGGATCACGGATCGCACGAAGGACATGTTCATCGTCGGCGGTTTCAACGCGTACCCGGCAGAGATCGAGAACCTCTTCCTCCGGAACGAGAAGGTCGCTCAGGTCGCGGTGGTCGGCGTACCCGACGAGCGCATGGGCGAGGTCGGGATGGCGTTCGTCGTACTGCGACCTGGCGCCGAGGCCAACGCCGAAGAGCTCGTCGAGTGGGGGCACGCCGAGATGGCCAACTACAAGGCCCCGCGCTATGTCGAGCTCGTGGACGAACTGCCGCTGAACGCGATGGGCAAGGTCCTCAAGTACGAGCTGCGCGACCGCGGCACCAAGCTTCTGACCGACTAGCACGGCACCCTCGACTGGGTCGGGGTCCCCCCGGCGCCGGACCGAGAGGACTGTGGGCTGGAGCACTTGCGCCAGCAAGTGCGACCAGAGAATTAGATCGTGGCGATCTTGATGTTGCCGCGTGTGTCGCTGACGAGCACCTGCACTGTGTCGGTCGTGCCCTGAGAGTTCGTGACCGTGCACGGGATCGTCGTCTGCGGCTTCGCCACGAGCACGCTCTTGCCGGTTGCGCAACTCGCCGTCACCTGAACGCCGACCTGCTGGTCGTACTGCATCTGCACGAAGGCCTGCACCTTGGCGACGTCGAGCACCGCGACCTGGCGCAACGCGCGGAACCCGGGGTCCCGGTCCGTCTGCGTCACCGTGATCGGCACTGGCTCGAGGCCGACCGTCGCCGTGCACATGAACTGCTTCCCGGTCTTCTTCTTGATGTCCTTGGGGCACTTCACGGCCCCGACGGGCGCGCCGACGAAGTCCTTGCGCAACTGTTTCCGGATCGTCCGCTCGACTTGTCTGCCATCGAGGGTGTTCGACCCGCTGCTGCACGCCGCGAGGACCGCAAGCGCGCACGCGAGCACGCACGCGACGCCTCGGGACCGGGGCACCGCGGGAGAATAGGCTCGCTAGTGCAGCGCAGCCCGATACAGCGGGACGGCGTCTGGGATGCCTTTCATGACGACCGGTCCGAGCTCGTCGAACCGGAGACCCTGCACCCGCCCGTCGACCAGCTCGCGGACGGGCTCCGACACCAGCACCTCACCCGGGCCCGCGACGTCGACGATGCGCGCCGCCAAGTTCACGTCGTGGCCGACGAGATCGGTGCCGCGGCGGGCCGGACATCCCCAGTGCATGCCGACGCGCACCCAGAGCGGCACATCGGTTGCAGCCTCCTCCTCGAACCGGTCGGCGAGCGCCAGGCACGAGCCGAGCGCGCTGACCGCCTCCGGGAACCACAGCATCAGCCCGTCGCCCAGGTCCTTGACGACACGCGCGTCGTCAGGCAGCGCGTCGCGCACCACCCGCTCCTGACGGTTCAGCAACGCGAGCGCTTCGCCGTCGCCGTGCTCGGCGGTGAACTCCGTGAACCCGACGATGTCGGTGAAGACCACCGCGCCCTCGGGCGGTTCACTCACCGCTCGACGACCCGGATGTTCCCACTGAGCGTCTTCACCTTGATCTCGCCCTCACCTCCGTCGGCGCAGTCGCAGCGCACCTCGCCACTCAGCGCCTTCAGCCGCGTCGTCGGCCGGGCGCCACGGGGCACGCTCACCGTGACCGACCCGGACAGCGCCTTGACGTCGAGACGCCCGGCACCGACCAGGCCGACTTCGACGTTGCCGCTCCCGGCTTTCACCTTGGCGCCCTCGACGAGCTCGGCGGCAACTGCGCCCGACCCGGTGGCCAGGTCGGCTTCGCCGGATCGGTCGACCTTGATGCCGCCGCTGCCGGTCTTCACCCGGCACTCCCCCGCGCACTCGGCGATGTCGAACGACCCCGAGCCCGTCCTTGCGTCGAGTCGTTCGACGTGGTCGACGACGACGCTCCCGCTGCCCACCGTCACCCGGGCGTCTCCCAGCCGTCCCCGCAGCTCGACGCGCCCCGAGTTGGCGCCGATGATGACGTCGCTGCCCTCCGGGCAGCGCACGCTCACGGAGCCCGATCGGGACTTGACCTCGATCGAGCCGTCGTCGTTCACCGTGGCGTCGCGGGCACCGGTGACGACGACGTCGCCCCGATCCTCGCCCGCCACGTCCACGCTGCCCGAACGCGCCGTCACGCGGATCACTGCACCAGGAGGAGCTTGGAGCGTCAGGTCGGACGCCATGCACGCATCATGCCGCCCTCGGGATGCGACGGCGACGTGACGGCAGTCACCCGAGCTCGGGCGTCAGCGCTCGACGGCACGCACGGCGGCGCCGCCGAGATCCATGAAGCGCGTGTCTCCTGCGATCGCGTCCCCGAGCGCGTTCAGCGTGTGTGCCACGGCGAGCTCGCGGTCAGGATCGCCCCACGCGCCCGACCCCCCGTAGCCGTTGTGACCGAACCCGCGCGGGAGCACACCGGCCGACGTCAGCACCCCGTGGTACCCGAGGCGCCACTGCATCGGGAAACCGAGGATGAGGTCGGGCCGGTCGTTCTGGGGCTCGATGGCGCGCTCGACGGTCTTGTCCGAGACGAGCTGCACGCCGTCCAGCTCGCCGCCCCCGGCGAGACACGCGTATATGCGCGCCAGAGAGCGGGCCGTGAAGCATCCGTTGCCCGACGGCATCGGCTGCTCGACCCACTCGTCCCCCCCGTTCGCGGTCAGGATCGCCGGCGGGAGCGCCGCCGCGATCAGCTCGGGCCGGATCGTGAGGCCGAGCTGCTCCGCGATGCGCACCATCGCGGCCGGGTCGCGCGTGAGCTCGCCGGTGTCCGGCGAAGTGATCGTCTCGACGAGCCGTCCCTGCTCGGAATGCGGGAGCCCCACGTAACAGCCGTCGAGCGCAAGCGGCTCGGCGATCTGCGTACGCACGAAGTCGGTGATCCCGAGGCCGGAGACCCGCCGGACGATCTCGCCCACGATGAAGCCGAACGTCACCGCGTGGTAGCCGTTCTGCGTCCCGGGCTCGAACGCGGGGGTCATCCCCTCCAGGCCCTTGACCATTGCGTCCCAGTCGAGGATCTGCTCGGGACGTTCGAGGAACGACGCCACGTCGTACATGCCGGCTTCGTGACAGAGCACCTGGCGGATCGTGATCTCGCCTTTCCCGTGCTGCGCGAACGCGGGCCAGTGGTCGGCCACGCGGTCGTCGTAGTCGAGGAGGTTGCGGTCGGCGCAGATGTGGAGCGCCGTCGACGTCACGCCCTTGGTCGTCGAGTACGACACCGCGAGGCTGTCCGACCGCCACGGCGTCCCGGCGCGGTCGGCCACGCCGCTCCACGCGTCGACGACGGGCCGGCCCCGGTGGTACACGCACACGGCGCCGCCACTCCCCGACTCCGCCACCTGACCGTCGAGGAGGGTGACCACGTCGTCGAACGCCGGCTCCCACGTCCCCTGCGCCATCTGCCGACCCCCTCCCTGTGCCCACGGCTGTGCCGTTTGGCACGTATTGCACACCTAGTGAAAGAACAATATCGTGCACGATCGTGGCGAGCAGTCTCACCGACGGGCGTTCGGCGCGCGCCGCGCGCACGCGCGACGCCGTCGTCGAGGCGCTGCTGTCGCTGCTCGACGACGGGAACTTCCGACCGACGGCGCGACAGGTCGCCGAGCGAGCCGGTGTCTCGCTGCGGTCGGTGTACGTCCACTTCGACGACCTCGAGGACCTGTTCACCGCCGCCGCGCACAACCACTTCGAGCGCATGCGCGACCTCGTGGAGTCCATCCCCGGAGACGGCCCACTCGAGAGCCGCCTCGACGCCTTCGTGCAGCAACGGGAACGCATCCACGAGGCGTCGGCGCAGGTGCGTCGGGCGGCGGTCCTCCAGGAGCCGTTCTCTCCCGCACTGGCCGAGGTGCTGTCACTGGCGCGCAAGCTGTCGCGCGCCGAGATCGAGCTCGTCTTCGCGCCCGAGCTCGAGCGCCGCGACGAGACCGGCCGGGAGCACCTGGCGATCGAGCTCGAGGTGATCGCGAACGCGTCCACGTGGGAGACGCTCCGCGTCCAGCACGACCTGTCGGCCGAGGCGGCCCGCGAGACCGTCGGCCGCATGCTCCGGAGCTCGCTGCGCAACACGTGATGGAAGCCCTGCGCACACCAGACGAGCGCTTCGCCTCGCTCCCCGGTTACGCATTCGCGCCGCACTACGTCGACGTCGACGACTGCGAGGGAGGCGCGCTGCGCGTCCACTACGTCGACGAGGGGCCGCCGGAGGCCGAGCCGGTACTGCTCCTGCACGGCGAGCCGTCCTGGAGCTTCCTCTACCGCAGGATGGTCCCGATCATCGCCGGCGCCGGGCTCCGGGTCGTGGTCCCCGACCTCGTCGGGTTCGGACGCTCGGACAAGCCGTCGAAGCGCACTGACTACACGTACCAGCGTCACGTCGACTGGATGCGTGCCGTGGTGGAGAGGCTCGGGTTGTCTCGGATCACGCTCTTCGGCCAGGACTGGGGCGGTCTCATCGGGATCCGGCTGGCCGCCGAAGAGGAGCGCTCGTTCGCGCGCATCGTCGCCGCGAACACGTTCCTCCCGACCGGCGACCGCCACCCCGGCGATGCCTTCTTCGCCTGGCAGAAGTTCTCGCAGGAGACGGAGACGTTCCCCGTCGGCAGGATCGTGAACGGCGGGTGCACCACCGACCTTGCCCCCGAGGTCGTCGCCGCTTACGACGCGCCGTTCCCGGACGAGACCTACAAGGAAGGCGCCCGGCAGTTCCCGATGCTCGTGCCGACTCGCCCCGACGACCCCGCGTCCGACGCGAACCGGCGGGCGTGGGAGGTCCTGCACCGCTGGGACAAGCCGTTCCTGACCGCGTTCAGCGACTCGGACCCGATCACCGCCGGGGGCGACCGGGTCTTCCGGGCCGAGGTCCCGGGCACGAACGGCCGCCCTCACACGACCATCGAGGGCGCCGGCCACTTCCTGCAAGAGGACCGCGGCGAGCAGATCGCTCGCGTGGTCGTCGACTTCATCGGAGCGACACCGGGCAGCGGGTAGACCGGTCGGGCGCAGTACGCGTCCGACCGCCAAAACGTAACGTTGCACGCCAGCGCGCAGAGGGGGGACGTGGTGCGGCATGCGTGACACGACGGACGCGTCGTTGCCCGTTCGTAGACGACTCTCGGACGTCGAGTGGCTCGGACGGCTGCTCGCGTACGTCGTCCCGGTGGCCGCCTTCATCTTCGCGGTGCGCGTCTGGCCGTTCCCGGCCCCGAACGGCGTGATCCTCGACGGCGCGCTGGGCGGGGGCCGCATCGCGCTCATCGCCCTCGGCATCGCGTTGATTTACCGCGCGAACCGCGTCATCAACTTCGCTCAGGGTGACCTCGGGCAAGTGCCGGCGACGCTGGGAGCGCTGCTGATCATCTCGCTGAGCGTCAACTACTTCCTGGCCTTCACGACCGGCCTCGTCGCCGCCGTCGTGCTCGGCATCGCCGTCGAGACCCTGATCATCCGGCGCTTCTTCCGCGCTCCCCGGCTGATCCTCACCGTCGCCACGATCGGGCTCTCCCAGGTCCTGATCGGCGCCGGCTTGTTCCTCGCGCAGGCGTTCGGCCAGGACTTCCAGACCAACCGCATCGATCCGCCGTTCACCGTCAAGTTCCAGGTGGGGAGCACGATCTTCAACGGCAACGACGTCATTGCGATGATCACGATCCCCATCGCGTTCATCGCCCTCGCCGCATGGCTCCGGCTCAGCAACATCGGAGTGGCGGTGCGCGGCAGCGCCGAACGCGCCGACCGGGCGTCGACGCTCGGCATTCCCGTTCGCCGGCTGCACACGATCGTGTGGACGGTGGCGACGGTGCTCGCGTTCCTCGGGATGTGGTTGCGCGCCGGCGCCGTCGGGCTTCCCATCGGGACCGTGCTCGGCCCGACCTTCCTGCTCCTGGCGCTTGGCGCCGTGGTGATCGGCCGCATGGAGCGCTTCGGCATCATCGCCGCCGCCGCCATCGCCCTCGGGATCCTCGACAAGGCGATCACGTTCCAACCCAACAACAACCCTGCGTTCAACGACGCCGTTCTGTTCCTCGTCATCCTCGGCGCATTGCTCGTCACCCGCCGCCCGGGCCGCGGCCGGGTCGGCGCCGATCAGGTCTCGACGTGGCAGGCGGCGCGGGAGGTCCGACCCATTCCCCGCGAGCTGAAGGGGCTGTTCGAGGTCCGGTTCGCACGATGGGCGCTGCTCGGCGCGGTGGTGGCCTTCCTCGTCACGCTCCCCCTGTGGCTCGACGAGAGCCGCATCAACCTCGCCGCCATCATCGTGATCTTCGGCATCATCGGCGTCTCGCTCGTCGTGCTGACGGGATGGGCGGGGCAGGTCAGCCTCGGCCAGATGGGATTCGCGGGAGTCGGCGCGGCGGTCGGCGGCTGGGTCACGTATTACACGGAGACGGACCTGTCGCTCGCGCTCCTCGCCGGCGGCGCGGCAGGCGCCCTCGCCGCCATCGTCGTCGGTTACCCGGCGCTGCGGCGCCGCGGCCTCACCTTGGCCGTGAGCACCCTCGCGTTCGCGCTGTTCGTGTCGTCGTTCTTGCTCAACCAGGAGCTGTTCGGCGAGAACGGCGACCCACCGGGGTTCCTCCCCGGACAATGGCTGCCCGGCTTCAGGATTGATCGCAACCCGATCTTCGGCCGCTTCGACATCGAGAGCGAGACCCGCTTCTACTTCCTCTGTCTCATCGTCCTCGCGCTTCTGCTCGTCGTGGTGCGCGGAGTGCGCCGCAGCCGCACCGGCCGGGTGCTGATCGCGATCCGAGAGAACGACTCGGCGGCGCGCTCGTACGGCATCAACACGACTCGAACCAATCTCGCGTGCTTCGCCCTGTCCGGCTTCATCGCCGCCGTCGCAGGGGTGCTGCTCGTGCATCAGCAGACGGGACTGCAGGTCGGTGCGGGCAACCTCTATCTCCCGGAAGAGAGCCTGCGCGTGTTCTCGATGGTCGTCATCGGCGGCCTGGGGTCACTCCCGGGCGTGCTGCTCGGCGCGACCTACGTCTGGGGTACGCAGTACTTCCTGCCCGGTCAGTGGAACTTCCTGGCGACCGGCGCCGGGCTGCTGCTGATCCTGATGGTGTTGCCCGGCGGCCTCGGCGCGGTCCTGTACGACGTGCGCGACTGGTTGCTCCGTCAGATCGCCAAGCGCCGCGGGCTCGTCGTCCCCAGCCTGGTCGCCGACGTACGCGTCGAGGAGCCCGTGCCCGAGCCTCTCCTCGAAGAGGCCGAGGAAGCCGCTGAACGCGCGCCGGCCGAGGTCGGACCGTGACCGCTTCGACCACGACCTCTGCACCCAGACCGGGCAACTGGTTCGCGCGGTGGTGCGACAGCATCACGGGCGGAGCTGCGCTCTATCCACTCGTCGTGCTGTTCGGGCTCAATGCCGTCGACGAGTTCGGACGCTACGCGTTCGGCGTGCTGTTGCCCAACATCCGGGACGACTTCGGCCTCAGCACCCAGGGTGTTCTCACCGTCGTCGCGTTCGGGTTCGTCGGCGCGCTCGTGCTCGCGTTGCCGATCGGGTTCTGGGGCGATCGCTTCAACCGGGTTGTCCTCCTCGTCATCGCCGGCATCTTGCTGGGCGCGTTCACGATCCTCACCGCGCTGGCGGTCAGTGTGGTGATGCTCGCGATCGCACGGGCCGGGTCCGAGCTCGGGCGCGGCTTCAACGATCCCGTCCAGAACTCGCTCATCCCGGACTACTACGACGTCCCGGTCCGGCCCAAGGTCTATGCCGTGCACCGTTCGGCCAACGCCGTCGGCCAAGCGCTCGGTCCGCTGCTCGGCGGCGTGATCGCCTACTTCTTGGGCTGGCGGGCGCCGTTCCTCTTCTTTGCCATCCCCACCGCCATCTTCGTGATGCTCGCCCTCCGGCTCCGCGACCCCGTGCGCGGCCATTTCGAACGGCAGCGGATGGGCGCGTCCGAAGCGGCAATCGCCACCGAGGAGGCCCCGCCGTCGTGGTCGGAGTCGTGGCGGATCGTCTGGCAGGTCCGCACGCTGCGCCGCATCTTTGCTGCGCTGCCGTTCGTCGCACTCTCGATCGTCGGGCTGCTGACGGTCGGCTCGCTCTTCTACCAGGAGATCTTCGGCCTCAACGAGGTTCAGCGGGGCGTCGTCGCCGCGGTCGCCGAGCCCGCCCAGATCGCGGGCTTCTTCATCGGCATCCCGATCGCGACCCGGTTGATGGCGCGCGATCCCGGTCTCGTGCTCAAGTTCCTCGCCGGCGTCACCGGCGTCATCGCCGTCGTATGGATCGCGTTCTCGCAGGCGCCCAACCTGCCTGTCGCCATCGCCTGCAACATCTTGATCTCGGGCTCGCTCGGCTTGCTCGTGCCGGGCATCTACAGCGTGCTGTCGCTGGCCGTACCCCCGAAGGTGCGCGCGTTCGGCTTCGCTGTCGCCGCCATCTGGATCATCCCCGGCCTGGTGTTGCTCCCCGTCATCGGCGGGGTAGCAGACGCCTACGGAATCCGGAACGCGCTGCTGGCCGCAGCGCCCGTGTTCGTCGTCGGCGGTCTGATCCTCGCCTCCGCCGGTTCACAGGTTGCGGGCGACATCCGGCGGGTGTGGACAGCGGCGGCCGCGCAGTCCGAGGCCCTGTACGAGCGGCAACGAGGAAAGTCCAAGCTCCTCCTCGTGCGCGGCGTCGACGTGCACTACGACAGCGTCCAGGTGCTGTTCGGTGTCGACTTCGAGGTCGACGAGGGCGAGATCGTCGCGCTCCTCGGAACCAACGGCGCCGGGAAGTCGACGCTGCTCCGGGCCATTTGCGGACTCGTCGAGGCGAGCGGCGGAGCGATCATCTTCGACGGCCGGGACATGACGCACACCCCGCCCGATGAGATCGCGGCCCGAGGCGTGACGCAGGTCCCGGGTGGCCAAGGCGTCTTCCCCTCGTTGACCGTGGCCGAGAACCTTCGCCTCGCGGGTTGGCTGCAACGCCGGGAGCACCACGAGGTCAGCGAGGCGACGGAGCGCGTCATGGGGTACTTCCCCGTCCTCCGGGAACGGCTCCAGGAGCCGGCGGGCAACCTCTCGGGCGGCCAGCAGCAGATGCTCACACTGGGCATGGCGTTCATCGGTCGGCCCCGGCTGCTGATGATCGACGAGCTGTCGCTCGGCCTCGCGCCGACCGTCATCGCGCAGCTGCTCGACATCGTGAAGGCGCTCCGCGAACGGGGCACGACGATCATCCTGGTCGAGCAGTCGGTGAACCTCGCCCTCACCCTCGCCGACGAGGCGTACTTCATGGAGAAGGGCGAGATCCGATTCCACGGCCCCACCGCCGAGCTGCTCGAGCGGCCCGACGTGTTGCGATCGGTGTTCCTCGAGGGGGCGGCAGCGGGGGCGACGTCGTCACGGCCGGTACCGAACGGCGAGGGCGCCACGACCGAGCCGCTCTCCGGTGATGGCCACCGCAAGATGACGCTCGAGGTCAACGACGTGTCGAAGCGCTTCGGCGGCGTCACTGCGCTGAACGACGTGTCGTTCGGTGTTCGCCGGGCAGAGATCCTCGGGTTCATCGGCCCCAACGGGGCCGGCAAGACGACCTTGTTCGATGTCATCTGCGGCTTCCTGCCCGCCGACGGCGGCACCATCCGCCTCGAGACGGACCGCCGCAGCTACGAGCTGACGCGCAAGTCGGCCCAAGCCCGCGCCAAGCTCGGACTGGGTCGCTCGTTCCAGGACGGGAGGTTGTTCCCCGCGCTCACCGTGCAGGAGACCATCGCCGTCGCGCTCGAGAACCACGTCAAGGTGCGCAACCCGATGGCGGCCGCGCTCCACCTGCCGAACGTGTGGCTCTCCGAGCGGCGCGTCCGCACCCGCGTCGACGAGCTCATCGACGTCGTGGGACTGAGCGCGTTCCGTGACAAGTTCGTCCACGAGCTGTCCACGGGGAGCCGGCGGATCGTCGACCTCGCGTGCATGCTCGCACACGAGCCCACTGTCCTGCTTCTCGACGAGCCGTCGAGCGGGATCGCCCAGCGCGAGTCGGAGGCGCTCGCGCCGTTGCTGACGCGCGTGCGCGACATGCTCGGCGCAACCCTCCTCGTCATCGAGCACGACCTCCCGCTCTTGACGTCGATCGCGGACCGGATGATCGCCCTCGACCTCGGCGAGGTCATCGCCGACGGCACGCCCGCGGACGTCGTGCGCCATCCCGCAGTGATCGCCTCGTACCTGGGAACGACCGAATCGACCGTCGCGCGTTCGGGTGCGCAGACCGCGTTGCTCGCGGACCCGCGGCCTGACTGATCATTGCCCGAAAGGAAGGCACAGATGGCCATGCACTCCGTTCGCCGATCGAGGGCCGTTCGACGCTCGACGTCGCTGCTCGCCGTCGCCGTCTCGGCGTTGGTCGTCGCGGGCTTGCTCGCGGCGGCCGCAGCCGCGTCTCCCCAAAGCGATCAGGCGGACGCGCAGAAGAACCAGGGGCTCGTGAAGGCCGGGCCAATGACACCGGAGAAGGCGCAGCTGCTGGGCAAGACCAACATCGATTTCGGCCCCAACTGCGATACGACGACAGGGCGGGTCAAGATCCCGTCCGTCTACTCGCCCCCGTGCGTCCAGCCCTTCACGGGCAAGAACGGCGGCGCGACGTCGCAGGGCGTGACGGGCAACGAGATCAAGATCGTCGTCTACACCGGTGACCCGCAGAAGGACCCGCTGCTCGCCGGCCAGATCCGCGCTGCCGGAGCGAGCCTCGACATCGAGCCGATCCGCCAGACGTGGCAGGGCTACCTCGACATCTACAACCAGATGTTCGAGCTCTACGGGCGCAAGATCTCGACCGAGTTCTACCTCGCTACCGGGGCCGGCTCCGACACCGCGGCGGCCAAGGCGGACGCCATCGCGATCGCAGACAAGAAGCCGTTCGCCGTGTTGGGCGGCCCGGCGCAGTCGTCAACCGTCTTCGCCGACGAGCTCGCGCACCGAGGCGTCATGTGCCTCGGCACATGCGCTCTGGCGCTGCCGCAGAAGGTCCTCGACAAGAACACGCCGTATGTGTTCACGGACGGCCCGTCACCGGAGCAGGCGGCGACGCTGACCGCCGAGTTCATCGGGAAACAGGCCGGCCCGGGCAAGGCGCAGTTCGCCGGGAACGACGCAACGAAGAACAAGAACCGCGTCTACGGCATCGTCCACTACGACACGCCCGACGGGCAGTACAAGGGGCTCTTCGACACGCTGAAGGCGGAGCTGAAGAAGAACAAGGTCAACATCAAGGCCGACCAGTCCTTCTTCCTCGACCTGTCCAAGGCGCAGGAGAACGCCCGCACGATCATCACGAAGATGAAGGACGCGGGCGTCACGACGGTGATCTACACGGGTGATCCGCTCACGCCTGCGGCCGTCACCAAGGAGGCCACCGCGCAGGACTATCACCCCGAGTGGATCCTCGGACCGTCGGTTCTGGCGGACACGTCGATCTTCGGCCGCACCTTCGACCAGGAGCAGTGGTCGCACGCGTTCGGCGTGGCGCTGGTGCCGGGTCGCACTCCACAGGACATCAACGGCACGTACACGCTGTACCAGTGGTTCCACGGCGGGTCGCCGCCTCCGAACAACACCTACGGTGTGATCAATCCGACCGTGTACCTGTTCGCGCGGGGCGTCACGATGGCCGGACCCAAGCTCACGCCGAAGACCTTCCGCGACGGCTTGTTCCGCTACCCGCCGTCGGGCGGCGACCCGATTAACCCCACGCAGTCGTGGGGCAAGCACGGGTTCTGGCCGTTCACCGACTACTACGGCTCGGACGACGCCGGGCTGCTCTGGTGGGATCCGAACGCGCAGGGCGAGGACGAGGTCCGTCAGGTGGGCAACGGCCTCTACCGGTACGCGGACGGAGCGAAGCGCTACACGCGGGGCAAGATCCCGCCCATGGGCCAAGGCGGTCTGTTCGACGTTCCCTCGTCGGTGACGATCTTCCAGCAGCTGCCGCCCGAGGACACGCAGCCGAACTACCCGCCACCCGCCGCGGGCGGATAAGGGCGAACGGCTGGGCGCGCGTCGCCGGCATCGTCGCTGTCGTCGACGCGTACCCAGCCCTCGCCGGTCAGATACCGACAGATGACACGGGCCGGATTGCCGACCGCGACCGAGTAGTCGGGGAGGTCAGCGGTCACGACCGCGCCGGCGCCCACGACGACGTGCTCGCCGATGCTCGCGCCGCCGAGCACGAGCGCGCCGTGCCCGAGCCACGACCCGGAGCCGATGCGTACCGGCCTCGGCGCCGCGAACTGCCGGCCGACGGGCTCGACGGGGTCGGCGTACCCGTGGTTGGCGTCGCTGACGTACACGTAGTGGCCGGTCCACACGTCATCGCCGATCTCCACGCGCTGATGGCCGACCACCCCGCTCCCCTTTCCGATCACACATCGGTCGCCGATGGTCACGACGGGCCCCTCGAGCATCTGCCCCGGCGACACGCCGGCGGAGAGCGTCGCGTTCGGTCCGATGATGCATCCGTCACCGATCTCGATCGACGACTCGCCGAACAGCGCCGACACCGGGAAGCAGATCGCGCTGCGTTGACCGAACCGCGCGAACCGCTGGGCGCGCCGGTGCCCAGGACGGATCGTGCCGACGTCGACCGCCCACGACCAACCCGCCTGCACGACATCTCCGAGGAGACGCCGCACGAGATCGACTCCAAGAGTCACGAACGTGAAGGTTATGTGGGCTGAGACCTTGCCGCACCGCTTTGCCTACTTCGGGTCACGCGCCCTGTGGCGCTCCGCGGCGTCGTCACGGACCCTCCATGCGGCTAGCTCGTCGTCACCTTCAGGTTGCCCATCCAGACGGGCGTGATCATCGCGTCGACCGTGAGAACGTGGAGCCTGCCGCTGGCGAGCTTCGTGGCGTCGATCCCCTCGCCCTCTCCGTCCACGTGCCCGGCATTCCCGAGCGCCTCGACGCGACCGCGTGGGAGCGCAACGCGGTAGAGCATGTTGGCGTCGTCGTCGGTCGAGAGCCACACGGCGCCGTCGACGACGTCGCCACCCTGGACGCGATCGACGAACCGCGACATGCGCACCGGCGCGAGTGGCTTCCAGCCCTTGCGGACGTCGTAGCGGAGCAGGGCGTCACCGCCGAAGCGGTCCATCGAGTAGGCGATCATCGTCTTCGGGTCCACGGTGATGAACGACGCCTCGTGCTGCGGGACGGTGACCGCGTCCACGAAGACCAGCGTCCTGGCGTCGTAGCGCGCAATCGCCTGCTCTCCGCGCTCGTAGTCCGGCTGCTCATACGGCGCGTAGACGTACCGGCCGGCGACATCCACGTCTCCGATGTGATCGAACCCTCGGCCGGCCCAATCGGGTGGGATCGCGTCGTCCGTCCGCACCAGGTCTTGGAAAGAGTCATCGACGCGGGCGAGCACGCGCGTGCCGGACAGGATCCATCCGTCCCTCAGGTGGGCGATGCCCTGGTTGTATACCGGCTGAAGCTGTTTCTCATCGGTCAACCGCGCCTGTGGCGCTGCGGCCCCCACCGCGCCGGCACCGAGCGCGGCGACCATTACCAGCGCAGCGAAGACCGTCCCCCCTCGACCTGCCCGCATCTCGCCGCACTGTAGCGAGCCGCTTCCGAGGTGCCTACGAGGCGTCGGACTTCCGGCCGCGGTGAGCGACACAGAAGGGTCGGAACCCCATCGCCGCGTACATGTGCATCGGGGTGTCGTTCAGGAGCGCGCCGATCAGCACCGGTCCGGCGCCGCGCGCGCGGGCGTCACGGACGCAGTGGACGATCAGCGCGGTCGCGATGCCCCGGTGGCGGAAGTCGGGGTGGGTGAAGAGGTCCTCGACCTTGCCGACGCCGTTCGCGCCCGGCCACGACGACAGGAACGCGCAGTCGACACCGTCGGCCTGTGCGAGCCAGAAGCGCAGGTCGGGCGCCTTGGCGCGCTTGGTCGCGACCATGTCGGTGGTGACGTCCTCGTCCCAGAGCGGGTGGTGTCTCCGGTGCGCCGTTTCCTCGTGGTCGAGACGCGTCAGGCGCCGGAGGACCGCCCAGTCGTCGTCCGAGTCGACGGGCCGGATCTCGACTGGCGGTGGTTCGCCGGCGACGACGAGGTCGCTCTCGAGGAGGAGCTCGAGCTCGTCCTCGAGCGTGAAGCCTTCGAGTACGAGGCGTGCCTCGAAAGCCGGAGCCGTCCAGGGGTCGAGGTGGAACACCCGATGCCCCATTCCGTCGAAGACGTCGTCGGCGCGCTCGAGCACGGCGCCGATCTCTGCCGCGGTCGTGGCGCGCACCCAGTTGGCGAAATTGACGTCGTAGATGCGGGGCGCATCCCGATTGCGCACGAACCGCGCCAGCGTGTCGTCGATCACCTCGCAACCGAGCTCGTAGTACCCCTGGAGCGTCTCGTAGACCCGGCGGAGAAGGTCTTCGTCCGGCACTCCTACGAGCGGCGCGGGCCCGCGGTGAGCAGATCGCTCGCCTTCGTCTTCTGCGCCCGCTTCCCGACACTCTTCGGCGCGATGTCGACATCGGCGGCGCCTGCCCGCAGCGCGCCGACTGCGCACTCGCCGGGCGTCCGGAGCGCGAACGGGTCGAAGCGGAAGTGACGCATTGCGTTTTCGTAGGTGATCGCGGTGATCTCGTCGTCGGGGATGCCGGCGGCCTCGAACGACCGCATCGCGAACTCGGGCGACGTCGGCCAGGTCGAGTCGGAATGGGGGTAGTCCGTCTCCCAGCAGATGTTGTCGACGCCGACGCGATGCCGCTGCTCGAGGCCGGCGAGGTCGTCGATGTAGCACTTCACGACGCGCTCGCGGAACACCTCGCTCGGGAGCTTGCCGCCGAAGTCCTGGCCCGTCCACGGGTGGTGCCGGGTGTAGATCCAGTCGACGCGTTCGTGGAAGTAGGGCACCCATCCGATCCCGCCCTCGGAGAGCGCGACGCGCAGGTCGGGGAACTTGCGCAGCACCGGCGACCACAGAAGGTCCGCCGCCGCCTGGACGATGTTGACGGGCTGGAGGCTGATGAGCACGTCGATGGGCGCGTCGTCGGCCGTGACCACCAACGTCGACGAGGAGCCGATGTGCATGCAGACGATCGCGTCCTCGTCGCAGCATGCCGACCAGAACGGGTCCCAGTGGTCGGAGTGGAAGCTCGGCATGCGCAGCTTGGCCGGGTTCTCCGAGAAGCTGATGGCGTGGCAGCCCTTGGCGGCGACGCGGCGTACCTCGTCGGCCATGAGATACGGGTCCCACAGCGGCGGTAACGCGAGCGGGATGAAGCGGCCGGGGTACGTGCCACACCACTCGTCGATGTGCCAGTCGTTGTACGCACGGAGAACGGCGAGAGCGGCGTCCTTGTCCTTCGAGCGGGCGAACAGCTGGCCGCACAGGTTGGGGAACGACGGGAAGCACATAGATCCGAGCACGCCATTAGCGTCCATGTCGCGGACGCGCTGATGGATGTCGAAGCACCCGTCGCGGATCTCGTCGAAGGAGGTCGGCTCCATGCCGTACTCCTCCGGCGGCCGGCCGGCGACGGCGTTCAGACCGATGTTGGGGATCTCGCGGCCCTCGTACGCCCAGACGTCGCTGCCGTCGTCCTTCCTGACGACGCGGGGCGCGATGTCGACGTACTCGGCCGGGAGGCGACCCTCGAACATGTGCGGCGGCTCGACGGCATGGTCGTCCACGCTCACCAGGATCATGTCGTCGAGACGCACACGCTCCCCCTTGTCCGACACTGACGCGGACGTCAGGATATCCGGCAACCGGATGATGGAGGGGCAGGCATGACGGCATCGACCGCGCGGCCCGTCACCCGGGCCTCGGTGCCGGTGAAGCTGCTGGGGATCGTGCTCGCCGGCGCCGCCGTTTCGATCGCGCTCGGCGTGTACGGCCGCATGCACGATCCCACCGGCGAGAAGCCGTACACGTTGTTCTTCTCCGACACCATCAACCTCAAGGTGTGGTTCGCAACAGCCGCCGTGTTCCTCGCCGGGGTCCAAGTCCTCCTCGCGCTGCGCCTCTACGAGAGGATCCACATCCCGCGCACCTCGCCGTCCTGGTTGGGCGACGCCCACCGGCTCACCGGGATCGTCGCGTTCGGGCTCACGCTGCCGGTCGCCTATCAGTGCCTGTGGGCGTTGGGCTTCCAGTCGACGGACTCGAGAGTGCTCTTCCACTCCCTGCTCGGATGCTTCTTCTTCGGCGTCTTCACGATCAAGGTCCTCGCCGTCCGCACGCACGGGCTACCGGGCTGGTTGTTGCCCGTCGTCGGCGGCACGGCCTTCGCGACGCTGGTCCTCATCTGGACGACGAGCGCAGTGTGGTTCTGGCGCGAGTTCGGGTTCCCGAGCTTCTGAGTGCCCGGGATGACGTTCAAACGGTTCGTCAACGGGATCGAGGTCGTGACCCTCCTCGTCGCCGTCGCGTTCGTCGTCGCTCTCTTCGCCAACCAGCCCGGTGGTGGCAGCAGTGGTGTGGCAAAGAGCGGGCCCGGCTACGACGTCTACCTCGCCAACTGCGCCCGCTGCCACGGCCAGGACGGCCAGGGCGGAGTCGGCCCGAAGCTGTCCGGAGTGGTCACGGCGGACTTCCCCGACGCCCGGGAGGAGATCGCGGTGGTGCGCGACGGCCGGGCCGGCATGCCGTCATTCAAGGACCAACTCGGCGCGACCCAGATCCAGGACGTCGTCGCCTACACGCGCACCCAGCTCAAGTAGCGGGACGGACGGGCACCAGCTCCGCCAGGAGCGCCTTCTTGTCGACTTTGTGCATGCCCGAGCGTGGCAGCAGCACGTCGCGCACAACGAGGCGGCGCGGGAGCTTGTAGTCGGCGAGGCGGTCAGCGAGAAACGCCCGCACCGTGTCGAGCTCGAGAGGCTCGGCGCCCGCGCGTACGCGCACCACCGCGCACACGTCCTGGCCGAGCACGTCGTGCGGCACGCCGACGACCGCCGCTTCCACCACGTCGGGATGCTCGTACAGTGCGCTCTCGACTTCGATCGAGTACACGTTGTACCCGCCCCGGTTGATCATGTCCTTCTTCCGGTCGACCAGATAGAGGTAGCCGTCCTCGTCGAAGTAGCCGAGGTCGCCGGTGTGCACCCAACCGTCACGCCACGTACGCGCGCTGGCTTCGGGATCGTTCCAGTACGACCGCTCACCCGCCGCCAGCCGGATTGTCACCTCCCCGACCTCGCCCCTCGGCCGCTCGTCGCCACCGTCGTCCACGACGCGAACGGACGCACCCGCCACCGGCTTCCCCACCGACCCGGGGCGTTGTAGCAGCTCGCCCGGCGGCATCGTGCACGTGCTGCCGCCACCCTCGGTCAGGCCGTAGCCGTTGACGAGCGCCGCGCGCGGGAACGCTTCGGCCAGGGCCGGTAACGCGTGCGGCGGCGTGGGCGCGCTGCCGAACATCACCATGCGCACCGACGCGGTATCCCGCCCCGCGAGCGCCCCCGACTCGAGCAGCAGCAGGATCTGCGCCGGCACCATCAGGAGCCACGTCGGCCGCCGCTCCTCGATCAGCGTCGCGAACCGCTCCGTGTCGAAGCGCGGCAACGCGATGCTCGTCATGGCCAGCCGGAGCGGCATGATCAACGCGCCGAGGCTTCCGAACGTCGTCGGGAGGGGCGCCGAGTGCAGGAGGGTCAGCACGGGCTCCAGTGGCGCGGCCTCGTTGGCGAGCACGCTCGCGTGCGTCGAGGTCACGCCCTTCGGGAGCCCGGTCGTGCCCGAGGTGTACAGGATCTCAGCGAGGTCCGAGGGAGCACGCGCGACACGAAACCGCTCGGCGTCCCCTCGGGTCGAGGCCGGCCAGTCGCCGTCCCCGATGAGTTGGGGAGTCGATAGAGCACGCGCCCGCGGCTCTTGGTCGCCACCCGTGACGATGAGGGCGGGATCGGCGCTCGCCGCGATGTGGTCGAGCTCGCGAGGCGCGTACCGCGGGTTGACCGGCACGACCAATGCTCCCGCCTTGTGCGCGGTGACGTAGGCGATCGCGAACCGGTCCGCGAGCTCGGGCGGCAGCAGGAGCATGACGCGGTCGCCGGGCCTTACCCCGCGGCCGACCAGCGTGCGGGCGAGCGTGTTCGACCGCGCGTCCCACGCCGCGAACGTCATCGCGTCGCCGTCCACAACGTCGACCGCGACCCGGTCCGGGAACCGTTCGGCGACGGCTTGCAGCTCGTCCGGGAGCAACGGCACGTCAGCACTGTATTGACGCGAGCGGCGCGGACCCAGAACACTCCCCCGCCATGCAGGTGCCCGCTGCTCCCATCGTGGTCGGACTGCTGTTCGACTTCCCACAGACCGACGGCGGCGCCAGCTTCGAAGAGGCCGTCCGGCTCGGGCTCGACGAGATCGCCGCCACCGGCCGCCTGGACCGGCCGGTCGAGTTCGAGACGCGACTCGCACGCGGTCTGCCGCTCGGTTCCGAGCACGACGTCGTCACCGCGTTCGGCGAGCTCGACGACGCCGGCGTGGTGTTGATCATCGGCCCGTCGATCAGCGACAACGGGCTGATCGCCGCGCCGCTCGCCGACGCTGCCGGCATCCCGTCCATCAACTACACGGGCGGCGAGCGCACCCGAAGCGAGTTCATGTTCCACTACCAGATCGGTTCGCTCGAGGAGGAGCCGCCGATCCTCGCGCGCCGCTTGGCGCAGCGGGGTCTGCGCAGCGCGGCGGTGATCCGTGATCAATCGCCCGTGGGACTGGGCTACGCCGAGGCCTTCGAAGCCGCCCGGGCGCTCGAGGACATCGAGACCACCGGGGTGGCCGCGATCTCGCCCCTCGCCGACGACGTGCGGCCCGTCGTCACGAGACTCCGGCAGACCGAGCCCGAGGCGCTCGTATACCTCGGGCTCGGCGTCGCGTCGCGAGCCGTCGCCGTCGCGCTCGCCGACCTGAAATGGTCGGTGCCAGTCGTCGCCAACAGCTCGTTGATGTTCGGTTACGCACGCCCGGACTGGCGCGACGGCTGGGGGGGTTGGGAGTACCTCGACGGCGTCGCCGACGACAACCAGATGCGCGCCCGTCTGCGGGAGAAGTCGAAGCGCGCCGCGGGCGGACCCATCGGCTGCGCCGCCTACGACATGGGCCGCCTCGTGGGCGAGGCGATCGCCCGCGCCGGGCACCTCACCCGCGCCGGCCTCAAGGACGGCCTCGAGCGGGTGAAGCAGCTGCCGGCGACGTCAGGTGTCGACGGGACGACGATGGGCTTCGGTCACTTCGACCGCGCCGCGCTCAAGGGTCGGTACCTGGTGCTCCGCGAGTGGCGCGACGGCAAGACGATGCAGGTCAGCTGAGCGACTCGAGGACTCCGAGCACCTTGTCGTCGGGGGGGATGTTGTACTGCTGCGCGCCGATCTCCTCGAAGCGCACGACGCCTTCGGCGTCGACGACGAACAGCGCCGGCCGCTGGCCGAGCGACATGAGGCGGCTGCTCACGTCGTACGCATCGAAGGTGGCGTGGTCCTCGTCGACGAGCGTGGGGAACGGGAGTGGGTGCGAACGAAGATAGGCCTCCGATCGCGCCGGGCTCTCGGCCGAGATCGCCAACACCTCGGCCCCGAGGGCGGTGAAGCGCTCGTAGTCATCGCGCAACTGCGCGAGGTGCCGGCGGCAGAACGGTCAGGAGTAGCCGCGGAGGAACGCGAGCACGACGGGACGGCCCCGGAACGACGACAGCGACACCTCGTCGCCGCCGGATCGCGGCAACGTGAAGTCAGGTGCCGGCGATCCGGTCGGGACCTTGGAGCTCTCGCTCATGGGTCGCACACTAGAGGCAACCCTTGACGGACGCGGCGTCGGCCGGAATCGTGGGCGGGCGGCACCAGCCGGGCCGTGACCACGAGATTGGGGGACACATGGCCGACAGCGTCTACAAGGTCGTCGAGCTGGTCGGGACCAGCACCGACGGGTGGGAGCAGGCAGTTGCCAGCGCGGTAGCACTGGCCTCGCAGTCGCTACGTGACCTCCGCGTGGCCGAGGTCTCCGAGCTCGACGTGACGATCGAGAACGGCAAGGTGTCCGCCTACCGGGCGAAGGTCAACGTCTCCTTCAAGTACGAGGGCGGCCCCTAGGTCGTAGCTGTCATACCCCCGTGGTTGGATGCTCGTGCGGGTGGAGCAAACCACGGAGGACACATGACAGCGTTCACGGGTACGACGGACGAGACCCCGACCGTGCGGCTCCAGCCCTGCGCGGCGTGCCAGCTCGACGCGGACGCGGTCTGGCCCGCTTGCAGCGACTGCGGATGGCTCGAGGACGACCACCCGGGCGCGGTCGACGCCGGCGGCGCTGTGATCACCGAGTTGCCGCGCCGCCGCGTGGCAACACCGCAGCGGCTCGCTTCGTAGCCGGCTACGCCGACTTGCGCGAGCGCGAGCCTCTTTTCGTCGCCTTGGTTGCCTTCTTGGCGCCGGCCTTCTTGGTCTTCTTCGCCGCCGCCTTTGCCGGCCGCGCCGCCGCCTGGTCCTCGCCACCCTTGCCCGCGCGCGCCAGGCTCGCTTCGAGCGCGGCCATGAGGTCGACGACCTTGGCCGGCTCCTCGACCAGGGGCTCGGCGACGATCTCCTCGCCGGCCGCCTTCTTCTCGATGATCTCGAGGAGCTGCTCGCGGTACGCGTCGGTGTACTTCTCCGGCTCGAAGTCGCCGGACAGCGCCTCGATGAGCTGACGCGCCATGTCGAGCTCCTTTTGGCTCGGCGCGATGTCGTCCCCGCGGGGGATCTCCTCGATGCTCTCGATCGGGATGACCTCGTCGGCGTGACGCATTGTCTCGATGCACAGCGCCCCGTCGAGCGGACGGATGGCCACGAGGTGCTCCTTGGCCCGCAGCACGATCTTGCCGACCGCGACCTTCTGAAGGTCTGTCATCGCCTCGATCAGCAGGCGGTAGGGCCGTTCGGCGGCGCGGTCGGGCACGAGGTAGTACGGCTGCTCGAAGTAGAGGGGGTCGATCTGCTCGAGGTCGACGAAGTCCTGGATGTCGATGGTGTGGGTCGTCTTGGGCGTGAGCTTCTCGATCTCGTCCTGGTCGACCACGACGTACTGCCCGGGTGAGATCTCGTAGCCCCTCTGGATGCGCTCGTTGGGGACTTCCTCGCCGCTGGCCTCGGAGACGCGCCGGTAGCGGATCCGGGCGCCGGTGCCCTCCTCGAGCTGGTTGAACCGCACGTCCTTGGAACGCACGGCCGAGACGAGCTTCACCGGCACGGTCACGAGACCGAAGCTGATGTTCCCGCTCCAGATGGTGCTGGGCACCTCGCCCACCTCCTTCGCCGCCCGCCGGCCCCTATAGCGTCGCAGGTCGTGGAGGGTCGACGCACACTTTCCCCGATGGCCCCATGAGCCCCAAGGGGAATCGCGGCGGTGGCGGCTTCGCCGACCGCCGCCGCAAAGCCCGAGCTTGCGAGGGCGATCGATGAGCCAGGTCGAGATCGAGGGCCGCCGGCTCCGGCTGTCCAACCTCGACAAGGTCCTCTACCCGCAGGCGGGCTTCACGAAGGCTCAGGTCGTCGACTACTACGCGCGGATCGGCGCCGTCATGGTGCCGCACCTCGCCGACCGCCCGGTGACTCTGGTGCGCTGGCCCGACGGCGTGGCCAGCCAGTCGTTCTTCGAGAAGCGCTGTCCGTCGCACGCTCCCAAGTGGATGCGCTCCGCCGCGGTGTCCGACGACCTCGAGCAATGCGTGTTCGACGACCTCGCGTCGCTGGTGTGGGGAGCGAACATGGCCGCGCTCGAGCTGCACACGCCGCAGGCCCGGGTCTCGAGTCCCGATCGCCCCGACTCGATGGTCTTCGACCTCGACCCGGGGCCTGGCGCGACGATCCTCGACTGCTGCCGGGTCGGGCTCGACCTGCGCGGCGTGCTCGCCGAGCTCGGGCTCGAGTCCGTCGTCAAGACGTCGGGGTCGAAGGGTCTCCACCTCGCGGTGCCACTGCACACCGAGGTGACCGACGACGACACGAAAGGATTCGCGCGCGCCCTCGGCCAACTCCTGGCGAAGCGTGAACCTGACCGAGTGACAGTGATCATGAAGAAGGAGCAACGACCCGGCAAGGTGTTCGTCGACTGGAGCCAAAACGACGAGCACAAGACGACCGTGTGCGCGTATTCGCTGCGCGGAAGGGAACGTCCGACGGTCTCGACACCGGTGTCGTGGGAAGAAGTGTCCGACGCGTTCGACGGCAAGGATCCCGACGCGCTCATGTTCGAAGCAGGCGCCGTGCTCGAACGCGTCGAGCAGCTTGGTGACCTGTACTCCTCGAATCTGGAACTCGAGCAGGAGCTGCCCGCGCTCGGTGCACAGGGAACGGGGCGTGCATGAACCTCGACAGCAAGGTCGCGATCGTGACCGGCGCCAGTCGCGGCGTCGGAGCGGCGATCGCGGTCGCGCTCGCCGGCGCCGGTGTGAGCGTCGCGTGCGCAGCGCGTGCGACGGACGCTGATCCCTTGCGGTTACCCGGCACGATCGACGGCACCGTGCGGACGATCGCCGACGCCGGCGGCGAGGCGCTGGCGATACCAACGAACCTGGCACACGAGGACGAGATCGAGCGGATGGTGACGACCACCGTGGAGCACTTCGGCCGGCTCGACGTCCTGGTGAACAACGCCGCGATCACCTTTCCCGGCGATCTCGACGTACCGCTCAAACGCTACGACCTGATGATGGCCGTGAACCTGCGCGCCCCGCTCGTGGCCGCCCACCAGGCCGCTCCGCACATGAAGCAGCAGGGCGAAGGTGCGATCGTCAACGTCTCCTCCGCCGCCGCGCTCATGTACATCCCGGGCCTCATGGTCTACGGCATGTCGAAGATCGCGCTCGAGCACCTGACCGTGTCGCTGGCCGAGCAGCTTCGGCCGCACCGCATCGCCGTCAACACCTTCCGCATCGACGTGCCCGTGGCCTCGGAGGGCTTCGTGGCCAACCTCCCGGACGTCGACCACTCGGACTGGGAGCCGACCGAGGTCCCGGCCGAAGGCGTGGTCTGGATGCTGCGGCAGTCCGCGTCCTACACGGGGAACAACCTCGGGATGGTCGAGCTGCGCGACGAGCACGGGATCATGGCGTCGCGGGTGGAGCAATGAGAACCCCGATCCTGCGGCCGCCGCGTGGTACACGATGGGGGTGACTCTGGACGAGCCTCGCTCTCCTCGCGACGCCCAGCGCCGGCGCCTGTACCTGGCCGAGACACCGCTTCCAACGAGCCCCCTCCCGGGCCTGGACGCCTGCGCCGGGTACGCCGACCGGGTGGTCGGGACGCTGTGGTGGGAGGCCCGCTTCCCTCACCGAGGGCTGGGTCGGGTCCCCGGCTTCCGGCCCGGCCACGGGGCGCGCCAGGCGTTCTTCACGACCGACGAGCGGGGGACGACGATCACCCTCCCCCGCCGCTATCGCACCAAGGGCGTCGTGCTCCACGAGCTGGTCCACTGGGCCCTGGCCGACGACCTCGACCTCCCGGCGCACGGCCGCACCTTCGCCCGCCTCCTGCTCGACGCCACCGAGGAGTTCCTCGGCCCCGAGCGCGCCGAGGCGCTGCAAACGTCGTACCGAGAGCAGCGCGTGCACGTCGCCCGGCCCCCGCGGCTGGGGCCCGACCGGCGGCTGCACTACGGCTGGGACGAGAGGCTGCGCCTCGGGAAGGGCAAGCTGCTCTCGGTCCTCTATCTCGCCCGTGACGGCGGCCCGATCGTGACGACCGGGATCTACGAGGGCTACGACCGCGGCCGCACCAAGTTGCTGGTCCGCGTCGGTGGCGCCGCGCGCCCGATGCGCATCCCGACCAACACCGTGTGGGACGTCCGACCGGCGGCTTGCTGACCTCTAGTTCAGGCGCTCGACGACCATCGCCATCCCCTGGCCGCCGCCGACGCACATCGTCTCGAGGCCGACGGTCTTGCCGGCGTCCTCGAGGCCGTTCAGCAGCGTCGTCATGATGCGGGCGCCGGTCTGGCCGAACGGGTGACCGAGGGCGATCGCGCCGCCGTTCACGTTCAGCTTCTCCCAGTCGATGCCGAGGTGGCGGGCGGACGGGATCACCTGGGCCGCGAAGGCCTCGTTGATCTCGACGAGGTCGATGTCGTCAATCATCATGCCCGCGCGCGCCAACGCCTGGCGGCTCGCTCCGATCGGCCCGAGCCCCATGATCTCCGGGTTCAGCGCCGTGACGCCGCTGGACACGATGCGCGCCAGGGGTGTGATCCCGAGGTCGCGGGCGCGGGTGTCGCTCATGACCACGACGGCCGCCGCGCCGTCGTTGAGCGGGCACGCGTTCCCGGCCGTGACCTTGCCGTCGGCGCGAAAAGCGGGCTTCAGCTGCGCCAGCTTCTCGACCGTCGTGTCGGGCCGCGGCCCGTCGTCCTTGGCGATCATGCGCCCGTCGGGCAGCTCGACGGGGATGATCTCGCGCTCGAAGAAGCCGTTCGACTGCGATTGCACGGCGCGGTTCTGCGACAAGGCCGCGAACTCGTCCATCTCCTCACGTGAGACGTTCTCGAGCTCGGCGACGTTCTCGGCCGTCTGGCCCATCGCGATGTAGACGTCGGGATAGCCGTCCGGCGGCTCCCAGGGACCCTGGCCGCCTTCGGAGCGCTTCATGCTGCGCAGCCCCGCGTCCTGGAACTTCGGGTTCTGCGTGTCGGGCCAGCTGTCGGAGTTGCCCTTGCCGAAGCGGCTCACGCACTCGACGCCGGCGGCGACGAAGGCGTCACCCTCACCGGCTTTGATCGCGTGCGCGGCCATGCGGATGGTCTGCAGCGACGACGAGCAGTACCGGGTGATCGTGGTGCCGGGCACGTCCGGGAGGCCGGCGAGCACGCTCACGACCCGGCCCATGTTGAAGCCCTGCTCGCCACCCGGGAGCCCGCATCCGAGGATCAGGTCGTCGATCTCGCCCCGATCGAGCGCCGGCACCTTGTCGAGCACGGCCTTGACGATGGTGGTGGCGAAGTCGTCCGGTCGCAGGTCGACGAGCGACCCCTTGAACGCCCGGCCGATGGGGCTGCGGGCGGTGGCAACGATCACGGGCTCGGGCATCGGGCGCCTCCGAACGGCTCGCGGGACCGTTCGACGTTACCCGACCAAGAATAGGGTCAACCTGTGCAAGACGAGAGCCGGCGGGCGATCGCCGCCGCGTTCGCCGCCAACCTCGGGATCGCGATCGCGAAGTTCGCCGGCTTCGCCGTCACCGGCGCCGCGTCGCTGCTCGCCGAGGCCATCCACTCCGTCGCCGATACCGGCAACCAGGCGCTCCTCTTCCTCGGCGCCCGGCGCGCCCGGCGCCGCCCGACGGCCGAGCACCCCTTCGGGTTCGGCCACGAGCGGTACTTCTGGGCCTTCATCGTCGCCCTGCTGCTGTTCTCGCTCGGCGGGCTGTTCGCGGTCGTCGAGGGGATCGACAAGCTCGTGCACCCGCACACGCTCGAATCGTTTCCCATCGCGCTGGCCGTGCTCGGCGTCGCGGTCGTGCTCGAAGGCTTCTCGTTCCACACCGCGATGAAGCAGGCGTCCGGGGGGCGGGGCGACTCTTCGTGGTGGCAGTACATCCGCCGCTCGAAGAGCCCGGAGCTCCCGGTCGTGCTCCTCGAGGACACGGGCGCGTTGCTCGGGTTGTTCCTGGCGATCGTGGGTGTGACCGCAGCCGAGATCACCGGCAACTCGAGGTGGGACGCGCTCGGCAGCATCGGCATCGGGATCCTCCTGGGCGTCATCGCGATCGTGCTCGCAACCGAGATGAAGAGCTTGCTCATCGGCGAGTCAGCGTCCGGCCACCTCGAGGACGCGATTCGGTCGGCCATGATCGACGGGCGGGAGGTCCTGCGGGTGATCCACCTACGGACGATGCATCTCGGCCCCGACGAGCTGCTGGTGGCGGCCAAGGTCGAGATCGACGCGCCGTCGGTGCCCGATCTCGCCCGTGCCATCGATGCGGCCGAAGCGCGCGTGCGCGCCGCCGTCCCCATCGCGCGCGTGATCTACGTCGAGCCCGACGTCTACCGCTCCGACGCGGTGATGGATCGATGACGACGACCTACGCGGTGCGGGCACACAACGCCGCTACCGCGTCCGAGAACAAGATCCACGACGACGCCGTCGCGCGCACGTACGGCTACAAGGGCGGGCTGGTTCCGGGCGTGACCGTCTACGCGTACCTGACGCACCCGGTCATGGCGGCGCTCGGCCGCCCCTGGCTCGAAGGCGGCACGATGGCGGCGCGGTTCGTGCGCCCGTGTTACGACGGCGACGACGTTGTGATCGACGCCACCGCGCACGACGTCGACGGCGAGCGGAGGCTCGAGTTGACCGCACGCCGCGCAGCCGACGAGGTGGTTGCGACGGCAACCGCGACCCTTCCGCTGTGCCCTCCTCTCGGACCGGCGGTCGACGACTACCCCACCGCCCCGGTGCCCGCCGAGCGAGCGCCGGCCACCGAGGAGGGGCTCAGCGCGCTGGGCGCGCTGGGATCGTGGGAGGCGACCTTCCGTGCCGACCACGCGCCCGCCTTCCTCGACGAGATCGGTGAAGACCTCACGTTGTACCGGGACGGCGGCGTCGCCCACCCGGGCTATCTGGTGCTGGCGGCGAACACGATCCTCGGCGCCAACGTGCGCCTCGGGCCCTGGATGCACGTCGGCAGCGACATCACCAATTATGGAGTCGTCGTCGACGGCGACCGCGTGTCGACCCGTGGTCGCATGGCCGCCGTGTTCGAGCGCAAGGGACACCGATTCGCGGAGCTCGACCTGCTGATGGTCGCGAACGACACCCGCCCGGTCCTGCACGTCCGCCACACGGCCATCTACGACATCGCTCGCCGCTGACTCAGTCCAGGCGTCGGAGCTCGTCGAGGTACCGCTTGCCGTTCTGCACGTACCCGGCCGCGTTGCGGGCGATGTCGGCGCTGTCGGCCACTCCGGAACGCACCCGGGCGGGGACGCCGACTGCGATCGCACCCGCCGGGACGTCCATGCCGTTCGGGACCAGCGCCGCCGCGCCGACCAGCGCACCCGACCGCACGCGAGCCCGGTGCAGCACGACCGAGCCGGTCCCGACGAGCGAGCCGTCCTCGATCACGCAGGACTCGACGTGGGCGAGGTGCCCGACGACGCAGTCGTCGCCGATGAAGGTGTCGAGCTCGGCCGTGCAGTGGATGACGGCACCGTCCTGGATGGAGGTGCGCGCACCGACCACGATCTTGCCGTAGTCCCCCCGGAGCACCGCCTGCGGCCAGATGGTGCTCTCCTCGCCGATCGTCACGTTGCCGATCACGGTCGCATCGGGATGCACGAACGCAGAAGCCGCGATGTCGGGCACCGACGCGCCCAGCGCATAGACGGGCATGCCGGTACCGTAGCGGCGTGCTTGATCCCGAGACGCTGACGACGCACGAGGAGCGCATCGACCGCGACGGGTACACGATCCTCGAGGGTGTCATCGAGCCCGAGCTGCGGGACGCGCTGAACGACGATCTCATCCGGCTCGAGCGCTTCTACGGCGTTAGGCCGTCCGACAACGGCTTCGAAGGCACGAAGACCGTCCGCATCTACAACCTGCTCGCGCTCGGCCGGCTGTACGAGGCCATCCCGGTGCACTCGAACGTGCTCCCCGTGGTCGAGGGTGTCCTCGACGAGGGTTGCCTGGTCTCGTCGCTCTCGTCGATCGCCATCGACCCCGGCGAGACCGCACAGCCGATCCATGCCGACGATCAGCTGATCCCGCTCACGAAGCCGCACGTCCCCACCGTGTGCAACACGATGTGGGCCCTCACCGACTTCACCGAGGCGAACGGCGCGACGCGCATCATTCCGGGCTCGCACCTCCGCGACCACAGTCCCGACTTCGGCGCGCCGTACGACAGCATCGCGGCCGAGATGCCCGCAGGGAGCGTGCTGGTCTGGCACGGCAGCCTCTGGCACGGCGGGGGCGCCAACACCAACGACGAGCGGCGCGTCGGCATCGCGATGAACTACTGCGCGGGATGGATCCGCCAGCAGGAGAACCAGCAGCTCGGGATCCCGCGCGACGTCGCCGCCGGGTTCTCGCGCCGCCTGCGGCAGCTGTGCGGGTACGGCGTCTACAACGGCTTGATCGGCCACATCGACAAGCACAACCCGGCCGAGATGCTCGGCGAGCCACCGGCGGAGGATCAGATGGTGTGGGACGCCGTCTGACCCGCGTGGCCAGCGCGGCGCTGGTCGCGCTGCTGGCCGGCGGCTGGGTGCAGGGCGTGGCGCACGCCCGGCCCGCTCAAGAATCCCCCGAGGAGGCGCACGGCGCCTGCGACTTCCTCGACCCGGCCAAGTGCCTCTATCCCTTCCCGAACGACTACTTCACCGTGCCCGACCCCTCGACCGACACCGGTCGTCGCGTGCAGTTCTCGCCCGACTCGATGCCCCGCAACGCGGCCGGCGTCCCGATCGACCCGACGGAATGGAATCGCAACGACGGCTTCAGCCCGGGGTCGGCGATCCTCACGGTGGTCCCGGGCCTCGACCTCACCCGCACCGGCGCCGCGCCAGAGACCGACATCGGTCGATCCCTGCGCGCCAACGCGCCGATCGTCCTGCTCGACGCGACGACGGGACGGCGCATCCCGTACTGGGCCGAGCTTGATCAGAGCGCGCCCGCCGCTGACCAGCGCGCGCTCGTCGTGCGTCCGGCCGTGAACTTCCGCGAGGGACATCGCATCGTCGTCGGGCTGCGAGGTCTCCAGAACGCCTCCGGCGCCACGATCGAGCCCGGCGACGCGTTCCGCGCCTACCGAGACGGAACGAAGACGACGGACCCGACCATCGAGGAGCGCCGGCCGCACATGCAGGACGTCCTCAAGGCCCTCGACGGCGCCGGCGTGAAGCGAGATGACCTCTTCCTCGCCTGGGACTTCACGGTCGCGAGCCGGCGCAACCTGTCCGAGCGGATGCTGCATATCCGCGACGACGCGTTCAGCTCTCTTGGCAACAGCGCACCGGCATTCCAGGTCACCCAAGTCGAAAACGACGTGGACGAAAGCGTGGCGCGCCGGGTGACGGGAACATTTACGGTGCCCAACTACCTCACTGGCAACGGACAGCCGGGAAACGCGTTCAACACGGGCGAGAACGGTCTCCCGCAGCGGAACGGCGACTACACGGCTCCCTTCACGTGCATCATCCCCCGCGCCGCGCTGAAGCCCGACGGGACTGCTGCCCGCGCCAGACCCGCGGTCTACGGCCACGGGCTGCTGGGCAGCGAAAGCGAGGTCTCCGCCGAAAACGTGCGCGCCATGGCGGGCGAGCACAACTTCGTGTTCTGCGCCACGAAGTGGATCGGGCTCTCGCAGGAGGACATCGGGAACGCGGTCGCGGTACTGGGAGACCTGTCGCGCTTCCCGACGATCGCCGACCGCCTCCAGCAGGGAATCCTCGACACGCTGTTCCTGGGCCGCCTCATGATCGCCGGCAGCGGGTTCGCCTCCAACGCCGCGTTCCAGGCACAGGGCAAGCCGGTCATCGATACGCGCGAGCTCTTCTACGACGGCAACAGCGAGGGCGGGATCATGGGCGGTGCGGCCACCGCGGTGGCGCAGGACTGGACCCGCGCCGTGATCGGCGTCCCGGGGATGAACTACGGCACCCTGCTCCAGCGCAGCACCGATTGGGACACGTACAAGGCGATCTTCGACCCCGCCTACCCGGACCCGACCGATCACGTCCTCGCGATCGGCATCACGCAGATGCTCTGGGACCGCGGCGAGGCGGACGGGTACGCGCAGCACCTCACCCGCGACCCCTATCCCCACACCCCGACCCACCAGGTGCTCATCCACGAGGCCTTCGGCGATCACCAGGTCGCGAACATCGCGACCGAGGTCGAGGCCCGCTCGATCGGAGCCCGGGTGCATCGACCGGCGCTGGCGGCCGGCCGGTCCCCCGCGCGCCAGCAGCTCTGGGGGGTGGGAGAGCTCGACGCCCCGTACGACGGCTCGGCCATCGTCGTATGGGACAGCGGCGCTCCAGCTCCACCGGCGGGGAACGTCGCGCCACGGGATGGCGCGGACCCGCACGGCGACCCGCGCAGATCGAAGGAGGCGCGCCAACAGAAGTCCGACTTCCTGGAACGCAACGGCCGCGTCGTGGACGTGTGCGGCGGGAAGCCCTGCACCGCGCCGGCCAGGGGGTGATCAGCTCGCCGCCGGCGCGCCTATCCGTCGGCTGACCTGCGCGACGACATCAGCTCGTGCAGCCGATCGAGGCAATCAGTCCAGCCGTCCACGTGAAGTGCTCGCCGCGCCTCGGTCGCGAACCCCGACTGGACGACAACGACGTCCGTGGAATCGCGTCGATCGCTCAACGACATCGTCACGACGGTTTCTCGATCGTCGGGATCCGGCTCTTCCCATCGAAACGTGTAGACGAGCCGCGCCGGAGGCTCGACTTCCCGGAACTCCCCCGAGAGGTGGAACAACTCGCCGTCCGGAGGCTGCATCCCGAATCGATATGCACCTCCAACGCGGAGGTCGAGATCGATCTCGGGCGTCGTGAACCCCTGCGGCCCCCACCACTGTGCGAGCTCGGCGGGCTCGATGCACGCTCTGAACACGCGCGGGCGAGGCGCCGGGAGCACCCGATCCAACCGCAACGTCAGGCCCCCGGACTCCGCCATGGATCGTTCCTCTCCGCAGGTCGCCCCTTGCCTACTGGATGACGGAGCCGCCGTCGACGGCGAGGGCGTGCCCGACGACGAACGAAGCCGCGTCGCTGCAGAGCCACACGACGGCGTCGGCGATCTCTTCCGGTCGGCCGAGCCGTCCGAGCGGGACCGCCCGGGTCATCATGCGCTCCACCTGCTCGTCGCCACCCATGAACCCCTCGAGCATCGGCGTCCGCGTGCTCCCGGGACAGATCGCGTTGACGCGCACGCCCTGCGACGCGTACTCGAGCGCCGCCGCCCGCGTCAGCCCCACCACCCCGTGCTTGCTCGCCACGTATGCGGGAAGACCCGGAAAACCGACCAGCCCCGCCCCGGACGCCATGTTCACGATCGCGCCGCCGCGCTCGAGCATGGCGGGCAGCTCGTACTTGAGGCAGAGGAACACGCCGGTGAGGTTCAGTGCGATGGCGCGGTTCCAGTCGTCGAGGGTGTAGTCGGCGGTGGACGCGCTCACGCCGGTGGTGCCGGCGTTGTTCAGCGCACAGTCCAGACGACCCCACTGCCCGACGGCTTTGTCGACCATCGCCTCGACCTCGTGGGCCTGCGTCACGTCGGCACGGACGAAGTCCGCGTCGCCGCGCCCCTCCTCGGACACGAGGGCAGCGGTCTCCTTCCCGCCCTGCTCATCGACGTCCGCCACGGTGACGGTCGCACCGGCGCGCGCCAGCGCGATCGCGGACGCCCGTCCAAGGCCCGAGCCACCTCCGGTCACGAGCGCCGCCTTGCCCTCGAGCACGCTCATCTTTGCTCCATCACTCGGGCAGGCTGCGGAGGATGTACTCGGCCGTCGGATATGACTCGACCGATCCGAGGTCGAGGAACGTGGAGACGTCCTCCATCACCCGCTTGACGTTGTGCTCGAGCGCGTCGGGCGAGTCGCCGGCGCTGAAGTAGCGCATCGGGTCGGTCAGGTCCTCGACCTCGCGCAGGCCCTCTTCGACGATGCCGCGCCAGCGCGGCGCCCCGTCCGTGACGGCACGCGCCACCGCATGACGCACATAGAGACAGACGGGGTGGACCTCGAAGGTCAGCGGGGTGTGCGAGCCGTGCCACCGGGCGAAGAACTGCGCGTCCTCGATGTCGGGACGCTTGTCGAACATCGTGATCTGCTTGACGCCGGGCGAGCGGACACCGTCCGGCCAGGTGCGGTCGTTGTACGCGAGCGGGACTGATTCGGTGACGAGATAGCCCGCCACCCGGCCTGCCGCGTGACGGAGCGCGGACTCGTACGGGCCGCGGTCGTCGAGCGAGTCGAGCCACAGTGACACCGTCGCGCCGATGCCGTTGTCGGGGACGACAACCGTCGCGCTCATGTCGATCTCGGGATCGACGACATTGACCGTCAGCCCGCGTGGATCGAAGGCGAGCAGCTCCGGACCTGTGCTCTCGGCGAGCCCTTCGCGCACGTCCCACAGCGCGTAGACGAGTTTCTCCATGCGGCTCGCACGGTACCTCTACCGGCCGGTTGAACGGGATCCGAGCCAAGAGCGCTGCTCGAGTGGTGTCCGAACAGAGCGCACTACCGCGCGCGAACCCGATCGACGACCGCGAACGCGAGAGCGAGCACGTACCCGGCTCCCGGCAGGCCGGCGCCGGCGACCCCGGCTCGGTGGCGGAGCGTCGGCCGAATGGCGCAGACCTCTTGGAGCAGGCGCCGTCCGCGGGCGCGATCCGCAGCCAGTGCTCGCGTGCCGTTCTTCCACGCCCGGGTGAGGATGATCTCGTCGGTTCGGGTGTCCCTCCGATACCACTTGAGCAGCGCTCTCGCGCGGGACTCGTGCATCGCAGCCGCGTGCGCGGGGTTCCGCGAATGGCTGAACGCAAGGATGCGGTAGTTCACGAGCGTGCCCGGGAGATAGCGAAACTCGTATCGATCGGCGAGCCTCAGCCACATGTCGTAATCCTCGTAGAACAGGGACTCGTCGTAGCCTCCGACTTCCTCGAGTGCCGTGCGCCGCGCCATCACCGACGGCGCAACGATGAAGTTGCCTTCGATCAAACGATGGAAGATGCGACCCTCGGCCGGCGGAACCCCGTCGTAGGCCAAACCGAGCTCACGACCCCGGTCGTCGACACGTCGCGCGTTGCTGAAGACGGCCGCCACCGAACCATCGAGCTCACCCCAGAACCGGTGCTGGCGCTCGATCTTCTCGGGCTCGTAGTAGTCGTCGGCCGACACAATGGAGATGAACTCGCCCCGACAGTGCTGCAACGCGATCTTGTGACTGGCGCAAGCCCCGAGGTTGCGCTCGTTGACGACGAGGCGAGCGTCACGAGAGGCGTTGCGGAGCCACGTCTCGATTCGCTCGACCGTTCTGTCCGTCGAGCAGTCGTCAACGATCACCAACTCGAAGTCGTCGAACGTCTGGTTTGCTACCGAATCGAGACACTGCTCGACAAAGTGCTCGTGGTTGTAGGCGAGAATGATCTGGCTGACGACAGGCCGCATCACGAGGCGGAAGCGCCCACAGCGATCAACGGGCTTCGGTCAGTGCCGAATCCTCGACCATGCAGCGTTGAGGCTTCGCAGCGGCTTGGTCATGCGGAAGCTCCTCGACCGTTCGAGTGCCTCGATTCGTGTCTTGAACTTTCGTGCCTGTAGTTCGACAACGTCCAGCTCGTAGCTCACCTGTCGAGCGCGATCGCATTGTCCGGTACTGCGATCGAGAATCGCCGCGACGTCGAAGAAGGCCAGCGGCTGGTAGGCGGATGTCACAGCCAGGACGCGGCCATCACGATCGAGGTCGATTCCCTTCGATCCACCCTCACCGAGGTGGAACCGTGGGTGTTGCCGGAACACGTCTTCTTTCATGACCCGCACCGAGACGGCGGGATGCTGGACACCCCGCCACATCTGATCATCCCGCGTGAAGACGTGGACATAAGGCCCGCCACTGCCAGCAACGAAAAGATGGCGGCCATCTGGGCTGAAGCGAACGCCATGTGGGTAGGAAACGCCGCGCAGGACGCAGCCGGGCTCGGAGTCCTCGTGCAGCGACGAGGAACGCTGGTAGAGGATCACGATGTGCGCTGCGTGATTGCTGACCGCGACCCACTCGCCGTCCGCGCTGACGGCAAGACCGTCGGGATAGTCGATCCTTCGGCGCACGAGGACATTGCTTGACCTCACGGCGATCGGATCACTGTCGAGCTTGTGCGCCGTGATCGCGTGGCCGGAGTTGTTGGCCACGAGCACCTCTACGTCGCCGTCGGCACCGCCGGCCACCGCAAGCGAGCCGGGAGCGTTCAAGAACTCGAACCCGGGACCCGGTCCCAGATCGATCGGCGGTAGTTCAACCGGTTGATGTGCGGCCGCGTCCGCCGGCAGCCTGAGGACGTCGACATTCCCCTGACGGTTGGCGACGACGATCGTGTCGTCGTCCAGGAAGGCCACGCCATGCGGCTGCTTCAGGCAGGGCGACAAGTACTCGACCACATTCGTCAGGGTCACATGCGGACGCCCACCATCCATTGCGATGTTGACGTCCGCTATTGAGACCGAGTTCTGATACGTCCCGGCGAGCGCCAAGCGGCGGTTATCCGGCGAGAAGCTGACGTCCTCGAAGCCTCGTGGTTGCCCGGGAACGGCCTGAACCGCTCGCGGAGCGTCGAAGGCTATTTCCATAGGCTGGTGTTGTTATCGCGTGGCGCGGGGCCCGTCCAGCAGCCTTCTGAATCGCTCGGTGGCGAACATCGTGTCGATCGCCCGCTCACCGGAGTGCGGCATGGAACGCCTCGAGGAAGCGGCGCACAGTCGCCACCGCCTCTCGCCGCAGCCGAGCCGCCTCTTCGTCGTCGCCGGGATCGGCGAGGAACGTCCCGTACGCGGTCGGCCCGTCCTGGCCCACGTCGCCGAAGCGTTCACCCAGCAGCTCGAGCGCTTCGGTCGCCCGGGGGTCGCGCGCGACAGGGCTGCGGGCGGCTGCGATGCCGGCGGCGGCCGGACCATCGCCGAAATGCAGAAGGCAGAACACGAGATCGTACGAGTCCTTGTTCTCGTGGCGATCCTGGAAGGCGAGGATCTTGAGCACGGTGTACGGCAGCACGTTCGCCACTCGGACAAGCACCTTCGACGTGCCTCCCCCGTCGAGGCGCTCACCCTCGAGCACGCACTCGATGAAGTCGTAGCGCACGAGATTGGCCCCACGAACGTTGAACGCTCCGACGACCGACCCGGTGGACCCGGCCTGCGGTCGGAAGACGAGCCCGGCCGGTACTGCCTCTGTCTCGCACAGGAACTCCACGACGACCTTCGCGCCCTCGACCTCTCGCGCCCAACGAAAGCCGGGCTCCTTCTGGTCGAAGTGCGACTTCTCCAGGTTGTTCTCGAGCGTCCGGTACGTCTCCGGCGTCTCGTCGCCCAGTGCGAGGCCGATGACAAGATCCACGTCGGTGGTCCCGACATGAGCGCGCGCGCCTTCCGGAAGCTGCCCGACGAGATATCGGGGCGCGAGGCCACCGACGAGGAAGATGCGCTCGCGCCACGGTCCTAGGTCGCCGAGCAGCGTGACGAGAGCACGCTCACAGCGCGCCGTGGCTGCGTCGTCGTAGTCGGTGAAGTGGTCACGGCTCAAAACCCGATCACCTCCCGGCGGAGGGCCTCCGCCTGCTCGTGACCCCGGCGGGGATCGTTCCGCAGGTCGTAGAAGAGCCGGAAGGGGTTGACGGCCCAGATCTCGTCGACCTGGCGACGGAAGGCGAGCGGCTCGTCCCCGTTCGCCTGGAGGAACGCCACGTTATGGCCCGATTCCACCGCTTCGGCGTCGGTTGCCACCGCAGCTTCCGCGAGTGAAGCGACAGAGTCGATCCAGATCTCGGCCACGGGTACCGCCGTGATGAACGGCGCGATGCGAGCCGCCGCAGCTGCTCCGGTGACGGCGTGGTCGATCCCTACTGCGTCCAGGCCGGCGCTGACCGCGCCGGCGAGCTCGCGCGGGTCCCGGGCCAGCCGGTACGCACGCATCCGCTGCACGGCGCGGTCGGTGTTCTCCTCGGCCCAGAGATCGAGGAGCGCGGTGGGGTCGGCGACGCGGCGAACACGTCTCGGGCCGGCGCCGTCCGTCGCCACCAGCCCTTCCGTCTCGAGGCGAACGAGCACCCGGTGGGCGAGACCGACCGAGATGCCGGCTTCAGCCGCGAGGTCCTGGACCTTCCATTCGCGCTCGGGCTGGAGGAGCAGTGCCTGGGCTCCGACGCCGGCCTTGCCCGCGAGCCTGGTCTGAGTCCGTGGGCGAGGGGTGTCGGCCCGTCGACCACGTTGGGCCTCGGTGTGGAGGACGAAGCCCGGGAGCTCGACGTGCGCGTTGCCGAGCCCGTCGACGACGGCGACGCCGTGTCGCTCGAGGATTTCGCGCGCGTCCGCCGTCGTGGCTCCGGCGACGAGCAGGAGGTTGCCGTCGGGAGCGGCCCGGGACCGCCGGACGATCTGCCAAGCGGTCGCCGCGTTGGCCCGCCGCTTGACCTCGACAGCGACGGCTGCGGTGGCCGGGCCCAACCGGAGCACCGCATCGCCGCCATCGCCGCCGGCTCGTGCGGGGCCGGCCGCCTCGACCGTGACGCCGGGGACGTCACGTAGGATCCGGAGCGCCTCGGCCCCGAAGTCCCCCTCGATCTTCACGAATTCGCGGTTTTTCACAGTGCGAGTGAATATAGCAGCTGGAGTGAAGGTGTGCAGCCCATGATCAAGCTCATCTGCGTCGTGAAGCGCAATCCCTCGCTCTCGGTCGAGGAGTTCCACGACCACTGGCGGGGCCGGCACGCCCGTCTCATCACCGAGACGCCCGCCGTCGCCGATCGGATCGTGCGGTACGAGCAGAACCACCGTGCGGCGGAGGACTACAAGCGGGGCGGCGATTTCGACGGCGTCGCGATCCAGTGGTTCGACTCGATGGGCGACTTCGTCGCGATGGTCGCCGATCCCGAGTACCAGGCGAGGGTCGCGCCGGACGAGCGCCGCCTCCTCGATCTCGACGGGATCGTGTGGATCCTCACCGAGGAGGAAGAGGTCGTGATCCCGGGCCCGGCGGAGCGCGACAAGCCCGTCATCAAGCTGATCTGCATGGTGAAGCGGCGACCCGGTATGGAGATCGACGACTTCCATCGCCACTGGCGCACAGTGCACAGCCCGCTGAACTGTGACACGCCGTCGATCGCGCGCTACTTCGTCCGCTACGAGCGCAATCACCGCGCCCGGGCCGACTACGACCGCGGCGGCTCGGACTTCGACGGGGCCGCCGTCGAGTGGTACCCGTCGGTGCAGGCCTTCTACGACATGGTCGGCGAGCCCGCGTACTCCGAGCTGATCGCACCCGACGAAGACCGCTTCCTCGACCGCGACAGCCTCGTCTGGCTCTTGACCGAGAAGGAAGAGACGATCATCGGCTGATGGAGGTCGAGGAGTACGCGCGGATCGCGGCCGCCGAAGACGACCACTGGTGGTACCGCAACACCCGGGCGCTCATGGCGGAGCTCCTCGAACCGTGGCTCGGCACCGATCAACGCATCCTCGACGCCGGCTGCGGCCCGGGCGGGAACGGGGCGTGGCTCGCCAGCCACGGCCGGGTGACCGGCGTCGACCTCGCTCGCGAAGCCCTGGAGTTCGTGCGCGCACGCCGGCCAGCGACAGCGCCGGTGCTGGCGAGCGCCGAGCGACTCCCTTTCGCCGACGGGGGGTTCGATGTCGCGGTGGGGATCACCTTGCTCTACACGGTGCGCGACGACGTCGCCGCTTTGGGTGAGCTGGCGCGGGTGCTCCGTACGGGCGGTGCGCTGCTCCTGCTCGAACCGGCGTTCGAGTCGCTGCGCCGAGCGCACGACGTGACGGTGCACGGCCTGCGCCGCTACCGGCGCGACGAGCTCGCGCTCCTCGCCGAGCGGGCCGGGCTGCGCGTGCGGCGATCGACGTACGCCTACTCGTTCCTCACCCCGCCGGCCGCTCTCCTGGCGATGCTCGAACGACACGGGACTCAGTCGGCCGACAACACCGGCTCGGACGTCGAGCGGCGCGCCCTCGACCGTGTGTTCGCGCCGCTGGCGAAGGCCGAGCGCCGCTGGCTGACGCGGCGCGACCTCGCCATGGGGACCTCGGTGGTGGTGGTGGCGACGAGGGACTAGCGCCCGGCGGCGGACCGAGCCTTCCCGCGACGCAACACGATGAGCTGCAGCCACAGCTTGGCGAGATCCCACAGGGTACGGGCGACGCTCGACAATTTGAAGAACTGTGACCGTCCGTGCACCCGTGGGTAATGGTGGACGCCGACCTCGACGAATTTCGCTCCTGCGTCCTGGAGTGTGCGCACCAGCTCGACGCAGATCACCCCGGTCGTCTTCTCGAGGCCGACGCGCTCGAGCATCGATCGCCGCATCAAGCGGAAGTCGCAGTCCGTGTCGCGGACGTGCAGCCCGAACACGAACGACACGAACCGGTGGTACACCCGTCCGATCGCCCGTCGAGCCATGTTGTCGGCCCGGTTGAGCTTGAAGCCCTGCACGACGTCGATGTCGTCGGTCGCGCGCGTCACGAGGAGCTCGAGCTCGTTCGGGTCGAATTGACCGTCACCGTCTGTGTAGAACACCCACTGCTTCGTCGCGGCACCGAACCCCGACAGGAGCGCGCCGCCATAGCCCCGGTTGTGCTCGTGCGTGACGACACGCATACGCGGCTCCGTCTCGGTCAGCCGCTTGAGCACCCGCTCCGAGCCGTCGCTCGAGCCGTCGTTGACGACGATGATCTCGCCATCGGCTCCGACCCGGTCGAGGGTGGAGGCTGCGGCCTCGACCATGGCGCCGATGGTCGCCTCGTCGTTGTAGCAAGGGAAGAACGCCGAAACGGATTCGACGGCTGGGTTCACCGGAGCGCGTTGCACACGATCTCGATCTCGTCGTCGGTCATTTCGGGGAAGCAGGGTAGCGACACGCACTCCCCCGCCCACGATTCGGCCTCCGGACACGGGTCCCGCACGAACTGCCGGTATGCAGGCTGCTGGGTGAGCGCCCGCGGGTACTGCACCGAGGTCCCGAACGGCATCTGCGCTCGGAACGCGTCACGGTCGGCGATCCGCGCGACGCAAAGGTGATAGACGTGCCGCTCGTGCGGCGCCTGCCAACGCATGCCGGGTGCCGCGTCTCGGTACGCCCGAGCGATGCGCTGCCGGCGTGCGTTCCACTGGGGCAGACGCTCCAGCTCGATCCGCAGCGCGGCCGCCTCGATCTCCGATAGCCGCGAGTTCCCGCTTACCGCGGTGTGCTCGTAGTCATGAGTGAAGCCGTGGGCTCGCAGCAACCGGATCTGCGCCGCGAGGTCGGCGTCGTCGGTGACCACGGCGCCGCCATCCCCGATCCCGCCCAGGTTCTTCGTCGGATAGAAGCTGTACGCCGCCGCGGCCGACGCCGCCTGCGGGTCGAGCGCGCCGTGGGCCTGGGCGGCGTCTTCGAGGACGACGGCGCCGAGGTCGGGTATCGCGGCCGGCCGACCGTAGAGATGGACCGGGATCACCGCCCGAGTGCGCTCGGTCACCGCAGCCGCCGCGCACTCGAGATCGAGCATCGCGCTCTCGCGTTCGACGTCGGTGAAGACGGGTAACGCGCCCGTCGCGCACACCGCCGCCGCTGACGGCACGGCCGTGAACGCAGGCACGACCACCTCGTCCCCCGGGCCGACGCCGAGCGCGCGCAGCGCGAGGCGCAACGCCTCGGTCCCCGACGCGACCGCGACTGCGTGCTGCCGGCCGCAGAACGCGCCGAACTCGCTCTCGAAGGCCTCGGTCTCAGGACCGAGCAGGAACCACCCGGAGCGCACGACCCGCTCGATGGCTTCGCCGAGCTCGGGGTGCAGCGACGCAGCGCGGCGGGCCAGATCGACCACGGGCGGCCGGGCCGTCATCGTCGTCACAGGTACCGCGAGCGATGTGACCGGTAGAACTCGATGGTCTTCGCGATCCCGTCGGCGAACGGCGTGCGCGGCTCCCACCCGAGGAGGCGTTTCGCCTTCGACGAGTCGCCGTAGTAGGAGCCGATGTCGATTGCGTCCCGGTCGTGCGGCCACGGCACCGACTCGACCGACCCCGAGCCGGCGGCGGCGACGATGGCTTTGGCGATCGACCGGAGGGACAAACGCTCGTCGTTGCCGACGTTGAACACCTCGCCCGGCGCCTCCGCCGAACGTGCGGTGAGGAGTAGGCACTCGATGACGTCGTCGACGTAGAGGCAATCGCGCTCCTGCGCGCCGTCCCCGAACACGGTGATCGGCTCGTCCGAGAGCGCGCGCCGTACGAAGATCGGCAGGAACCCTTGCAGGTCGTCGCGGAGACGCTGCCGGGGCCCGTACACATTGGTGAGCCGGACTGAGCTGGTCCGTATCCCGTACAGCTCGCCGTAGAGCAGGTGCAGCTGCTCGGTGGCCGACTTGCTGATCCCGTTGACGTCGACCGGCGACACCGGGTGATCCTCGTCGACCGGCAGGTAGCGCGGATGCCCGAAGATCTGCCGCGTCGACGTGTAGACGACGACGGACGTCGAGCCGATATCGCGCAGGATCTCCAGGAAGCCCAGCTGACTCGCGGTGTTGACCTCGAGGTCGAAGCGCGGCCGCTCCATCGAGTCGACGTGGCTCACCTGACCCGCCAGGTTGAAGATCACCTCGGAGGCCGCCGCGGCGCCACGCACGAGCCTCTCGTCGTCGACGAGCGCCTCGATCACCTCGATCCGACCGGCAGCGTCGTCGAGGTTGCCGCGGTCACCGCCGTGGGTGGGTACGAGCGCATCGACGACCGTGACCTCGGCGCCGCCTGCCGACAGCGCGAGCGCGAGGTTCGAACCGATGAAGCCCAGCCCGCCCGTGACCAGGCACCGCCGACCAGCGAAGGTAGAGAGGAGAGACCCGTCCAGAGCCGGTCAGCCTATCGGTCGACGTGTCGATTGCCGGGGCGCGCCGAGGCGGAGTTGCGCGGCCGAGCGCGTCTCCCCGTGCGTGGTGAGCCACACCGACAGCACGTCGTCGTCGACCTTCGAGCGGAGCTCGACGGGATCGCCGGGCTCGATCGCGGCCCGGTGCTCGAGCTCCGCGCTCACCGGAGCGCGCCAGGGTGCGAGACGCGCCAGCTCGTCCTCGACTGCGTACCAGTACGCGGCGTTGTTGACGTGACGGAGCAGATCGAAATCGCTGGCGCGAACGGGCCACGGACGCGCATGCGCGTCGGCGGGTGGGTGTGGGAGCGAGAGACGGCCGCTGACCTTCCGGCCGTCGGCCGCAGCGCCGTAGTGCTCGAAGAACCACTCCCCGAGTCGCGCCGGACGCCCCACCCGGTCGACATACACCCAGATCGCGACCGCCTCGGCGACCGAGGACCCGCCGACGGCCACGCTCGTCCGGCGCTCGGCCCAATGACCGCCGGTCCCGCTGCAGAACGTCGTGAGCTCGATGTCGTCCCCGTACCGGGGCGAGGGTCCCAACACGAGCGCGGTTCGGCGCAAAACCCACGCGCCGTCAGCCCTCGGGTCGTCGACGGCGTCGACGTCGTCGGACGCGACGTCCTGGAGATAGCGCGCGACGGCGTCGAGTCGGAGCCGGTTGGACCGATTCACGTCACCGAGACGGACACGGCGGTGTGCGACGAAGCGCCGCCCATGCTCCGGAGGCGGAAGGAATTCGTGCTTCACCGCGCGCCTCCGCGTGCCGATGCATCCGTGCGGACACTCTCGCACAGGCGTAGCGTGCTTTGCGCCTCGATCGGCACTTCGAGGAAGGACAGGGAATACGCATGGCACGCTTCCTCGATCGCGTCGGTCGGGCCGCGGCGCGACACAAGTGGATCACGATCGGGATCTGGGTCCTGATCGCCGTCATCGTGGTCGGATGGGGTAAGTCCGCCGGCGGCAAGACGACCGACGTGTACACGATCCCCGGCGCGCAGTCGCAGAAAGCCCAGAACCTGCTCCAAGCGCGATTCCCCGCTCAGGCCGGCGGCACGGCGAGCGTCGTGTTCCAGGCAAAGAGCGGCACACTCGCCGACCCCGGCAACGAAGCAGCGATCGCGCAGACCGAGGCGAACCTCGCGCCCGGCAAGGTCCCACACGTGACGCAGGTCCTGGGGCCGACTACGCCCGTCGTCGGGCCTGCGTTCGTCTCGAAGGACGGCACCATCGGCTACATCCGCGTGCAGTACGACGAGACGTCGACCAGCCTGCCGCCCGAGACGGTGAAGCAACTCGAGGCCGCGGCTGTGCCGGCGCAGCAGGCCGGGCTTCACGTGGAATTCGGCGGCCCGGTCGTCGACTACCTCACCCGCGACGAGGGCGGCAACGCCGACGTGATCGGGCTCTTCTTCGCGGTGATCATCCTGCTCATCGCGTTCGGCTCGGTCGTGGCCATGAGCGTGCCGATCGGCACCGCGCTGTTCGGTCTCGGGATCGCGCTGTCGATCATCTCGCTCATCGCCGCCGTCACGGACATCGGCACCGTGGCTCCGGTACTCGCCACGATGATCGGCCTCGGTGTCGGGATCGACTACTCCCTCTTCATCGTCACCCGCCACCGCCAGAACCTCACCGGCGGAATGGACGTCAACGAGTCCATCGGACTGGCCAACGGCACCGCCGGCCAGGCGGTGCTGTTCGCGGGAGGGACGGTCGTGATCGCGATCACCGGACTCGCGCTCTCGGGCATCCCGTACGTGACCCGACTCGGGCTCACGGCGGCCATTGCGGTAGTCGTGATGATGACGGCGGCGGTCACGCTCGTACCCGCTCTCCTTGGCTTGGCGGGACGGCGCATCAATTCGATCCGCGTGCCGCACCTCCGTCGCAAGGCCCGCGCCGAGCCTCACCACTCGGTGACGGGCGCTCGACCGCGAGGCTGGGACCGGTGGGCGACGTACATGTCGCATCACCGGTGGGCGGCGGTGATCGTCAGCCTGGCGATCCTGCTGACGCTGGC
>JBKOWN010000109.1:0-50345 GCA_046724435.1 Actinomycetota bacterium
TGCGGACGGCGACGGCCCAGCTCGTGGCGCCGCGCATCATCACGCCTTCCATGACGGCCTGGCCGCCCATGTAGCGGGGCTCCGGCCGTCGGGCCATCAACCCTTGGCCTTGCCGCCCTGCTTCGCGTACCGGCGCTGGAAACGCTCGACCCGGCCGCCGGTGTCAACGAGCTTCTGCTTGCCCGTGTAGAAGGGGTGGCACTCCGAGCACAGCTCGACCCGCAGCTCGGGCACGGTCGAGCGAGTCGTGAACGTGTTGCCGCACGAGCACCGGACGCTGCACTCGACGTAATCGGGGTGAATGTCAGTCTTCATGATTGTCTCAATCTAGTAGCACCCCGACCCGATTGGGACTGGGGCAAGTGAATGCGAAGTCTCCGGCGCGGCCCAGGTCTACGAGCCGGGCGTCGGGGCCTTGGCGATCTCGGCGAGGAACTCGTCGTTGCTCTTGGTGGTGCGGATCTTGTCGATCAGCAGCTCGAGACCCTTCCCCTCCTCGAGCGCGTTCAGCACCCGGCGGAGCTTCCAGACCTGCTGGAGCTGGTTCCGGTCGAACAGCAGCTCCTCGTGCCGCGTGCTCGACGCCTCGACGTCGATCGAGGGGTAGATCCTCCGCTCGGACAGCCGCCGGTCGAGCCGCAGCTCCATGTTGCCGGTGCCTTTGAACTCCTCGAAGATCACCTCGTCCATCCGGCTCCCGGTCTCGATGAGCGCGGTGGCGACGATCGTCAGCGAGCCGCCTTCTTCGATGTTGCGCGCGGCGCCGAAGAACCGCTTCGGCGGGTACAGCGCGGTGGAGTCGACACCTCCGGACAGGATTCGTCCCGAGGCCGGCGCCGACAGGTTGTAGGCACGGGCGAGGCGCGTGATGCCGTCGAGGATGATCACGACGTCGCGGCCCATCTCGACGAGGCGCTTCGCCCGCTCGATGGTGAGCTCGGCGACCTGCGTGTGCTCGTCGGACGGACGGTCGAAGGTGCTCGCGACGACCTCGCCGTTCTTGACGTGCCGTCGCATGTCGGTGACCTCTTCGGGCCGCTCGTCGACGAGCAGCACCATGAGGTGCACCTCCGGGTTGTTGCGCTCGACGGAGTACACGATCTGCTTGAGGATCGTCGTCTTCCCGGCCTTGGGCGGCGAGACGACCAGACCACGCTGACCCTTCCCGATGGGCGAGACGAGGTCGACGATCCGCCCGGTGATGTTCGCGGGATCGTCCTCGAGCTCGAGCGGGAGCCGTGAGTCCGGGAACAGGGGTGTGAGGTCCTCGAACTTCGGCCGCTCCCGCGCGGCCTCGGTCGGAAGGTCGTTCACCTGGTCGACGCGCAACAGCGCGGGGTACTTCTCGTTGCTGGCCTGGGGGCGGGCGAAGCCCTTGAGGTAGTCGCCCTTGCGCAGCGCGAACCGCCGCACCTGTGATGCCGATACGTACACGTCCTTCGGCCCGGGCAGGTAGCTCGTCGCTCGCAGGAACCCGTAGCCCTCGTCGCGCAAGTCGAGCATGCCCTCGGTTGGGACCGGCTCCCCCTCGAAGTCGCGCTGCTCGCCGTCCTGTTGGCGGTCGCGTCCGCGGCGCCGTCGCCGGCGTCGGTTTCCTTCGCCGTACGACTGGCGCTCGTCCTCGGGCTCGATGCGCGGCTTGGTCGCTGCGCTGCCGCCTCCGTTGCCGTCACGCGCCGTGGGCTCCTTCGTTGCGTTGGAGCTCTTGGCTTCGCTCTGCGAGGCGCCGTCGCCGCCGGACGCGTCGCCACCGCCGTCGGTCGAGGATGCCGTCCTCGCCACCGGTCGTGGCTGGTCGGTGTCGTCGTCACTCCCGCCCGCCGACGCGATGGCCTCCTCCTCGGCGGCGAGGGCGGCGATCGGGTCGTCGGCCTCGGATGTGCGGCGCGAGCGGACTCGCTTCGGGCGACCACCGCCGTCGGAGGCGGCCGCGCCGTCCGAAGCGGCGCCACCGTCGGCCGCGCCGAGGATGGCGTCGATCAAATCGGCCTTCTTCATGCGGGTGGCAGCGTTGACGCCCATCGCACCCGCGATCTGGTGGAGCTCCTCGCGGTCCTTGCTGTCCAGGACCGATCGGTCGAGCTCTGTATCACTCATGGGGGGAAACTCCTCGTGCTGCGGTTGGCACCTGTTCTGGGAACGCCCGCGGCTTCGACACTCCGACTCAGAACTCCTCAGGGCTCTGGTCCATCAGCAGAAAACCAGTGACAATGCCGACCCGCTGGTCAGAACGGGACGAAAACCGAAGCCGCCGCAAGCGGGAACGGTGCCCCGAGTGGGGGGCGACGGGTTCCGGGTCGGGATTCGGGACCGAAGCGTCTCCGGGGATCACCGAACCGGTAACTCAAAAGCTACCGTCCCCAAAGAGAACCCGCAAGTATCTCCGTGTATTCCGGCCTCATCGGGTGGTGTCGAGCAGGCGGCGCATGAGCCCGTGTGCAACGACCGGCTCGGACCGCGCGACACCGCGTTCGGTGTACTCCCCGCCCTCGGCGTCGTACGTCGAGTCGAACAAGAGGTAAGGAACCGGGGCGGAGGTGTGCGTCTTGATCGCGCACGGAGTCGCGTGGTCCGGCATCAGCAGGATCCGGTACGGCTCCCCGGCTCGATCAAGCACCTGGATGAGTGGAGCAATGACGTCGCGGTCCCATCGCTCGAGGGCGGCCACCTTCTCGTGGACCTCGCCCTGGTGCGCGGCCTCGTCAGTCGCCTCGACATGGAGGAGGAAGAAGTCGCGGTCCTCGAGTGACGCCAGCGCGGCGTCGCGTTGGGCGCCGTAGTCGTTGTCGAACCCGGCGGTGGCGCCGGGAACGTCGAGGACTTCGAGCCCCGTGAGCACCCCGAGCCCTCGCACGAGGTCGACGGCCGACGTGAGCCGGCCGCGTACGCCGTAGCGCGGCGCGAAGGACGGGAGGTCGGGCCGAACGCCCTGGCCCCAGAGCCAGATCTGCGTCGCCACCGAGCCGACCTCGGCCGCGCGCTCTGCGACAATCGGCTGCGACGCCACCATGAGCGCGATGAGCTTCTCAGCCGCCGCCCCGACCGGGAGCACGACCGATTTCCCGGTGAGGTCGTGGGGCGGTACGCACTCGGCGTCGCCGAGCTCCCGCGGCACGACGCACAGATGGCGGTATTCGACACCGGGATGGAAACGAACACCGTCGCGCCCGCCGCCGAGCGCGGCGTCGAGCGCCGCGAGGATCGGCGCGCTCTGCTCATTCGTCGGGTGACCGGCGGCGAAGTCGACCATCGTCGGCGGTGTCGCGTCGTCCAGCGTGACCAGGTTGCAACGGAAGGCAACGTCGTCGGGGCCGAGCTCGATGCCCATCGCCGCCGCCTCGATCGGCGCACGCCCGGTGTGGAAGCGCGCCGGGTCGTATCCGAGAATCGCCATGTTGCCGACGTCGCTGCCGGGAGGAAGCCCGTCGGGGATCACGGCCGCCCTTCCGACCTCGGCGCGCGCTGCGAGGCGGTCGAGCGCCGGCATCTGGGCCGCCTCGAGCGGTGTGCGGCCGTCGAGCTCGGGGAGCGGCTCGTCGGCGCAACCGTCCGGCACGAGCACGACGTACTTCACCGTTCCTCCTTCGCGCCGTCGCAAGCTCCGGCTCTGCGGTGACGGTCGGCGAAGCCGCCGCCAACGCGGTCAAGGGTAGGCGCGGCATTCTTCGTCTTCCGACCGGATAGCGTCACCGCCACAATGCGCTCATCGCGGCGGTACCCAACGTCGTTCGCCGCGGTCGTCGGACTCGTCGCTGCGACCGCGCTGTTCGTCGCCTGCAGCGACAGTGGCGGAGGCGGTGGTTCATCGGCGTCGAGGTCGGCCCCGTCCTCCGCTGGTGGTCAAGTCCGGCTCAAGCTCACAGCGATCGCGAACGTCGAAGACCCGACCGCACTCGCGACGCGGGCCGGCGAGAGCACGCTGTACGTCACCGAGCAGGCCGGTCGGGTCCGGGCGATTCGAGACGGAGCGATCGATCCGCAACCGGTGCTTAATATCACCGACCAGGTGGGCAGTGGCGGCGAGCGCGGGCTCCTCGGTATCGCGTTCGCACCCGACGGCACGAAGATGTACGTCTATTACACGAACCGGGACGGCGACATCCGACTCGACGAGTACACGATGTCCGGCAACTCGGTGAACACCGCGTCTCGCCGCCAAGTGCTCGCGGTGGACCACCCTCCCGCGCCGAACCACAACGGCGGACAGACGAGCTTCGGGCCCGACGGCATGTTGTACCTCGGGCTGGGCGACGGAGGCGGCGCCGCCGGCGACCAGGGCGAAGGCCACGTCGAGGGCGGCAACGCGCAATCGCGCAACACGATGCTGGGCAAGATCCTCCGCATCGACCCGACGCCGTCGGCCGGCGCGCCGTACACGATCCCCTCCGACAACCCGTTCGCGAACGGCGGCGGCCTGCCGGAGATCTGGGCGTACGGCCTGCGCAACCCGTGGCGCTTCTCCTGGGACCGCAAGACCGGTGACATGTGGATCGCCGATGTCGGGCAGAGCCAGTGGGAGGAGATCGACTTCGCGCCCGCAGGCCGAGGTGCAGGCGCGAATTACGGGTGGAATCGCCTCGAGGGAACGCACCAGTTCTCCGGGTCGGCGCCGGACGACGCCGTCGCCCCGATCTTCGAGTACTCGCACGAGGGCGGAGGGTGCTCGATCTCGGGCGGGTACGTGTACCGCGGGTCCAAGATCCCGGCCCTCGCCGGCGAGTACGTCTACAGCGACTACTGCGAAAGCACGCTCCGCACCGTCAAGGAGCGCGACGGCAAGCTCGCCGGACAGCGCGACCTGGGTGTCGAAGCCAGCCAGGTGACTTCGTTCGGCCAGGACCAAGACGGCGAGCTGTACGTCCTGTCGCAGGCCGCCGGCCTCCAGCGCATCGACCCCGCGTAGTCGTCACTCCACGCGTGGCACGACGGCTCCGGCGATCCGCCGCGTGATGCCGGCCGGCATGGCGCTCGAGAACAGCGCGCCCGCCTGGTTGAGCGCGCCCGGAACGCACACCGCCCGCCCGTGCTCGTACGCGCGCAACGCCGCGTCGACGACCGGCTCCGGCCGCTGCCACATGAAGCTCGGTACCGAGCCGGAGTCGAGGCCGGCGCGCTCCTGGAACTCGGTGCGCGTGAACCCGGGGCACAGGACCATGACCTTGACGCCCGTCCCGCGGAGCTCCTCGTGCAGGGCCTGGCTGAAACTCGTGACGAACGCCTTCGTGCCTCCGTAGGTCGCGTTGAGCGGTGTCGGCTGATAGCCGGCGAGCGACGACACGTTGATGATCCCGCCCCGACCGCGCTCGATCATCCCCGGGAGCGCGGCATGCGAGAGCTGCATGACCGACAGCACGTTGAGACGGATCGCCCGGGCCTCGGCCTCGCGCGGGAGCTCGGCGAACTTGCCGAACGTGCCCATACCGGCGTTGTTGACGAGGAGGTCGATCGCCGGCTCGGCGGACTCGAGCCGCGCCTCGACTACCGCCATCCCCTTCTTCGTCGTCAGGTCGCTCGCGAGAACCTCGACTTCGGCGCCGTGCTCCTTCTCGAGCGCCGCCGCGAGCTCCTCGAGCCGGGTCTCGTCGCGCGCGACAACCACGAGGTCGTCGCCACGAGCTGCCAGGGCGCGCGCGAACACAGCGCCGATGCCCGACGATGCGCCCGTGACAAGTGAAACCGGCTTGCCCATGTGCATGTCCCTACCTCCCGGGTTCACAGACCGAGCTCGGCCGCGACCGCATCCGGCGTCGGGTCGACCGCCGGTCCTACGTCGACTTCGTCCATAGCGCGCTGTGGGTCCTTGAGGCCGTGACCAGTCAGCGTGCACACGACGGTCTCGTCCGCGTCGACCTGCCCCGCCGCGGCCGCCTTGAGCAGCCCGGCCACCGCTGCCGCCGACGCCGGCTCGACGAAGCAACCCTCAGCCGTCGCCAGCAAGCGGTACGCGTCGAGGATCTCGCCGTCCGTGACTGACCCGATGTGACCGCCCGACTCGTCGCGGGCCTCGATCGCGCCATCCCAGTTCGCGGGGTTCCCGATACGGATCGCGGTTGCGATGGTCTCGGGGTACGGGACGGGCTCGCCGTGCACCAGCGGGGCCGATCCCTGCGCCTGCCATCCGAGCATGCGGGGACGCCGGCGCGGGCGGCCGTGGTCCTCGTACTCGAGGTAGCCCTTCCAGTAGGCGCCGATGTTCAGGGCGTTCCCGACCGGAATGCAGTGCGCGTCGGGCGCGCCGCCGAGCGCGTCGATGACCTCGAAGGCCGCGGTCTTCTGCCCTTCGATCCGGAACGGGTTGATCGAGTTGACGATCGTGACCCGGCGGCTCTCGGCAAGCTGCCGGACCACGCCGAGGGCGTCGTCGAAGTTTCCCCGTACCGGGACGACGCGTGCGCCGTGGATGAGCGCCTGCGCGAGCTTCCCCGTCGCGACATGGCCTTCGGGTATGACCACCGCGCAGATCAGCCCGGCGCGCGCCGCGTACGCGGCCGCTGACGCCGACGTGTTGCCGGTCGAGGCGCAGATGACCGCCTTGGCGCCGTCCTCCACCGCCTTGGACATCGCCAGCGTCATGCCGCGGTCCTTGAACGAGCCCGTAGGGTTGAGCCCCTCCAGCTTGAGCAGCACGCGCGCGCCCGTCCGCTCGGAGAGGCGCGGCGCGTCGACGAGCGGCGTGCCGCCCTCCAGGAGCGTCACGACCGGCGTCGCCTCACTGACGGGCAGGTGGTCGCGATAGGCCGCGATAACGCCCGGCCACGGTTGCGCCTGCGTCATTCGTCCTCGTCACCCAGGACACGCACGACGGACCCGACACGGTGAACGACGTCGACGTCGCGCAGCGCATGGACCGTCGCGCGAAGGTTGGCTTCCCGAGCGCGGTGGGTCGCGAAGATGAGGCGGGCGTCGGCGCCGATGCCCCGCTGCTGCATCGACTTGATTGATACCCCGTGCTGGCCGAACTGGTCGGCGATCTTGGCCAGCACGCCCGGGCGGTCGGCGACTTCCATGCGCAGGTAGAACTGCGACTCGATCTCGTCCATCGGCCGGATCCGTCGCTTGGCGAGGGCGCCGATCGTCGCACCCTTCCCGCCGGACGCGAAGTTCTTCGCCGCGTCGATGAGGTCTCCGAGCACGGCGGACGCGGAGGGGCCGCCCCCGGCTCCTCGCCCGTACAGCATCAACTCACCGACCGCGTCGCCCTCGATGAACAACGCGTTGAACGACCCGCGCACCGAGGCCAGCGGGTGGTGCACGGGGATCATCGCCGGGTGCACGCGCACCGCCACCTCGCCGTCGAGGCCCTCGGCCACGGCGAGCAGCTTCACGACGTAGCCCAGGTCGTGCGCGGACGCGATGTCGTGGTCGGTGATCTCGGTGATGCCTTCCCGGTACACGTCGCCGGCGACGACCCGAACGCCGAAGGCGATCGACGCGATGATCGCGGCCTTGGCCGCGGCGTCATCGCCTTCGATGTCAGCGGACGGATCCCGCTCCGCGTAGCCGAGCGCCTGTGCCTCGGCGAGGGCGTCGCCGAATGAGGAGCCCTCTTCCGTCATGCGCGTCAGTACATAGTTGGTCGTCCCGTTCACGATCCCGGTCACGCGCCGGATGCGATCCCCGGCCAGGGACTCGCGCAGCGGGCGAATGAGCGGGATGCCGCCGGCGACGGACGCCTCGAAGAGGAGGTCGACGCCCGACCCCTCGGCGGTCTCGAAGAGCTCCTTGCCGGCGTTGGCAAGGAGCTCCTTGTTGGCCGTCACGACGGGCTTGCCGGATTTGAGCGCTTCGGTGATGAGCGAGCGTGCCGGCTCGATGCCGCCAATCACCTCGACGACGATGTCGATGTCGGGGTCGGTGACGACGGCCTCGCCGTCCTGTGTGAACCGGTTCGCCGGGAGCGGCACGTCTCGCTCGCGCGCGGGGTCACGCACGGCCACACGGGTCACGTCGAGGTGCACGCCCGCCCGCTGCTCGATCAGATCGGCGTTGTCCTGCAACAGACGTACGAGCGCCGAGCCGACGTGCCCGCAGCCGAGGAGACCGACGCGCACGGTCTCGTCCTGCACCGGGTCTGCCATGACGCCAGTCTCGCGCTCAACGCTCATCGAGGCGGGTGAGATCGTCGGGCGTTTCGCGCCGGACGACCAACCGCGCCTGCCCGTCGCGGACGAACACCACCGCCGGCCGGGGCACCTTGTTGTAGTTGGACGCCATCGAGTAGCCGTACGCGCCTGTGGCGGGTACGGCGAGCAGATCTCCGACGCGGACGCCATCCGGAAGGCGGGCGTCCGCCACCACCAGGTCGCCCTGCTCGCAGTGCTTGCCTGCGATCGAGCACGCGAGCGGGCGAGGCTCGTCGATGCGGGAGGGCAGGTACGTCTCGTAGCCGGCGCCGTAGAGCACGGGCCGGGGGTTGTCGCTCATGCCGCCGTCGACGGCGACGTACGTCCGGCCGTGCGGAATCCTCTTGACCGTCCCCACCCGATACAAGGTGATCGCCGCCGGCCCGGAGATCGAGCGGCCGGGCTCGACCATGAGCCGGGGCACCTCCCCGAGCCCGGCATCGGCGACGCACTCCTTCACGGTCGTCCGCAGCGTCGATTCGTAGTCCGCCAACGGCATCTCCGGATCGGTCGCGAGGTATCGCGACGCGAGTCCGCCGCCCATGTTCAGCTCTCCCACGCGAGCCCCCGTGGACTCCTCGATCGACCCGCAGAGCCCGACGACGATGGCCACCGCCCGCGCGTAGGCGTCGAGTCGTTCGATCATCGAGCCGATGTGGCAGTGGAGACCACCGAACCCGAGCGATGGGCTCTCGATCACACGGCGCGCGGCTTCGAGCGCCACATCGTCGTGGGTGGTGAAGCCGAACTTCGAGTCGAGTGTGCCGGTCTCGATGAACTCGTGCGTGTGCGCCTCGACGCCGGGGGTGACGCGCACGAGCACCGACGGCCGCGCCGCGCGTTCGGTCGCCAGACGCTCGAGCCGGTCCAGCTCGTCGAACGAGTCGGCGACGACCCGGCCGACGCCGGCATCGAGCGCCGCCGTCAGCTCCGCAGTGGACTTGTTGTTGCCGTGGAAGACGACCCGTTCGGGCGGGAAGCCTGCGTGCAACGCGACGTGGAGCTCGCCGCCCGTTGCGACGTCGAGGTGCAAGCCCTCCTCGGCCACGAGGCGGGCCATGGCGACGCACAGGAACGCCTTGCCCGCGTACGCGACGCCGCCGGCGCCGAAGAGGCCCGCGTACTCCCGACAGCGGCGGCGGAGATCGTCCTCGTCGTAGACGAAGAGGGGCGTGCCGAGCCCGTCCGCCAGCGTCTCGAGCAAATCAGCGTCCTGGAGCGCGGGCGGGACCAGTGCCCGGTCGAGCGGCGCGCCGGGGTCGATCATTGCTCCGCGTCCTCGTCGAGCCGAGCCATCTCGTCGGGAGCCGAGACCCCGAGCAGCCCGAGCGCGTCGGCGAAACCGATCCGGCACGCTTCCGAGAGCCAGAGCCTTGCCTGGGTGAGCGCGTCGTCGTCGCTGATCACACGGCAGTCGCGGTAGAAGCCATGGAAGTGTTTGGCGAAGTCGCGCACCCAGGTCGTCACTCGATGAGGCGCGCGCAGCTCTGCCGCCTCCCGCACCGCCTCGGGATACAACGCGAGCGATCGCAGCAGGTCCGCCTCGCGTTCGTGCACGAGCACGGAGAGGTCGACCTCCTCCAGGGACCGGCGCGTGACGCCACGCTCGCTCGCCTTGCGGCCGATCGAAGCGATGCGCGCATGCGCGTATTGCACGTAATAGACGGGATTCTCCATCGACTGTGACGTGACGACGTCGAGGTCGAACGTCTGCGGCGTGTCGATGCTCTGGAGCAGGAACGTCAGCCGAGCCACGTCGGGGTCGACCTCGTCGAGGATGTCGGCGAGGGTGATGATGTTGCCGGCGCGGCGCGAGAGCCGGACGAGCTCGCCGCCGCGTTCGATCCGCACGAGCTGTCCGAGGATGATCTCCGGCTCACCGGGCGGGAACCCGAGTAACTCGAGGCCGGCTTGGAGGGACTTCACCTGGCCGTGGTGGTCGGCGCCCCAGATGTCGACGAGGTGCTGCCAGCCGCGGGCGAACTTGTCGCGATGGTACGCGAGATCCGGAAGGAGGTACGTCGGGGTCCCGTCGGTCTTGACGATCACACGATCGCGTTGGTCGCCGAGCTCGGAGGTCCGCAGCCACACCGCGCCGTCCTGCTCGTAGGTGTGCCCGCGCTCGCCGAGGATTCGCAATACCTCGGCCACGTCCCCACGCTCGTGCAGTGTGCGCTCCGAGAACCAGGTGTCGAAGCGCACGCCGATCCGCTCGAGGTCGCGCTGCACCGAGCGCACCGCGTCCCGGTAACCCCACTCCGTCGCCTGCTCGGGTGTCGCGTCGTCGCCGAGCTCGTCCCGCAAGCGGGCCGCCATGTCGACCAGGTACTCGCCCCGGTAGCCGTCTTCGGGCGGCTCCTCGCCCTGGTAGCGCGCGTACAGCGAAGCGCCGAACGTGTCGAGCTGACCGCCGGCGTCGTTCAGGTAGTACTCCCGGTGGACGATGGCGCCTTGCGCCTCGAGCAGGTTGGCCACCGCGTCGCCGACTGCCACCCACCGCGCTCCCCCGGCGTGGATGGGCCCCGTCGGGTTCAGGGACACGAACTCGAGGTTGATCCTCAGGCCGTAGAGGTCGTCGTCTTGCCCGTAAGAGTCGCCGGCGGTCACGACCTCGCGCAGGACGTCGTGGAGCCACGACGGGGAGAGGAAGATATTGAGGAACCCCGCGCCCGCCACCTCGATGTGGTCGAGGTGCGGCGGCGCCGCCGACTCCATCTCGTCCTTGATCCGGTCGGCGATGTCGCGGGGCGGGAGCTTCGCCGTCTTCGCCATCTGCAGCGCAACCGGGCTCGCCCAGTCGCCCCGCCCCTGATCCGGGTCGCCGGGCTCGAGCGCGACACCGTCCGGCGGCTCGGGAAGCCCGGCCGCGCTCAGCGCGTCAAGCAGGCTGGTGCGGAGCTGGTCACGGATCACGAAGCGGGTCCGGCGACACGCAGTGCGTCGCCCGTTCGCGCATGGTAGTTCGCGCTTCCTGGAGAACCGGCGTAGTTCAAAGGGCCGCTTGCTAGCCTCGACTACTTACGGTTGCCCTCGTAGCTCAGGGGCGCGGCGGCGGCGGCTTTGCCGACCGTCGCCGCAAGAGCCCGAGCTCGGCGAGGGCGACCAGCAAAATTGGCGCGCTGGTACCGTGAACTTTCACGGCCCTCGTAGCTCAGGGGATAGAGCAGTGGCCTCCGGAGCCATGTGCGCAGGTTCGAATCCTGCCGAGGGCGCCAGCCATCCCGGGCCGGGAGCTGAGCGGAGGATCTCGATGAGCAGGATCCAGACGTTGCTCAGCGAGCCCGCGTACGCGGCGAGGATCGCAACGGGCAACCACTAAAGGCCGCCTCCCGATTCGGCAGCGAGCGTGATTCCCGCTGCGATCGGTACGCCAACGCCCCCTCCTCGGGGGGGAGTAGCTATCCCCGGCCTTCGCTTCGCCGGCGTCGTCCGCACGGCCGGGTTGGCCACCGTGCGCGAGCCTGGGCCCATGACGGGATCGACGGGATCGACCTTCACCGTTCCGGGCCGCGGCGACGTGGAGCTGTTCGTGCGGCACTGGCCCGCAACGGGCACCGTGCGTGCCGTCGTGCAAGTCTCGCACGGGCTGGGCGAGCACTCCGCCCGCTACGAGCGGCTCGCCGCCGCACTCAACGCCGCCGGGTTCGAGGTCTACGCGCACGACCACCGTGGACACGGACAGAGCGTCCGTGACGCAAGTGAGCTCGGGCACTTCGGCCCCGATGGATGGAACGCGTTGGTCGATGACCTGGTCACGGTGGGCGAGGCGATCGATGCCCGCAGGGGCGGTGCCCAGCGTGTGCTGCTCGGGCACTCGATGGGCTCGTTCGCGGCGCAGCAGTACCTGCTGGACCACAGCGCCGATATCGCGGCCGCGGTGTTGACGGGGACGTCCGCGATCGACGCGGTCTTCGGCGCGCTCGACGCGGACACCTCCCTCGATCGCATGCCCGGGAACGAGGCGTTCGAGGGGCGCACGGACTTCGACTGGTTGAGCCGCGACCCCGACGAGGTCGACCGCTACATCGCCGACCCCGCGTGCGGCTTCAGCGCCGACGCCGACGCGCTGGCCGACATGGCAGCGGCTGCGAAGCTACCCGTAGAGGGCGACGTGCTCCGGAGCATCCGCCCCGACCTCCCGATCCTGCTGATGTCCGGGAGCAAGGACCCGCTGAGCGGCGCCATGACACTCGTGGAGCTCGTCGCACAGCGCTACCGCGATGCCGGGGTCCGCGATGTGACCGTCATCGGCTATCAGGACGCGCGCCACGAGATCTTCAACGAGACGAACCGGGACGAAGTGACATCAGATCTCGTCGACTGGATCGCCCGCCACACCGAGTCGATCCGGCAGCGGTGAAGGCGCCGTCGTCGGTCGTACCTCTCACACGTTGCCGGCACCGTTCGCCTGCGCGGTAGCGCCGGGACACTGCCCGGTCTGCGCGGGCCGCCACGGACCCACCCCACAACACCGCGACCGCGAGCACAGCCGCCGTGTAACGAGCGATCCGCATGTCGTCCCTGCCCGCGATGAGCGCATCCTTCCATATCCCGGCGTAGCCTGCGGCAATGCCCGCACTCGATGGCAAGGTCGCGTTGATCACGGGAGCGGCGTCGGGTATCGGCCGGGCGACCGCCGAACGACTGGCGGGAGAAGGCGCCCGCGTGGGCGTCGTCGACCTGACCGAGGACGCCGGCCGTGAGGTCGCCGAATCGGTCGGGGGTGTCTTCCATCGAGCCGACGTCGGCGAGCCGCACGAGGTCGACGCAGCGTTCGCGACCGTCGAACGCGAGCTGGGCGGCGTCGATATCGCGTTCCTCAACGCGGGCATCGCCATAGGTCACCCGCAGATCGAGACGCTCCCCGACGACCTGTACCGGCTGATCATGCGCGTCAACGTGGACGGAGTCGTGTACGGCACGCGCGCCGCTGTCCGAGCGATGGAACGACGCGACGGCGGTGCGATCGTCGCAACCGCGTCGCTTGCAGGGCTGATCCCGTTCCCGCCCGATCCCGTCTATGACCTCAGCAAGCACGCGGTGGTCGGTTTCATCCGCAGTGTCGCCCCATCGCTCGAGGCGAAGGGCATCACGGCGAACACGGTGAACCCGGGCATGACCGACACCAAGATCATGGGCGAGGACGCCCGCCGGGCGCTGCGAGACGCCAACTTCCCTCTCATGCCGCCGAGTCAGATCGCCGAGGCCGTGCTCGGGATCGTCACGGGCGGACGAACAGGCGAGTGCTGGGTCTGTCAGCCCGGCCGGGAGCCCGAGCCGTACCGCTTCCATGACGTTCCGGGACCGCGCTCCGAGGGCGCGCAGGGTCGGGTACCGCCGGGCGTCCGCGAGGGGACACTCGACAGCGGCTGATCGGCTGAACCCCTGACAGCCCCGGACGGGGCACCTTCTATCCTGGGATTCCTCCGGCCGATCCCGGAGGGAGAGGACATCGTGGAAGACAACCCGAGCGCGGCACGCGAGCCCGTCCAGCCCGAAGTGGTCCAGCAGTCGCCGGCGCCCGAGGGTGACGGCGGCGACGGAAGCCAGCCCCCGCAGGAGCAGGTCACCCGCCCGACGAAGCTCATCCGGATCGCTTCGATGGTCCGCAACATGCTCGAGGAGGTTCGCCGCGCCCCGATCGACGACGCCGGGCGCAAGGCCTTGCGCGAGATCCACGAGCGGTCGATCCACGAGTTGGAAGGGGTGCTCTCTCCGGATCTGCGGGAGGAGCTGTGCGAGGTCGTGCTGCCGTTCAAGGACGACGCGCCGACCGAGTCCGAGGTCCGGCTCGCGCAGGCCCAGCTCGTCGGGTGGCTCGAGGGGTTGTTCCAGGGCATCCAAGCCACGTTGTTCACCCAGCAGATGGCGGCCCAGGGGCAATTCGACGAGATGCGCCGCCGCGCCATCGAGTCGGGCCAGCAACCGCCGCAGGCTCCACCGGGGAGCGGATACCTCTGATGCAGGAACCGGTGGCGGCGTCCGACCCACCGCGGATGTTCGGCTCCTCGTGGACGCCGGACAGCTGGCGCGCGCGTCCCGCCAGCCAGCAGCTCGAATGGCCCGACGGCCCCGAGCTCGACACAGCGCGGGCGGATCTTCGCCGTCAGCCACCGCTCGTCTTCGCCGGCGAGGCTCGCCAGCTCACGGAGTCGCTGGCGGCGGTGGCCGCCGGTGACGCGTTCCTGCTGCAAGCGGGTGACTGCGCCGAGTCGTTCGACGCGTTCTCTGCCGAAACGATTCGCGACAAGCTCAAGGTGATTCTCCAGATGGCCGTCGTGCTGACCTACGGCGCGGGCGTGCCGGCGGTGAAGGTCGGACGCATCGCCGGGCAGTTCGCCAAGCCGCGCACCGCGCCGACCGAGACCCGAGACGGCGTGGAGCTGCCTTCCTTCCGTGGCGACATGGTCAACGACTTCGCGTTCGACGCCGGCGCGCGCCGGCCCGATCCGCAGCGGATGGTGCGCAGCTACAACCAGTCGGCAGCCACGTTGAACCTGCTGCGCGCGTTCACGAAGGGCGGCTACGCCGACCTCAGCCGCGTGCACCAATGGAACCTGGAGTACGTGGCCACCAGCCGGGAGGGCCGGCGGTACGAGGCCGTCGCCCAGGAGATCGAGCGGGCGTTGCGGTTCATGGCCGCGTGCGGCATCGACCTCGCCGCCGAGATGCAGCTCCACCAGGTCGATTTCTTCACCGCGCACGAGGCGCTGGTCCTCGACTACGAGGAGGAGCTCACCCGGCGCGACAGCCTCACCGGGCGCTGGTACGACTGCTCGGCCCACCTGCTCTGGGCGGGCGAGCGCACCCGTCAACCCGGCGGCGCCCACGTCGAGTTCCTGTCCGGCGTCGAGAACCCGGTCGGCGTCAAGCTCGGACGCGACGCCTCACCCGAGGACGTGCTGGCGCTCTGCGAGCGCCTCGACCCGTCCCGCCAGCCCGGCCGGCTCGTGCTGTACAGCCGCATGGGCGCCGACCACGTCGAGGAGAAGCTCCCGCCGCTGCTCCGCGCGGTGCGGATGTCGGGCCACCCCGTCGTGTGGGCCTGTGACCCGATGCACGGGAACACTTTCGTGCACGACAGCGGTTACAAGACAAGGCGCTTCGAGGACGTGATGCGCGAGCTGCGCGGCTTCTTCGCCGCCTGCGACGCCGCAGACGTGTGGCCCGGGGGCGTCCACGTCGAGCTCACGGGCGAGAACGTCACCGAGTGTCTCGGCGGCACCGAGGAAGTCCTCGGCGACCACCTCGAGCACCGCTACGAGACGATGTGCGACCCTCGGCTGAACGCCCGCCAGTCGCTCGACCTGGCCTTCCAGGTCGCCGAGCTGGTGCGTCGCTGAGCCACGACGGCGCCGCCGGGGACGTCAGAGTGGCGCCCCCTCGGGAGGAGTGATGGGAGAGAGCGAGTTCGAGGACCTCGGCCCCAACTCGGGCTTGGCCGAGGACATGCACAGCCGGTACGTCGAGGATCCGGCGTCGGTGCCCGAAGGGTGGCGCGAGTTCTTCGACCACCGCGAGGAGACGGAACCAGAGCCCCAGGCTCCCCCACGTCCCTCGCCGCCTCCGGCACCGGCGGCTCCGGCTGCGACCGCACCCGCTCCCTCGCCGCGCCCGCCGGGCGCGCAACCTGCCTCGGCCGCTCCGGCGCCTGAGACCGACGGGGCCGACCGGCCCGTCCCGATGCGCGGCGCGACGGCGCGCATCGTCGAGAACATGGAGGCTTCGCTCGCCGTCCCGACAGCCACCTCCGTGCGCACCGTCCCGGCCAAGCTGCTCGAGGTCAACCGGCAGATCCTGAACAACCATCTCGCGCGCACCGGTGGAGACAAGGTCAGCTTCACGCACCTGATCTCGTACGCGGTGCTGAAGGCGCTGGCGCGCGTTCCGGCGATGAGCTCGTCGTTCGAGATCGTCGACGGGCAACCGAACATCGTGCGCCACGAGCACGTGAACCTCGGGCTCGCGGTCGACGTCGAGAAGAGCGACGGGTCGCGCACGCTCCTCGTCCCCAACGTCAAGCAGGCCGACACCCTCGACTTCAAGACATTCCACGCCGCCTACGAGGACGCAATCGGGAAGGTGCGATCCGGCAAGCTCTCGCCCGACGATTTCGCCGGCACGACCGGGACGATCACGAACCCCGGGACGATCGGCACGATGCATTCCGTGCCCCGGCTGATGTCCGGTCAGGGCTTCATCATCGGGGTCGGCGCGATCGGCTTCCCCGCCGAGTTCGAAGGCGCCGACCAGGCGACCATCGCGCGACTCGGCGTCAGCAAGACGATCACCCTGACGAGCACGTACGACCACCGCGTCATCCAGGGTGCCGAGAGCGGTCGCTTCCTGGCCGTCGTGCATGACCTCCTTCTCGGGAGCGAGGAGTTCTACGACGACATCTTCCAGAGCTTCGCCGTCCCGTACGAGCCGGCGCGGTGGAGCGTCGACGTCAGCCCGCGGCACGCGGGCGAGCTGGGCACGGTCGCGTCGATCGACAAGGCCGTCGGGGTCCAGCAACTCATCAACATGTACCGCGTGCGCGGCCACCTCATCGCGAACCTGGACCCACTGGGCGCCAAGGAGCCGCAGACACATCCCGAGCTCGACATCAATCACTACGACCTGACGATCTGGGACCTCGACCGCGAGTTTCCGACGGGCGGCCTCGCCGGTCGGCCCACGATGAAGCTGCGCGACATCCTCGGCGTCCTCCGGGACGCGTACGCGCGCACGATCGGCGTCGAGTACATGCACATCCAGGAACCCGACCAGAAGGCCTGGATCCAGGAGCACGTCGAAGGGGTGAGCTGGGAGCCGAGCCGCGAGGAGAAGGGCCGGATCCTGGAGCGCCTCGTCGCCGCCGAGGCATTCGAGCGCTTCCTCCACACGAAGTACCTGGGCCACAAGCGGTACAGCCTCGAGGGCGCCGAGAGCACGATCCCGATGCTCGACGCCCTGCTGTCGGCCGCGGCCGATGACGCCGTCGAAGAGGCCATTCTCGGAATGCCGCACCGAGGACGGCTCAACGTCCTCACGAACGTCGTGGGCAAGTCGTACGCGCAGATCTTCCTCGAGTTCGAGGGTGCGCTCGATCCGCTCTCTGCGCAGGGATCAGGGGACGTCAGGTACCACGTCGGCGCGACCGGCAAGCACGCGTCGCCTGAGGGCAACGAGGTCGTCGTCGCGCTGGCATCGAACCCGAGTCACCTCGAAGCCGTCGATCCCGTCGTCGAGGGCATGGCGCGCGCCGAAGAGGATCAGAAGGGCGACCAGGAGCGCAGGAAGATCTTGCCGGTGCTGCTCCACGGCGACGCCGCGTTTGCGGGGCAGGGCGTCGTGGCCGAGACGCTCAACCTGTCCGAGGTGCCCGGATACGACGTCGGCGGCACCGTGCACCTCGTCGTCAACAACCAGCTCGGGTTCACGACCGCGCCGGAGATCGGCCGGTCGGCCGTGTACGCGACCGACATCGCCAAGATGGTGCAAGCACCGATCTTCCACGTCAACGGCGACGACCCCGAAGCGTGCGTCCGGGTGATGCGGCTCGCGTTCGCGTTCCGACAGAGGTTCCGCAAGGACGTCGTCGTCGACATGATCTGCTACCGGCGGTATGGCCACAACGAGGCCGACGAGCCCGCGTTCACGCAGCCGCGCATGTACGAGCTCATCGAGGCCCACCCGTCGCCACGCACCCGGTACACCGAGACGCTGGTGCGCCAGGGTGACATGACCGCCGACGAAGCACGGGGCGTCGGCGAGGACTTCCGGGCCCGACTCGACGCCGCGTTCAGCGAGACGCACCAGAGCGCGCCCCCCGACCCGAGCCAGGCCGCGACCCCGGACGCGCCGAGCGAGCCTCGGTTGCCGGCGCCGCAGCCCGATCCGTCGGTGCGCGTTGCCACCAACGTCGAGCGCTGGACCCTCGAGCGCGTCGTCGACGGGCTGATGGCACGCCCCGAGGGCTTCACGGTGCATCCGAAGCTCGAGCGCATCCTTCAGGCCCACCGCGTCGCGTTCGAGAAGGGCGAGGTGGACTGGTCCCTCGCCGAGACTTTCGCGTTCGGGTCGTTGCTCCTCCAGGGAACGCCCGTCCGCCTGGCGGGGCAGGACACCCGGCGCGGCACGTTCAGCCAGCGGCATGGAGTGCTCGTCGATCAACGCACCGAAGCGGAGTACTTCCCGCTCGGGCACCTGGCCCCGGATCAGGCCCCGTTCATGCTGTACGACTCGGTGCTGTCGGAGTTCGCAGCCCTGGGCTTCGAGTACGGATACTCGGTGGAGTATCCGGAAGCGCTCGTCCTGTGGGAAGCGCAGTTCGGCGACTTCTTCAACGGCGCCCAGGTCATCATCGACCAGTTCGTTGCGGCCGCCGAGGACAAGTGGGGCCAGCCCAGCAGCGTCGGACTGCTCCTTCCCCACGGGTTCGAGGGCCAGGGCCCCGAGCACTCGAGCGCGCGCATCGAGCGCTTCCTGGACCTCTCCGCGGAGGACAACATGCGGGTCGTCTACCCGTCGACGGCGGCGCAGTACTTCCACGTCCTGCGTCGGCAGGCGCTGGCGACACGGCGAGTGCCACTGGTGTGCTTCACGCCCAAGCGCTATCTGCGGATGCCGCAGAGCCGGTCGCCGGTGGCGGAGCTCACCGAAGGCGGGTTCCGCTTGACGCTCGACGACCGGGCCGAAGTGGATCGTGACGGGGTCCGGCGAGTGCTGTTGTGCACCGGGAAGATCGGGCACGAGCTCATGGACAAGCGGGACGAGCTGGGCGCGCCGGCGGCGGTCGTGCGCGTCGAGCAGCTGTACCCGTGGCCGGAGGACGACATCCTCACGACCATCGACTCCTACCCGAACGCGCGGGAAGTGTGGTGGGTGCAGGAGGAGCCCGCGAACGCGGGCGCCTGGAACTTCGCCCACGCCCGTCTCGCGCGGGCGCTGCGCGATCGGGCCGAGCTCCGTCACGTCGCGCGGGAAGCGAGCGCGAGCCCCGCGACCGGCAGCCAGACGATTCACGAACGCGAGCAGGAGCAGCTCCTCGCCGCCGCGTTCGAAGGTCTCCTGGGCGAGTCGACGGTCGCCGAGAACTAGGCCGTCGCGCCGAATCCCCGGAGCAGGGCTTCGACGAGCTTGTCGACGAAGGCCTCGCTCATCGGCTCCTCGGTGATCAGCAGCCGGTGGAAGATCGGCCCCACGAGCATGCTGCTCATCACGCCGACGTCCGTGTCACTCGGGAGCTCGCCACGCTCGACGGCGCGCTGCAGGAGGCGGCGCGTCCTGGCTTTGCGCTCGCTCATGAACTTCCGGTACCCCGCGTCGAGCTCCGGGTAGCGGCGCCGCTCGAACACCATCACCGCCATCACCCGGCCGACCGGACTGTCCTTGAACGCCCTGATCAGCGAGCGAGCCAGGCCGCGCAGGTCGTCGCCGAGGTTGCCGGTGTCGGGGAACGCGAGGTCATCCGAGGCGAGGCAGCCTCCCGCCTCGACGATGAGATCGACCTTCGACGGATAGCGCCGGTAGATCGTCGCCCGGCTCACGCCGGCGCGCGCCGCCACGTCCTCCACGCTCACACCCTCGAAGCCGCGCTCGGCGAACAGCTCGACGGCCGCCTCCCGGATCGCGTTGTCGGCGATCGGCGAGCGCGGTCGCCCGCGCGGCCGCTCGGGTGCGTCGGTCGCGCTGACGGCGGTGTCGCTCATCTCGGCTCCGGGGGTTCGGCAGGCACGTAGGCCGGCTCGACACGCGACGTCACTTCTACCGGCGTCGGCGTCTCGCCCGGTGTCGCATCGGGCGGGGCGGTATGCCCGGCCTCGTACTGGGCCTCGAGCTCCTCGACGGGCCGCCGGGCCCTGGCCGGGAGCCAGATCAGCGCCGCGATGGCGCCGAGGATGAGGGCCGCCGCTCCCACCAGATAGCCCTGGTGCATCCCGTCGACGAACGCGGTACGGGCCGTATTCGCCAGGGAGCTTCCTGCCGGGCCGCCGATCTGGCTGGCGGCCTGGAGCGCGAAGCCGAGGGAGTTCTTGGCGTCGTTCGCCACGCCGCTCGGGAGTGGCTGCCCGGCGACGGCATCACCGACCTTCGAGCCGTACGTCGATGCGAGCACGCTGCCGATGATGGCAACGCCCAGAGCGCCGCCGACCTGACGCGTCGTGTCGTTCACGGCAGAACCGACGCCGGCCTTGGCGAGCGGCAGCGAGCCCATGATCGACTCCGTCGCGGGTGCCATCGTGAGACCCATGCCGACGGCCACCAGCGTCAAACGCCAGAAGATGTTCCCGTAACCCGTCGACACCTCGAGTCCCGCGAACGAGAGGACGCCGAGCCCGGAGAGGAACAGTCCGCTCGACACGACGACCTTGGTGCCGACCCGCTCCACGATCCGCGCGCTGAGCGGCGCGACCACCATCATCGTCAGCGCCAGCGGGAGCAGACGAATGCCGGCTTCCAGCGGCGTGTAACCCAGCACGAATTGGAAGTACTGCGTCAGCAGGAAGATCGTGCCGAACAACGCGAAGAAGAGGATGGAGATGCTCGCGCTGGCGCTCGTGAACCGGGGGTTCTTGAAGAAGTTCAGGTCCAGCATCGGATGCGTGCTGCGCCGTTCCCACACGAAGAAGGTCACCAGCATGACGGCTGCGAGACCGAGCGCGCCCAAGATCGTCGAGTCGCTCCAGCCCTTGGTCGGAGCCTCGATGAACGCGTAGACGAGCGAGACGAGACCGGCGATGGAGAGGCCGGCGCCCACGAGGTCGAGCCTCGGCGCGGTCGGGTCCTTCGACGTCGGCATGATGAGCACGCCGGCGCCGAGCGCGACGGCGACGATCGGCAGGTTCACCAGGAAGATCGAGCCCCAGTAGAAGTGCTCGAGCAGGAAGCCGCCCGTCACGGGACCGATCGCAACTGCCAGGCCGGCGACGCCCGCCCAGATGGCGATCGCGCGCCCGCGCTCCTTCCCCTCGAAGACGTTGGTGATCAGCGAGAGCGTCCCCGGCATGATGAACGCTCCACCGACGCCCATGAGCGCGCGTGCAGCGATGAGCTGGCTGGGTGAGCCCGCCATGGCCGAGAGCAGCGATCCCAGCCCGAACACGGCCAGTCCGACCTGCAGCCCGCCGCGCCGGCCGAAGCGGTCACCGAGGCTGCCGGCCGTCAGCAGCAGGCCCGCGAAGACGAGCGTGTACGCGTCGACCATCCACTGGAGCTGGCTTGTCGTGGCGTCGAGCCCGCCCTGGCTCACCGGGCGCGCCAGCGTCGGGAGAGCGACGTTCAGGATCGAGTTGTCGACGACGATGATGAGGAGGCTCAGGCAGAGGACCGCGAGGATCCACCACCGCCGCTGATGCACCTGGTCGCCCATGGGCCGGCCTTTCGAGACGAGGGGCGGCGTACTCGTGTTTGTAACGCAGCCGGATACGAAACGCATCCGTCTCGTATCGAATGTGACGAAGGTCTCAGCCCGATCCCTTCATGGCGTCGTCGCAAGTTCCGGCTCTGCAGTGACGGTCGGCAATGCCGCCGTCACTGCGCGCGCAGCGCCTTCCACCCGACGATGCCGACCGCGAGGCCGAACGCGATCGAGATCGCCGCCAGCGCGCCGTGGACGACGTAGAACCCGGCCGATCGGTTCTCGCCGGCCATGTTGACGAGACGGGTAATCCAGACGAACAGGGCCCACCCGCCCGCGGCGAGCAGGAGGATCGAGACGCGGTGGCTCACGAGGCGGCGGCGATCGCGTCGATGGCGCGCTGGGTGGCGTCGGGCGACGCGTCGAGGAGCGGCAGCCGGACCTCGGCGGTGGGGATGCGGCCCTGAGCGTGCAACACGCTCTTGAAGACCGCCGGGTTCGGCTCCGTGAACAGCGCGTGGGTGACGGGCAGCAGGGCCTCGGCGTGAGCGCGCCCCTCGTCGACCTTGCCCGCGAGCCCGCATTCGATCATGGCGACGAACCGCTCTGTACACACGTGCGCGCTGGCGCAGATGGTGCCGGCGCCGCCGAGGAGCACGAGCGGGAACAGGAACGTGTCGGTGCCCCCGAGGACGGAGAACCCATCGACGGCGTTCGTGAGACGAAGGAGATCGAGCGTGTCGTCGTCGAGGGCCGCCGGGGCCTGCTTGACCCCGGCGAAGTTCGGGGTGCGCGCAAGTTCGTGCAGGTTGCGTGCGCTCAGGTTCCGACCCGTTCGGACGGGGATGTTGTAGACGACGAGCGGCACCGGGCTCACTTCGGCCACCGCCTTGAGGTGCGCCACGATCCCTGCCTCCGACGGGCGCACGTAGTACGGCACGACGACGAGCGTGGCCACCAGCGCCGGTGTATCCGCCAGCTCCTTCACCGCCCGGCGCGTCGTTCGGGTGTTGTTCGTGCCCGCGCCGACGATCAGTTGCGCCGAACGCTCGGCGCACACCGTGGAGCACGCGGCGATCACAGCCTGCTTCTCGTCGGGATCGAGCGCAGTCGACTCGCCAGTGGTCCCGAGTGCGACGATCCCGGCCGCGCCGGCGTCCAGGTACTCGTGGCAGAGACGCTCGAGGGCGTCGGTCGCCACCGACCCGTCACCGGAGAACGGCGTGATGATCGGGATGTAGACGCCGCGGAGATTCGCGTCGGTCGCCATCGCGCGGAAGGCTACTCCCGGATGCGTCGAAGTAGCCTCACCTAGTGTCCGAGCCCTGGCAGACGATCCTGACGCTGGCAGCCGGCGTCGCGACCGGAGTTCTGTCTGGCATGTTCGGCGTGGGCGGCGCGGTGGTGTCGACGCCTGCGATCCGCGTGCTCGGCGCGACGCCGCTCGAGGCCGTCGGGTCGACCATCCCGTCGATCGTGCCGTCGGCGGTGAGCGGCTCGCTGCGGTACCGGCGCGAGGGGCTCATCGTCGGCCGCGTGGCGTGCTGGACGCTCGCCGCCGGTCTGGCCGCCACCGTGGGCGGCGCCCTCCTCGCCGGCACGGTCCCCGGCAACGGCCATCTCCTCATGATCTTCACTGCCGCGCTGCTTGCGTTCACTGCATACCGCCTGGCACTCGCGCCGCGCACAGAACCCGCGCCGGCACCGACGCAATCGACGCCCGACGTCGAGGATCCCGTCGGCGACCTCGCGATGCCCACTGCCGATCTCGCCCGCGCGCACGACGACGAACCCGAGCGATCGTCTCCCATGACGCGGCGCGACGAGGTGTGGCGGCTCGGGCTGATCGGGCTCGCCGCCGGCGCGGTCAGCGGCCTACTCGGCATCGGCGGCGGCGTCTTGCTGGTGCCCGCGTTCGCGAGTTGGGTGCGACTCACGGTCAAGGAGTCGGTGGCGACCTCGCTCGTGTGCGTGGGCGCGCTCGCGATACCCGGAATGATCACCCACGCCGTGCTCGGCAACATCGACTGGGCGTTCGCCATCCCGTTGGCGATCGCGGTGATCCCGGGCGCGCAGCTCGGCGCGCACCTCGCTATCCGCTCCAGCGAGCGCGCCTTGCGACTGACGGTCGCGATCGGTCTCGGCTCGATCGCGCTCGTCTACGGAGTAGGCGAGATCCTCGCGCTCTTCGTCTAGGCCTCGGCGAGCTCTCGCGCTCGGTCGAACACTTCGTCGAGCATCGACTCGGTGAGCTTGCCCGTGAACGTGTTCTGCTGGCTGGGGTGGTAACAGCCGAGCACGACCGCTCGTGCGGTGGGGACCTCCACCCCGTGCCCGAAGCACGGACGCGGTGACGGCAGCGGTGATCCGCTCTCGGCGAGGACGCGCGCGGTGGCGTCGTACGCGAACTTCCCGAGCACCACGATCACCCGCACCTGTTCGAGGAGGGCCAGCTCGTGAACCAGGTAGGGCAAGCACCGGTCGCGCTCCTCTGGCGCCGGCTTGTTCGCGGGCGGCGCGCAGCGCACGGCGGCCGCGACGTACGCGTCCCGCAGCTTCAACCCGTCGTCGGCTCGCACGGACGTCGCCTGGTTGGCGTATCCGGTGCGGTGGAGCGCGCCGAACAGCCAGTCGCCGGAACGGTCGCCGGTGAAGATCCGGCCCGTGCGGTTCCCACCATGGGCGGCGGGTGCCAGCCCGACGACGAGCATCCGTGCCTTCGGATCGCCGAATCCCGGTACGGGACGACCCCAGTACTCCTCGTCGCGGAAGGCGGCGCGCTTCTCGTGGGCGACGCGCTCGCGCCACTCGACGAGTCGCGGGCACGCCCGGCACTCGATGATCTGTTCAGTGAGCGCCGTCAGCGCGCCGACCTGATCGCGCGCAACTCTGCCCACGTCCTGATCGTATTCGTGCCAGTACGGTTCCCAGCTGTGCGTCTGCTCCTGATCGTCAACGAGACCGCCACCGCGGTCACAGCGCGGCGGCGGGTCCTCGTTCAGCGGGTGCTGGGCGCTGATCACAAGCTCGAGGTGGAGGAGACATCGCGGCGCGGCCACGCGACCCGCATCGCCCGGGGCGCCGCCCTCGACGGGGTCGACGTCGTCGTCGTGCTGGGCGGCGACGGCACGCTGAGCGAAACGGCCGACGGGCTCGCGGGTACGAGCACCGCCCTGGCGCCCTTGCCCGGCGGATCGACCAACGTGTTCGCGCGCAGCATCGGCGTCGCGTACGACCCGGTCCAGGCGGCCGAGCGGCTCGTCGTGTCGCTCGCGCGCAGCAACTTCCGGCGCATCGGGCTCGGCGTCGCCGACGGGCGTCGCTTCCTCTTCCACGCCGGGCTCGGCTTGGACGCTGCCGTCATCAGCCAGGTCGAGCGACGGGCATTCCTGAAGCGGTACGGCACGCACCCCCTGTTCGTCGCGATGACCATCGATACGTGGCTGCGTCACTACGACCATCACCGCCCCCGGTTCCGGGTGGAGCAGGACGGCGAGTCGATCGGCGACTCCGCGTTCACGATCGTCTCGAACCAAAGGCCGTGGGCGTACCTCGGAAAGCGCCCGTTGATGCTCGCTCGCCACGCCGGCCTCGACGTGCCGCTCACCGTGACGCTCTTCCGCTCGCTGGACCTGTCGATGCTCGTCGGCGGCGCGATCTCGGCGCTGAACGGCGGGCAGCGCCTGATGCACCATCCGAAAGTCGTCCAACGGGGCGATGTCCACTCGCTCACCGTCACCGGGTACGGGCCCTTCCCCTGGCAGGTCGACGGCGACTACCTCGGCGACACCGAGCACCTCTCGATCTCGTGGATGCCCGATGCGCTGACGATCGTCATGCCTCTGTGATGCGTCCTCACGAGCCGAACGCGCGCCGGGCGACGTCGGGCACGTCGGTGATGATGGCGTCCACGCCGACGGCCGCCAGCCGTCGCATCTCGTCCTCGCCGTTCACGGTCCAGACGTTGACCGCCATCCCGAGGTCGTGCGCCCGCGCGACCGTCGCGGCGGGGGCCTCGCCCTCGAGGGCGCGCACGTCGGGATGGACGGCGCCGTGCCCGTGCGCGTGCGCGACGTCGACGCCGTCGACCGCGTCCATGCCGACAAGCGTCAGGAACCCGGTCGGAATGGAGTCGTCGAGGTCGCGCACGCGATCGACGGACTCGAGGTTGAACGACGACACGAGCACGTCGTCGCGACGGCCGCGCCGGGCGACGAGCTCGACGACGGCGCCGGCGACCCTCTCTCCGGGGTCGTAGTCGGCGTCGCCGGGCAGGTTCTTCACCTCGATATTGACGAGCATCCCCGCGCAGGCGTCGAGCGCCTCCTCGAGCGTCGGGATCTCGAAGCGCGTCGCGCGGATCTCGGCCGCCGATCGCTCCGCGAGCACGCCGATCCCCCGGGCGTCGGCGTCGTGGTGCACCATCAGCGCGCCGTCGGCGGTGCGGTGGACGTCGAGCTCGACCCCGTCGGCGCCGAGCGCGCGTGCGGCCGCGAACGCCTCCAGCGTGTTCTCGGGCGCCACCCGGGCGGCGCCCCGATGGGCGAGGACGCGCGGGACCGCCACGGTCAGCCGCCGCGAAACGGCAGGTCACGCCGCACGGCTCTCAAAATTGCCCCTTGCGCGCTCGTACCTCGGTCAATACCCTTCGGTATTGCCTCGAGGTGGGCAGCCCGAGGATGCTTGTGAAAGTTCGCACGAGCGCTTGTACACCACTCGCACGACGACCACGAGTACCGGAGGCTTCGTGGCGCTCACTTGGATCAGAACACACGACTGGGACGTGGACGCGTGGCGCGGTCGCTCTGCGTGCCGCGATTCCGACCCTGACATCTTCTTCCCGATCGGGAGCACCGGCCCTGCCCTCGAGCAGATCGAAACTGCCAGACGCATCTGTACCGCCTGCGACGTGAACGAGGAATGCCTCGAGTTCGCGCTCGCCACCAACCAGGAGGCGGGTGTCTGGGGCGGCACGACCGAAGAGGAGCGCCGCAAGCTGCGCAAGGCGTGGCTGGCGAAGCAACGCCGCGCCGCCAGCTAGGGCAATCCCCTCGCGAGACGCGGCTCTCACAACTCGACGGGTGTGCTGGGCGCCAGCGGCACCCGCAGGCGCACGTACGTTCCACCCGAATCGCGTGTCGACGGGCCGAGCTCCATCGATCCGCCGAGCTCGCCGTTCACCAGCGCCTGCACGATGGACAGGCCGAGCCCCTTCGACGAGTCGACGGTGAACCCGGGGGGAAGCCCGACGCCGTCGTCGATCACCTCGACGACCAGCTCGCCGTCGAGGCGGGCCAGTTGCACGAGCACGCTCCCTTCGGTCGGGTCGGCGCCGTCGCGCGGGAAGGCGTGGTCTACCGCGTTCTGCATCAGCTCGTTGAGCACCACCGCCAGCGCGGTGGCGACGTCTCCGCGCAGCTTGCCCGCATCCCCGGAAACCTCGAACCGTAGCGTCACGTCGGGGGTCGAGACGGTCTCCTCGACCGTCCGTACGAGCGGCTTGACGACCTCGCCGAACGGAACGACGTCTCCCGCGTCGCGCGAAAGCGTCTCGTGCACGATCGCGATCGACCGGATGCGCCGCTCCGACTCGTCGATCGCCTCCTGTGCCTCCTCCGACGCCAGCCGGCGGCCCTGAAGCCGGAGCAGCGCCGCGATCGTCTGCAGGTTGTTCTTCACGCGGTGGTGGATCTCGCGGATGGTCGCGTCCTTGGAGAGCAGCATGCGGTCGCGACGGCGCAAGTCGGTTACGTCGCGCATGAGCACCAACGCGCCGATGGCGTCACCTGCTTCGAGCAACGGGAGCGCGCGGATCAGGATCGACGTATCGCCCCGCTCGACCTCCTCTGTAACCGGAAGCCGTGCGGCGAGCGCGGCGTCGACCGCGTCCTGGTCGAACCCGATCTCCGCCAGCCGTTGTCCCGACGCGTACGCGTGAATGCCCATCCGATGCAGCGAGCTGATCGCGTTCGGGCTCGCGAAACGGATCTGCGCGTCGCCGTCCAGGATGATCACACCGTCCGCTACCCGCGGCGCGTCCTCGAACTCGACCTCGTCGCGCGGGAACGGGAAGCTGCCCTCGGCGATCATCCGGGCGAAGCGGTCGAACACCTCGAAGTACTTGCGCTCGAGCGAGCCGGCCCGGCGACCGAACTGGAGCGGCGTCTCTCGCGTGACGAGGCCGATCATGGTCCCCTCGCATCGGACCGGGATGCACTTGATCCGCGCTCGCTCGGTCGATCCGAGCGCCTTGGTCTCGCCCTCGACGATCTCCCCCTCCCGCCACGCCCGGCTGATCAGCGGCCGTTCCACTTCGCCGACGACCGTGCCCACCATGTCGTCGGTGTAGAGCGTCTGATCGGTCGTCGGGCGCACCTGGCCGAGCACGACGAACCGATGGCCCTCTTCGCCTTCGATGGCGGCCAGGAACAAGAGGTCGGCGAAGCAGAGGTCGGCGAGCACCTGCCACGACGCCATCAGCCGGCGGGTGTGGGCGAGCGACGCGCCACCGAGGGCCGTGTTCGTCCGCGCCAACTCGAAACCGAGCGTCACAGGAAGAATCGTACGGCGTTGGGTCGGAAACCTCCCTCATGGGGCCGGCGAGCGACCCGAAGCTCGGTCGTTACGTTCCGAAGAGGGCGTCCCCGACGCGAGCCAACCCGGCGACGTCGTAGATGTCGATCTCGAAGTTCGGGACGTTCGCCACGACCTCCGGCACTCGACCCAGCTCGGTCTTGAGCTCCGCCTCGCGCGTTGCGACCACGGCGAAGTTCCTGAACGACTCGCCGATGGTCCGCAGCACGCGGGCCGTGCGAGGGCTGTCGGCCAGCTCCGCTACGCCCGTGCTGACGAGCTCCTCGGCGATCGGTCCCGCCTCGACCGTGAGGGCGTCGGCGGCGCGGGCGCCGTCCGCCGAGAGCAGGTAGTCGGGCAGCGTCTTGTTGAGGACAAGCGCGCCGAGATGAAAGTCGCGCTTGGTGAGCTGCTCGCAGAAGAACTGCGCCTCTCGCAACGGCGCCCCCTCGAGGGTGGTCACGACCGCGAACGTCGTCCGCCGGTCGTGCAGGAGGCGCTCGACCGCTTCGGCGCGCTGCGCGAACCCGTCGTACATCGACTGGAAGCTCAGGAAGAACTCGGCGATGTCCTGCAGGAACTGGCTGCCCAGGATGCGATCGGCGACCTGATAGAAGGGCCGGCTGGCGACGTTGAGGACGCGCGCGCCACGCCGCCCACCCATCCGGTAGGGCATGGTGAGCCAGCGCAGGAGGCGCCCGCCGAAGAAGTCGGCCATGCGCTTCGGCGCCTCGAGGAAATCGATCGCGTTCCGGGTCGGCGGCGTGTCGACGATGATCAGGTCGTACCGTCCGGCTGCGTGCACGTCGAACAGCCGCTCCATCGCGATGTAGTCGTGGCTCTGCACGAACCGGCCGGTGATGTTCGTGTAGAGGCGGTTCTCGAGGATGCGGTACGCGGTCTCCTCGTCGGGGGCGTGGCGGAGCACGAGCTCGTCCCACGAGCGCTTGGTGTCGAGCATCGCGGCGTGCAACTGTCCGCGGGGCTCGAGCCCCGCCCCCTTGAATGCCTCGACCGGCACTGGCTTCTCGACGTTGCCGAAGTCCTCGAGCCCGAGCGCGTTCGCCAGCCGGCGCGCCGGGTCGATCGTGAGCACGAGCACCTTGCCGCCCAGGCGCGTGGCCGCGGCGACGCCGGCGGCCGCGGCCACCGAGGTCTTGCCGACGCCGCCCGACCCGCAGAACACGACGATCTCCTTGGTGGCGAGCAGCGACTCGATGCTCGTGGCGCGGGGCTCCGCCCGGGTCACAGCCCGAGCTCCTGGGCGAGCGCGTCGGCGAGCATCTTCGTGACCCTCAGCCCCTGGTCGCGCACGAAGAGGTACGGCAGGTAGAGCGTCGGGAGCTCGACGGCCTGGCGCAGCTCGGCGAGGTGGGCGGCTCGGGTCCTGCGCAACGACACCGCGAGACGGGCGGCGTCGAGCACCGCGGTAGCACCCGATCCGACGCGCGAGGTAAGGACCGCGCTCGCGTCGTCGCCGCGCAGCGCCTCGAACGTGGCCTCGTCGGTGTGTGTGAAGAGCTCGGGGAGGACGCGGTTCACGATGACCGCGCCGAGCGGCACCGAGAGCTCGGACCGCGCTCGCCCGACGAGCTCGATCGTCTCGTTGACGGGCATCTCCTCCGGCGTGGCCACGACGTTGAGGCTGGTCACCGAGGGATCGGAGAGCAGCTCGACCATCCAGTCGGTCTGCTCGCGCACCATGCCCACCGAGACGAGCTCCTGGATGGCGCGGGGCGCATCGAGCTGACCGATGATGTGGCCGGTGGCGGCGGCGTCGACGACGACGAGATCCCAGTCGGCCCGGCCCTCGATCGACTCGCGCACCTCCCAGCACACCTTGCCGACAGTCAGGATCTCCTTCACTCCCGGCGCCGCCGTCGCCACGAAGTCCAGCACGCGTGCCAGCGGGCCGAGCCGTCCGAGCACCGGCACGCGCAGGTTGAGCTTGAGGTACTCCCTCAGCGAGTCCTCGGTGCGCATCGCCATCGCGCAAACGCCTGGATAGACCTCGCGCGGCTCGAACCCGACCGAAGGCTGCTCGAAGTTGCCGGGGATCGCTCCCTTTTCGTCCGCTTCGACGACGAGCACGCGCTGGCCCTGTTCGGCGGCGAGCAGCGCGGTGGCCGCGGTCACCGTGCTCTTACCGACCCCGCCCTTCCCGGTGAAGAACAGCAGGCGCCGCGCCAGGAGGGTGGGCGCGGGTCGCACGGGTCAGATGCTGCCGAAGCCGACCCGCTTCGATCCCTCTTCGGAGTCGACCTCGATGTAGGCCAACTTGTCGACGGCGACGCCGATCCGCCGGCCCTTCGAGTCGGTGAGCCAGACGATCGTGTCCCCGCCCTTGATCGCCTTGTCGATCGTCTTGAACGCCTCCTCGACGCCGCCGTCGAGTTCGAGGGTCAGCTCCTTCGGCGTATGGACAACACCGATGCGGACTTCCATGGAAGCGATCCCTTCGCGGTCGCGGGCCCGACTCCGGCGATGCTACCGATCCCCCTGCGAGGCAGCCGCCTCGAGATCGAGCCGGCGGTCGTGACGAGCCGCGGCCCGCTCCTCGGCGCTCATCCACTGGTGCACGACGATCCCGACGCAGAGCAGCCCGAACAGCTCCCCTGAGATCCACAGGAGCCCGGCGCCGGTCCGCTGGTCGGCGAGTGGACGGGCGCCCCACGTGCGCTCGACCTGGTCGTACCAACCGGACGCGATGACCGTGTTCATCGTGAGCAGCGCGACACCGACGAACGTGTGGAACGGCAACAGCACCACCACGTAGAGGAGGCGGGCGCCGTACCCGAGCGCGTGCGGGATCGGATCCAGGCCGACGACATGCGCGAGGAACAAGCACCCTGCCAGCAGGAAGTACGCGTGGGTGGCGACGTGGAACCATCCGTTGCGCAGCGACAGCTCGTAGAGCGGAGTGAAGTACAGCGTCACGATGCTCGTGCTGAACAACAACCACGCCGTCAACGGGTGCGTGAGAACCCGCGCCGGCGTGCTGTGCAGGACGCGCAGGATGCGGCGTTGCGAGGCACGAGAACCGCCTTGGAGCGCCAGCGTGATGGGCGCGCCGAGGACCAGGAGCAGCGGCGCCACCATCCCGAGCAGGATGTGCTGGACGACGTGGAGGCTGTAGAGCACCCGGTCGTAGGCGGCGAGCCCCGAGTCGGTGGCGAGGAGAACGACGACGAGACCGGAGAGGAACGCGGCGGTCCTCGTCGCCGGCCACGAGCGGCCGCCCGCGTGGAGCCGCCGCACGCCGATCAGGTACGCGGCCGCGAGGACGACGACGAACGGGAAGGTCACGTCGAGCGACCAGTCGGTCACGAGAATGTCCCACGACGGCGCCGGGGGCGCGACGACGGCGGCTTTGCCTACCGTCGCCGCAAAGCCGGAGCTTGCGACGGCGACTGTAAGCCCGACCAGCGCGCTCACGGAGATCACGGTAACCGGGAAGCCCGTTTCATCACGCGCCCAGAAGCCTTCACCCGCGGTCGGCCGTGTGCCAACCTGTCGCCGTGGCGGACGGTGTGGCGGCCGAGGCTGCGGCGACGGCGGCGGGTCCGACCCGTCGGCAGCCGTCCATGCTGGCCGTCGGCACCGTGGTGTGGCTGGCCTCGGAGCTCATGTTCTTCGGCGGCCTGTTTGCCGCCTATTTCACGCTGAAAGCCGAGGCCCGGCAGTGGCCACCGCCCGGCGTGACCCTCGAGACGCTCACCTCGGCGATCTTCACGGTGTTCCTCATCGCGTCCAGCGGCACGATCATCCTCGCCGTGCGCTCCCTCGAGCGCGGCGATCGCGCCGGCACCGTGCGCTGGCTCCTGCTGACGTTCGGGCTCGGCGGGCTGTTCCTCGCCAACCAGATCCGTGAGTTCTTCTCACTCGACTTCCAGGTGTCGTCGAACTCATACGGCTCGATCTACTACCTGATGACAGGCTTCCACGCGCTACACGTCGGGGCCGGGCTCCTGCTCATGCTCATCGCGCTGGTCATCGCTACCGGGCCCGGGCCGGTCGCGCGCCGCGGGCCGGTCATCGACTCGATCGGGTACTACTGGCACTTCGTCGACGTCGTCTGGGTCGTTCTGTTCACCACGATCTTCGTCATCCGGTGACGAGGGACGCGGAATGTCTCGCCGGGCCGTCGCAGCACTCTTCTTCGGCTTGCTCGCGGCGGGATTCCTCGCCATCGGCTTGCACACGGCCGTCGCCGCGGAGGAGCAGCCGCGGGCCCGCGCCGCCGGCAACGCCGATCGCGGCCATCGACTCTTCCTCGTCGGCTGCGCGTACTGTCACGGCCAGAACGGCGAAGGCACCGCACAGGGGCCCGACCTGCGCGGCGTGGGGGCCGCGTCCGCCGACTTCCAGCTGTCGACTGGGCGCATGCCCAACACCGCGCCCGACCGGCAGTCGGTCACCAAGACCTCTCCCTACACGCGGAAGCAGATCGACGACCTGGTCGCGTACGTCGCGTCCCTCGGTCCCGGTCCGCCCATCCCCGACGTGCACAATCCGCCCGGTGATCTCCAGGAGGGCGGCCAGCTGTACCTCGAGAACTGCGCCGCGTGCCATGGCGCGGCCGGCAACGGCGGCGCGCTGAGCGTCGGCCGCGACGCGCCGACGCTCCACGGCTCCACGCCGGTCGAGGTGGCGGAGGCCATGCGCACGGGCCCCGGGAACATGCCCGTCTTCGGGCCCGGGACGTTCACGCCCCAACAGGTGAACTCGATCGTCCGCTACGTCGAGTATCTCAAGAAGCCCCAGGACCCGGGAGGGTTGTCGCTCGGGCTCGTGGGACCGATCACCGAGGGCCTGGTCGCGATCCTCGTCGGCCTGGGCGCGCTCATGCTCATGACCCGTTGGATCGAACCGCCTGCGCTGCGCCACGAGCCACCGACGACGAAGGCGCCGGAGGATGAAACGTGAACGACGACGTCCAAGAGAAGAAGGCGACGACCCGGACCGCGCTCGGCTTCGGCATCACGGCGCTGGCGTCGCTCGGGCTGGCGGTGACCTACGCCCGCGGCGGGCAGGAGCAGATCGAGGGCGCGCTGCTGGCGTTCGCGCTGGGCGGGCTCGGCTTCGGGTTCGTGCAGGTGGCCAAGTACCTACTTCCCCAGGGCCCCTACGTCGAGGGCCGCGAGGCGCTGCCGTCGAGCGACGAGGACCAGGCCGCGTTCGGCGCAGACTTCGAGCGCGGCGAAGCCTGGCTCTCCCGGCGCGGGTTCCTCCTGAAGATGCTCGGTCTCGCGGCCGGTGCGATCGGCATCGCGGCGTTGTTCCCGATCCGATCCCTCGGTCCTAACCCGGGTCAGTCGCTGTTCCGCACGAAGTGGCGCCAACGCTCCCTCGTCGTCGACGAGCAGGGCGAGCCTGTGGGAGTCGACACGCTCGACGTCGGCGGAGCACTCACGGTCTTCCCTCAAGGGCACGTCGACGTCGAGGACTCACAGACGATCCTGATCCGTCTGGCACGCGAAGACGTCGTGACCCGGCCCGGTCGCGAGTCCTGGGGGCCCCAGGGGTACGTCGGGTTCTCGAAGGTGTGCACGCATGCGGGCTGCCCTGTCGGGCTCTACCAGCAGCAGTTCAAGAAGCTGCTCTGCCCGTGCCACCAGTCGACGTTCTCGGTGCCCGACGGGGCCCAGCCCGTGTTCGGCCCCGCCACGCGTTCTCTCCCCCAGCTCCCGCTCATGGTCGACGCCGACGGCATGCTGCGCGCGCAAAGTGACTACACCGAGCCCGTCGGCCCCGGCTTCTGGGATCGCGACACGTGATCGTCAAGCGCCTCGTCCGTTGGTTCGACGACCGGCTCGGCGCCGCCCGCTTCGTCCGCACCGCGCTGAACAAGGTGTTCCCGGATCACTGGTCGTTCATGCTCGGCGAGCTCGCGCTCTATTGCTTCGTGATCCTGATCCTCACCGGGGTGTATCTCACGTTCTTCTTCACGCCGGGCACGAAGGAGGTCGTCTACAACGGCAGCTACGCGCCGCTGAAGGGCGTGTCGATGTCGCAGGCCTACGAGTCCGTGCTCCGGATCAGCTTCGACGTGCGCGCCGGTCTGGTGATGCGACAGATCCACCACTGGGCGGCGCTGATCTTCGTCGGCTCGATCATCGCCCATCTCATGCGCATCTTCTTCACAGGCGCGTTCCGACGGCCGCGCGAGCTCAACTGGATGATCGGAATCACCCTGCTCCTGCTCGCCATCGCCAACGGCTTCACGGGGTACTCACTCCCGGACGACCAGCTGTCGGGCACGGGCCTGCGCATTGCGTACTCGGTGGTCATCTCGGTGCCCGTCGTCGGCGTATGGATCGCCTTCCTCATCTTCGGCGGGGAGTTCCCCGGCAACGAGGTGCTCACACGGTTCTTCGTGATCCACATTCTCATCGTCCCGGTCGCGATCGCGGTGCTGCTCGCCGCGCACCTGGCCATCCTGGTGCGCCAGAAGCACACGCAATACCGCGGGGCGGGCCGCAAGGAAAGGAACGTCGTCGGCGCGCGGCTGTGGCCGACGTTCACGGCCAAGACCATCGGGCTGTTTTTCTTCGTGTTCGCCGCCTGCGCGGCGCTGGGCGGTCTCGCCCAGATCAACCCGGTGTGGATCTGGGGGCCGTTCCAGCCCGCGGCCGTCAGCGCCGGGTCCCAACCCGACTGGTACGTCGGTTGGCTCGAGGGGTCGCTGCGGCTGCTGCCCGGCTGGGAGATCAGGGCGTTCGGGCACGAGGTCCCCAACCCGTTCTTCTCGGGCGTGCTGCTCCCCGGGATCACGTTCATGCTGCTGTACGCGTGGCCGTTCCTCGAAGGTCGCTTCACGAAGGAGAACCGCGAGGAGCACCACCTGCTCGACCGCCCGCGCGACCGGCCTGTTCGGACGGCCATCGGTATCGGCGCGCTCGCGTTCTACGCCGTGCTGTTCGTCGCCGGCGGGAACGACGTGCTCGCGGCCCGGTTCAACGTCTCGGTGAACCTCATCACCAACATCCTCCGCGTCGCGCTCTTCGTCGTGCCAGTGGTCGCCGGGATCTTCACCTACCGATTGTGCAAGGAGCTGGCTGCTCGAAGCCCGACCGCGGGCAAGCCGGAGGCTCCGCCCGGGGCGGACGTCATCGTGCGCACTCCGGAGGGTGGCTACGTGGACGTCGAGGAGCCGGCGACAACGCCGTAGCGGCGGCGCGCCTCGGGCGTGTTCTCGACGATCTGCCATCGCGACAGGACTCCGTCGGTGACCTCGGCCAACCAGATCACGCCGAGCTTCGATTCCTCCTCCTCGGGGAGATCGAGATGGGAGCCGGTCGTGGTGCCGAGCACCGCCACTCGGGAATCAGCGGCGGTGAGGTGCCACGGGTAGATGACGTACTCGGGAAACGACGAGAAGTAGCCCTTCCACGCCTCGACGTTCGCATGGCGCCCGACGACCGGCGTTTCGTCGAGCACAACGAGCCGATGGTCATCGCTCATGAGCGCCCCGAGCCCGTCCAGGTCGCTCCGGTTGATGCAGTCCACGAAGCTCACGACGGCGGCCAGGGGCGGGAGCGGCACCCTGCCCATCCCGTCACTCCGTCGGGGAGGTGTCGCGACTCTGGCGGATCAGGCCGATGACGCCGAACGCGAGCACGATGGCGCCGCCGAGGATGACCCAGACCCCGAACACGAATCCGGTGGCGAACACCGCCGCGCCGAAAGCGAACACGAACGGCCAAACCGTTGAGGCAGGGAATTGATCGACCCTGCCCGCGCCGTCGGCGAGGGTCGCGTCGGATCGGTCCTCGGGACGGGGCGGGAATCGCCGCGCCTGGAACAGCAGGTACCCACCGGCAAGGAGCCCGAGGAGCGAGCTCGCCGCCAGCATCGTCGTGCCGGCGTCCTCGTAGCTCGTGAACCAGTAGATCGTGCCGACCACGACGAAGAACGCGGTGACGCCGAGATAAAAGAAGGATTCGACCTTCACGTCGACCTCGACGCTTCGACGAGGTCGCCGTACTTCTGGTCGAAGAACGGCCGCTCTGAGCGGATCGGGGGCAGCGAGTCGAAGTTGCGCTCGGGCGGCGGCGAGGTGGTCGCCCACTCGAGCGTCTGGCCGTCCCACGGGTCGTCGCCGGCGGGAGCATCGTGGCGCAGGGACCGGAACAGGTTCCAGGCGAAGATGAGCACGCTCACGGCGATGATGAACGAGCCGATCGTCGAGATCAGGTTGAGATTGCCGAACCCATCGCTCTCACGGTACGTCACGACCCGCCTCGGCATCCCTTGCAACCCGAGTTGGTGCTGGACGAGGAACGTCACGTTGAACCCGATGAACAGCAGCCAGAAATGCCATTTGCCGAGTGACTCGCTCATCATCCGTCCCGTGAACTTCGGGAACCAGTAGTAGATCGCGCCGAATCCGGCGAAGCCCGCGGCCGCGAACACCACGTAGTGGAGGTGCGCCACGACGAAGTACGTGTCGGTGACGTTGAAGTCGACCGGCGCCATGGCCTGGAGCACGCCCGTCAGGCCACCGAGCAGGAAGATGACGAGAAATCCGACGGTGAAGAGCATGGGCGTGGTGAAGCGCAGCTGGCCGTGCCACATGGTGCCGATCCAGTTGAAGAACTTGACGCCGGTCGGCACCGCGATGAGCAGTGACAACGCGCTGAAGAACGGGAGGAGCACCACACCGGTGGCGAACATGTGGTGGGCCCAGACGCCGGTGGACAGGCCGCCGATTGCCAGGGTCGCGAAGATCAGCCCCTTGTAGCCGAACACCGGACGGCGCGAGAAGACCGGCAGGATCTCCGTGACCACGCCGAAGAAGGGCAGCGCCACGATGTAGACCTCGGGGTGGCCGAAGAACCAGAACAGGTGCTGCCACAGCACCGGCGTCCCGCCCTTCTGGACCGCGAAGATGTGAGCGTCGAGGTGTCGGTCGGCGAACAGCATGGCTAGCGCCGCGGTGAGCACCGGGAACGCCAGCAGGACCATCACGCTCGTCACGAGCATGTTCCACACGAAGATCGGCATCCGGAACATGGTCATGCCGGGCGCGCGCAGCATGAAGATGGTCGTGACCAGGTTCACGGCGCCGAGCACGGTCGCGGTGCTGGTAACGGTCACGCCCACGATCCAGAGGTCGGGTCCGGCGCCGGGTGCGTACGTCGCCCCGGACAGCGGGGCGTACGAGAACCACCCGAAGTTCGCGGCGCCGCTGGCGGTCAGGAATCCCGAGATCATCACGAGCCCGCCGAACAGGTACATCCAGTACGCCAGGGCGTTGAGGCGAGGGAAGGCCACGTCGGGCGCGCCGATCTGGAGCGGGACGATGTAGTTCGCCAGTCCGAAGGCGAAGGGCACGGCGAACAGGTACATCATGATGCTGCCGTGCATCGTGAAGAACTCGTTGTACGTCTCGGGGCTCAGGACGCTCTGGTTCGGTTGCGCCAACTGCGTCCGCATCCCGAGCGCGAGCAGGCCGCCGATGCAGAAGAACCCGAACGACGTCACGAGGTAGCTGAGCCCGATGACCTTGTGGTCCGTGCTCGTGACCCAGCGCAGGATCCCGGTGTTCGGGCGCGGCGCGGGCGCGGGCGCGGCGGCGGTGCCGGGACGCTCGGTGGTGACCGTCACGGGCTTCCTCCGCTCGCCGCGCGCTGCTGCGTTGCGATCCAGTCGCGATAGTCGGCCATGCTCACGGCCTTCACCTCAAAGGTCATCTTGGCGTGGTCGAGCCCGCAGAATTCTGCGCACCGGCCCGTGTACGTGCCCTTGTCCCGCACGTCGAAGTCGAAGCGGTTCGTCACACCCGGAATCGCGTCGCGTTTGAACAAGAAGCTGGGCACGTAGAACGAGTGGATGACGTCCGGTGACGTGAGCACGAGCCGCACGGTGCGATCCACCGGCAGGACCATCGTCGGCACCTTGTCGGGTAGGCCGGTAACCGTGATGTCGTCGTCGCGGTAGTGGAACTGCCATTGCCACTGGAAACCTTTGACGTCGATCGTGACCGCCGGATGGCTCGAGAGCGCGTCCACCTCGTTCTGGGTTCGGTACGAGAACGCGAACAGCACGGCGACGATGATCACCGGCACGACCGTGTACAGAATCTCGAGCTTGACGATGTACTGCGTCTGGGTCGGGAGGTCGTCGTTCCGTCGTCGGTACCGCAACACGGCGAACACGATGAGACCCCACACCAGGCCGCCGACGAGCAGAGCCACGATCACGGACCCTTGCCACAGGCCGAAGATGTCGCGGCCCTGGCGAGTCGCCCCACGCCCGCCGCCGAATTCGAGGCCGCACCCCGAGAGCACGATCACGACGAGGGCGAGCGAAACGCGCCTCATGGCGGCGGACACTATCCCCCGACTCTGGGGCACGCGATGATGCGCCGTGCTCATCTCGGGCGTGCTCGCAGCCACGTCCAACTCTGACGAGACCTTCTCGATCCCGATCCTCATCGGCGCGGCGGCCCTCGCCGGTGTCTGGTTGCTGCTCCTGGTCGCCGTGGCGGCCTGGCGCCGACCACCCCGGATCCGGCCCGGCCCTCCCACCCAGGATCTTCCACCGGTGCCACCCGCCGTATCGGGTCTCTTGTGCAACGACTTCGAGCTGCCCGCCGAGCTTCCACCGGCGACGCTGCTCGACCTCGCAGCCCGGCACGTGGTCCGGCTGGAAGAGGTCGAGCCGGGCAAGACGATCTGCCGGCTCAGGGGCGCAGCCACCGACCAGCCGCTGACCCCGTACGAGAAGCGGGTGCTCGACGAGGTCCGGCGCAAGGCCGTCGACGGTGTCGTGCCGACCGACGCGCTGACAACCGGGCCCGAGGACGCGTCGCGCGGATGGCAGCGGGCATTCAGCCGAGAGGTGATCGGCGATGCGCAGGACCGCGGGCTGACGCGGGACCGCTGGCCCGGCTGGTTGGTGTCGCTCTTCGGCGTGGGCCCGTTCGCGATCGGCGGGCTCCTCTACCTGTCGAGCGTGGTCGGCGGTGAGAGCAGCAAGCAGCCGGCGGCGGCGGCCATCGCGGGTGGCATCGCGGTCGTCGGCATCGTCTTGATCGTCTTGGCCGACGGCCGCCTCTCACGATCACTGGCGCAGCTGCCGACGGCGACGGGAAAGGACACGACGGCGCGCTGCCTCGCCCTGCGTGCGCACCTGCGCGAGAACGAGCAGCTCGCCGACTTGTCGCCGGCAGCCGTGCAGCTGTGGGGTCGGCATTTCGCGTACGCAGGCGTGATGGGCATCGCCCCGACCGCGGTCGCACTCCTACCGTTCGGCACCGAGGACGACAACGGCGCCTGGAGTCGCTTCGGCGGTCGGTGGCGTCGCGTGCGCGTCGGCTATCCGCGCGGCTGGCCGCCGGGCTGGGGCAAGCACCCCGCGCTCGCCAGCTTCCTCGCCGTGCTCTGGGGCGCAGCGGCAGTGGCCGCTCTCTACGGGCTCATCCGTGTCGCGCGGTCAGCGGCCGATCCGATCACGTCGACCGACCCTCTCCTGAATCGTGAACAGCTCGACTGGGTCGGACGGAGCGCGCTGCTGCTCACGATCCCGGCCGCGCTCCTCCTTCTGTGGGCGATCGTCCTCCTGGTGCGGGCCGTGCCCGACTTCTGGGGCAACCGGAAGACCACCGGCGCGTTGGTGCGGGCACGCCGACGACGTCAGATCTTCGGGTCCGGCAACAGCAACAACCCGCGGTACTGGTACTACCTCGCCTTCGACGACGGTACGCGCCGGAGGATCCGGTCGTGGCGGGTGCGGCGCGACCTCTACGCCGTGCACTCGCAGGGCGAGACGGTCGCCGCGCTGTACACGACAAACCTCGGCTATGTACGCGAGCTCCGGCCGGCCTCCGGAGCGCGCCCTACGTGATCTTGAGCTCGGGGCGGTAGATCTTCTTCGGCGCGAGATCTTCGACGCGCTCGGCGATGGCCACGAAGGCCTGCGACGCCTCATCGTCCGGGTGTGTCACGACGAACGGGCGGCCCTCGTCGGCGCCGATGCGCAACTCCGGCACCAGCGGCACCTGCCCGAGTAACGGGACACCCAGCTGGTCCGCGAGCTCACGCCCGCCGCCGGCGCCGAAGAGCTCGTACGCCTTGCCGTCGTCGCCGCGGAACCAGGACATGTTCTCGATCACGCCCATCACGTCGAGGTTCACCTTCTGGCTCATGTACGCGGCGCGCTGGGCAACACGCTGCGCGGCGGGCTGCGGCGTGGTCACGATGAGCACCTCGGCCCGGGGCAGGAACTGCGCCATCGACAACGCGATGTCGCCGGTGCCCGGGGGCATGTCGACGACGAGGAAGTCGGGCTCGTCCCAGTGCACATCGGTCAGGAACTGCTCGAGCGCCTTGTGCAACATCGGGCCCCGCCACACGACCGGCTGGTCCTCCCGGGCGAAGAACCCCATCGAGATCAGGTTCACGCCGTTCGCCTCGGGCGGGATGATGACGTCGTCGAGCACGACAGGTGGGTGGTCGATGCCGAGCATGCGCGGCATCGAGAAGCCCCACACGTCGGCGTCGACGGCGGCGACCTTGTAGCCACGCCGGGCGAGCGAGACCGCGAGGTTCGTGGTCACCGAGGACTTCCCGACACCGCCCTTCCCCGACGCGACTGCGAGCACGCGGGTGCGGGCGTCGGTGAACGGGTTCACGCGGGCGGGCCGGCCGTCGGCCGCCGAAGCGCCCGCATGCTGCTGACGCAGTCGCTCGGCGACGGCCTGGCGCTGCTCGTCGTCCATGACGGTCAGGTCCACGTCGACCGACTCGACACCGTCGAGGGGCTGGACGGCCTCGCTGACGCGCCGGGTGATCTCGGGCTTGAGCGGGCACCCGGACACAGTGAGAGCGACGGTCACCGCCACCCGACCTCCGTCGATGGCGACCTGCTTGACCATGTCGAGGTCGACGATCGATTGGTGCAGCTCGGGATCCTCGACCGGACGCAGGGCCTCGAGGACGGCGGCCTCGGTGGGCATTGGCGTCTCCTCGCCTCTCCTCGCCCGGGGGGGCATTTCCACTACGTGCATAGGTAGAATACCGGCATGACGGAGCCGGCCGCGAAGCCCAGGGGCGCCGGGCTCAGCGCCGACGAGTTCAGCGCCGCGGTCAGCGCGGTCACGAGCGCCTTCGGGGACCCGACCCGCCGCGACATCTACCTGTTCGTGCGGGCCGGCGCCGACGGGGTCACCGCAGCCGAAGTGGCCGAGCGCTTCGACCTGCATCCCAACGTCGCCCGCCACCACCTCGAGAAGCTGACGGCCGGCGGGTACCTGACCGTCGAGCTGGCTCGCCACGAGACGGCGGGCCGGCCGTCGAAGCGGTACCGCGCCGGCGAGCTCGACACCTCGCTGAACTTCCCACCCCGGCGGGACGACCTCCTCGCGACCCTCCTGGCCCGCTCACTGGAACTGCTCGACCCCGACCAGGCCGCCGCCATGGCCGAAGAGGTCGGGTACGACTACGGGATCGCCATCGCCGCTCGCATGACCCCCGAGACCGACGACGCCGGCGCTGGCCACCGATCGGTCCGCGCCGCCCTGGCAACCGTTGCCGACGCGCTCACCGCCCACGGGTTCGCCGCCCACGCCGAGGCGAGCGGCGGATCACTCACGATCGTGTCAGAGCAGTGCCCATTCGGCGACGCGGCCAAGAAGTACCCCCACGTCGTGTGCTCGGTCGATCGGGGCATGATCCGCGGGATGCTCGCCGGGCTGTACGGCGAGACGCATCCTCTGTTCACGGAGAGCCGTCCCGCGGGCGACGAGCACTGCGTCGCACGCGTCTGACGCTCGCTCGTGCGGCGCGCGTACCTCGACCACGCGTCCACGTCACCCCTGCGCCCCGCCGCGTTCGAGGCAATGCTGCCGTTCCTGCGTGACCATCACGCCGATCCCGGACGTCTCCACGCCGAAGGGCGGGTGACGCGCGTGGCGCTCGAGGACGCGCGCGAGCAGGTCGCCACGCTGCTCGGCGCACGGCCGCGGGAGGTCGTCTTCACGGCCAGCGGGACCGAGGCAGTGAACACCGCAGTCTGGGGCGCGGTGGCCCGCACCGACGCGCCGGCGCACATCGTGACGACTGCAGTCGAGCACTCCGCCGTGCTTGACGCGTGTCACCGCAGCGGCGCCGAGGTGACCGTGGTCGGCGTCGATCGCCTCGGCCGCCACGACCCCGCCGCGGTGCTCGACGCGATCCGACCCGCGACCGCGCTCGTCACCGTTCAGCTCGCCAACCACGAGGTCGGGACGATCCAGCCGGCGGCGGCAGTGACGGCGGCGTGCCGAGAGCGCGGCGCGCTCGTCCACGTCGATGCGTGCATGGCGGCAGGGCACGTCGCAGTCGAGTTCGGCGCGCTCGGCGCCGATCTGTGCTCGGTGAGCGCGCACAAGTTCGGCGGGCCCAAGGGCGCCGGCGCGTTGCTCGTCCGCCGCGGCCTGCGACTGCCGCCGTTCGTGGTCGGCGGCGCGCAGGAACGCGCCCGGCGGGGCGGCCTCGAGGACGTCCCGGCCATGGTCGGCTTCGGCGCCGCGGCCGCCGAGGTCTCCGCCGACGGGCGGCTTACGGCGGAGGCCCACGCGCAGCGCGAGCTCACCGACCGCGTCGCGCATGATGCCCCGGCGCGCGTCGGTGGTGTCCTGCAGTACGGCGACCCGGTCGACCGGGTGCCGCACCTCGTCTGCCTGGGCGTCGACGGCGTCGAGGCCGAGCCGATCCTGCTCGGCCTCGACCAGCGGGGTGTGGCGGTCCACTCGGGGTCGGCGTGCTCCAGCGAGGCGCTCGAGCCGTCGCCGATCCTCGCTGCCATGGGCGTCGACGCCGACCATTCACTGCGCGTCAGCGTCGGCTGGAGCTCGACGGCCGAGGACGTCGACGCCTTCCTCGACGCCTTCCCGTCTGTCGTGGATCGGCTGCGCGCGCTCCGAGTCGGCGGTGCTTGACCTCGCGCCCGCGCTCGGACTCCACACGACGGGAGTAGCGTTGCATTCGCCATGATCCCGGTACGGCGCCTGAATCACGCGGTCCTGTACGTGCGCGACGCCGATCGAGCCGCTGCCTTCTACCAGGAGGCGTTCGGGTTCGAGGTCGTCCAGCGCATCCCCGGCGTCGCCGCCTTCCTGAAAGCGGCGGGCACCACGAACCACCACGATCTGGGTCTCTTCTCGCTCGGCGCAAATGCGCCCGGCCCCGAGCGCGGCCGCGTCGGCCTGTACCACCTGGCGTGGGAAGTGCCTTCGATCCACGACCTCGCCGCCGGCCGAGACACGCTCGCGCGCCTCGGCGCGCTGGTCGGCCAGAGCGACCACGGCGCCACGAAGTCGCTCTACGGCAGGGATCCGGACGGCAACGAGTTCGAGATCATGTGGCTCGTGCCGCGTGAGCAATGGGGCGACCTCGAGCACGAGGCGTCGACCGACCCGCTCGACCTCGACGCCGAGCTCGCCCGCTGGGGCTGAGTCGCCGCGCTCAGGCTGTCTCCGGCTTCAACACCAGGTGCACGGTGAGATGCTGGCGCAGGGTCCCGCTGTCGGAACCTGACTGGATGCGAAACGCCTGGTTGCCGCTCGATCGGACTTCACCGGCGACGGGCAGCAGACTCGTCAGGTCGACGGTGTTCTCGCCGCGGAACGTCGTCTTGTAGCTCTGGACCTGGAGCTGGGTGCCGGGCGCCACGTTCGGAAGCTCGACCGTCTGTTTGCCGGCCGTCTGCGTGCCGCGCACGCCGAGCACGACCCTCGATCCCGTGCGCTTCTTCAGCGTGTACTCGTAGACCTGATTGGCTTGGATCCCGTTCAGCCCCAGGTCGGTGGTGGCGCGCCAGCGCGCGCCAACGCCGACCGGCGCCTCGGGGAAGGGGATCGCAAGCGTGCGCAGCTGGTCGCCGAGCTGCGTGACCAGGCTCGACACCGACGAATCGAGATTCGGCGGAACGTTGAGCGAGCTGTCGACGAGCACGCCCTGCGGTGTGACGGTCAGCTGCCCCGACAGGCCGGTCAGTCCCGAGAACGCCTGCTGGATCTGCCGCCGCTGGGACTTGCTGGCTTTGCCACCGCGCAACAGTTCGAACGAGGGATACGTGAAGCTGATCTGCAGGTTGCCCTCGGGGGTCATTCCCTGCAGCGTCGTCACCACTGTGGCCTTGGTCGGCGGCGGGTTGACGCTGGCGGACGACACACCCGACTGCTGGACTGAGAAAGTCACGGTCATGGACGACCGTTGCGACGTTCCCACGGGCGGCGAGAGCCGGAGCTGCTCGAGTGGCGCCTTCCCGGGAGCGAGGACCTCCACCCTCGGCGTTGGGCTCGGAGTCGCCTGCGTCTCGCGAGCGATCGCCGGCTGAGCGGCCAGCGCGGGACCAGCCGCGAGCACGACGGCCACGACGAGGACACGAAGGCTCGAGCTTTTCATGTCGTGGGCTCGATCAGGACTGCTGCCGGAGGACGTTGAGCGCCGAGCCGGCCCGGAACCACTCGATGTGCTCCTCGGACATCGTGTGCGTGGTCCGGATCTCGTCACGGGACCCGTCGGCGTGGTGCACGACGACTGTGACGGGCTTGCCCGGCGCGAGCTCGGCGAGCCCCACCACGTCGACCGTGTCGTCAGCCCGGAACTTCTCGTAGTCGGCGGGATCGGCGAGCGTCAGCGCGAGCACGCCCTGCTTCTTGAGGTTCGCTTCGTGGATCCGCGCGAACGAGCGCACGATGATCGCCCGACCACCCATGAAGCGCGGCTCCATGGCCGCGTGCTCACGCGACGAGCCCTCGCCGTAGTTCTCGTCGCCGACGGCGGCCCACTCGATGCCGGCGTCCTTGTACTCCCGCGCCAGCTCGGGCAGCGGCTTCACGGATCCGTCCCGCGCGTCGGTGCCGTTGCCGTGCCCGTCGGCGAACGCGTTGGACACACCCGTGAAGAGGTTCTGGGAGATGTTCGTGAGGTGGCCGCGGTAGCGCAGCCACGGGCCGGCGGGCGAGATGTGGTCGGTCGTGCACTTCCCCACCGCCTTGAGCAAAACGCGCAGGCCGGTGAGGTCCTCGCCGTCCCACGCCGCGAACGGCTCGAGCAGCTCGAGGCGCTCGCTGCCCGGCTGAACGAGGACCTCCACCTTCGAGGAGTCGCCCGCCGGGGGCTGGAAGCCGGAGTCACCGGGGTCGAAGCCCTTGTCCGGCAGCTCGTCGGCGACGGGCGGCTCGAGATGCACCGGTGCTCCGTCGGGCCCGGGCACGCCGTCGTGGACGAAGTCGACGTCGAGCCGGCCGGTGAGCGCCATGCCGACGACGGTCTCCGGGGAACCGATGAATGCCAGCGTGTCGGCATTGCCGTCGTTCCGGCGCGGGAAGTTGCGGTTGTACGACGTGACGATCGTGTTGCGCTCGCCCATCTCGATGTCGTCGCGTTTCCATTGCCCGATGCAGGGCCCGCAGGCGTTGGCGAGCACGCTGGCTCCGATCGCCTCGAGGTCGTCGAGCAGACCGTCGCGCTCGATCGTCGCCCGCACCTGCTCGGAGCCGGGCGTGATGAGGAGCGGCGAACGGGTCTCGAGCCCCGCCGCCTTCGCCTGCCGGGCGACGTGGGCGGCGCGACCGATGTCCTCGTACGACGAGTTCGTGCACGAGCCGACGAGCGCGTACGAGATCTCGGGCGGGTAGCCCTCCGCCTCGACCGCGTCGCGCACCTCGGAGACGGGCCGGTCGAGGTCGGGCGTGTGCGGGCCGACGAGGTGCGGCTCGAGCTGGTCGAGGTCGATCTCGACGACGCGGTCGTAGAAACGCTCCGGCTCGTCTTCGACCTCGGGGTCGATCCGCAGGTGGTGCGCGTACTCGTTGGCGAGGTCGGCGATCTCCTCGCGCTGTGTCGCCTTGAGATACATCGCCGACCGGTCGTCGTACGGGAAGAGGGAGCACGTGGCGCCGATCTCGGCGCCCATGTTGCAGATGGTGGCCTTGCCGGTCGCCGAGATCGACTCACACCCGCCGCCGAAGTATTCGACGATCGCGCCCGTACCGCCCTTCACGGTGAGGATGCCGGCGACCTTGAGGATCACGTCCTTGGGCGCAGTCCATCCCGACAGCCGGCCCGTGAGGTGCACGCCGATGACCTTCGGGACCTTCGTGTTGAACGGCCAACCCGCCATCACGTCGACCGCGTCGGCGCCGCCTACGCCGATGGCGACCATGCCGAGCCCGCCGGCGTTGGGCGTGTGGCTATCGGTGCCGAGCATCATCCCGCCCGGGAACGCGTACTGCTCGAGCACGACCTGGTGGATGATCCCCGAGCCGGGATTCCAGAACCCTATGCCGTACTTCGCCGACACCGTGCGCAGGAACTCGTACACCTCGGAGTTGGCGTCGAGCGCGTTCTTGAGGTCGATCTCAGCGCCGACCCGCGCCTGGATGAGATGGTCGCAGTGCACGGTCGTCGGCACCGCGACGCGCGGGAGGCCCGCTGTCATGAACTGGAGCAGGGCCATCTGCGCGGTCGCGTCCTGCATCGCGACCCGGTCGGGCCGGTAATCGGCGTAGTCGACACCGCGTTCCAACCCGATGGTGTGCGGGTCCTCGGCGTGCGCGAACAGCACTTTCTCGGCGTACGTGAGCGGCCGCCCCAAGCGGCGGCGGCCGACTGCGACCCGTTCCGGATAGCGGCCGTAGACGTCCTCGACGAGCGCGACCGGCGTCGCGTGCTCGGTCCTGTCGGCCATATTGCTCCTCTGTCGCCGTCGCAAGCTCCGGCTTTGCAGCAACGGCCGGCAAAGCCGTCCTCGCAGCCGAGGCTACGTCACGATTCCCGCCCGGGCCTCAGCGGAGGGGCAGGCCGGCCGTCAGGCCAGGTTGTCCTCTCCCCGGACAATTGCCACTGCCTCACGCCGGCTGAGGTGGGAACCCGACGTAAACGACTCGTCGAACCCATCCTCGCCGAGCGCGCGCTTCAGCTGCTCGACGAGCTCGGCTTCGCCGCGCCGGAGGGCCGGCCAAACCTGTATGCCTGCTCGACGCCGGATGCCCTCTGCTGCGCCGAGGGTGACCGCGGCCGTGTCCGGGGCGCCCGACGCGAATGCCAGCCGGGCGAACCCCGCCAGGCAGAGGGTGACGCCCACGGTGCTCTCCACGTCCAAGCTCATGGTGAGGCCCTCGTCGAGCAACGGTCGAGCATCGTCGAGCCGGCCCTGCCTGATGGCGAGGATCCCGAGCTGCGACCAAGAGACGGAGAGCCACGCGCTATCGAACTGCCGGCTCAGGTCGCGCACTTGCATCAAGTGAGGAAGAGCATCGTCGAGGCGCCCGAGATCGAGCTCCACTTCTCCGACGGTGCTGAGAGCGATGGCGCTCCAGAACGGCTCGTCCTGATCGCGCAGGTGTTCACGGCACAGAGACGCTTCTCGCAGCGCACCGTCGAAGTCGTTGACGATCGGCAACACCCAGGAGATGGCCAAGTGTGCGATGGCCTCGAGGAATGGGTCGTCGAAGGCTCCCAGCAACGGCTCCAAGCGGCCCTTGGCGGCCACAGCCGCGGTGTCGTCGCCGAGCTGCTCGAACGTGGCGGCCGCTGACCAGAAGAGCTCCGCTTGTGCGTGGTCGTCCAGGGAGGCGACCGCGGGTGTGAGCTCGTCGATCCAGGACCGAACTTCGATGAGGTGATCCCGCATCGCCCAGAACACCCACAGGGCACGGAACAGGTGCGGCAGCGGCTCGATGTCGTGAGCGAGGAACCAGCGAATGGCCGCACCCAGGTTGGCCCACTCAACCTGCAGGCGCTCCGCCCAGTCGGACTGATCCGAACCGCGCAGGGGCCGGTCGGCGCGCTCGGCCAGATCGCGGAAGTAATTCGCGTGGCGTCGTTGGACCTCGGCGAGATCGGCATTCGCCGCCGACTGCTCGGCGACGAACTCCCGGACGGTCTCGAGCATGCGGAACCGCGGCTCCCGAGCTGTTGCGTCGACGCGCACGAGGCTCTGCCGAGCGAGGGCTTCGATCAGATCGAGGGTGCTGTCCTCGTCGCGGTCACTCACGTGGGCCGCGGCCTCGATTGCCCAGCCGTCGACGAACACCGCGAGCGTGGAAAGCATGGCTCCTTCGGCTTTGTCGAGGAGCCCGACGCTCCAATCAACGGTGGCCCGCAGGGTGCGCTGACGTTCGGGCAGATCGACGGGACCGGTGCCCGTGGCGTCGAGGGACGTCTCGAGCCGGGCCAGCAGGGCGTCTGGGTTGAGCAGCCGCGTGCGTGCTGCCGCCAGCTCGATCGCCAGCGGCACGCCTTCGAGGCGTCGACAGATCTCCGCCACAGCGCCGGCGTTCTCAGTGGTGAGAGCGAAGTCGGGACGTACCGCACGAGCGCGGTCAACGAACAGCTCGATTGCCGGCGACGACGCCAGCTGTTCGACCTGCCAATCGCCGGAAGCCGGCGGAAGCGAAAGTGCGGGAACCGGGTACTCGCGTTCGCCGCGCAGGCGAAGGGCAATCCGGCTCGTGGCCAAGATCTTCACGCCTGGGCAGCGCGTCAAGACCTCTTCGAGATCAGGAGCCGCGGCAACAACCCGCTCCAAGTTGTCGAGCACGAGCAGGAAGGGCGTATCGCCGAAGTGTTCGACGAGTGCGTCCAGCGGCGACTGCGAACGCGAGACATCGGCTCCCACCGCACTGGCAATACTCACCAACACGAGCTCTGGCTTGGCGACTGACGCGATCGGCACGAAGACTTCCCCCGACAGGTAGCGATTGCCGAGACGTTCGCCCACCGCGACCGCGAGCCGCGTCTTTCCGATCCCTCCGGGACCGGTGAGCGTGACGAGCCGCGTCTCCGGAAGTTGGATGAGCCCGGCGACGTCGTCGATGACCTCTTCTCGACCGATCAGCGAAGTCGTGTCCACCGGTAGTGAACGAACCGCTCGCCCGGGATGCTCTGGTGACGTAGGCACCGCCGTACCGGCCGCAGCGAAGCGCTCACTGAGCATCACCGCGAGGTCATCGCGGACCAAACGGCCAAGCTCCCGGGCGGTACGGAAGTTGCGGTACGAATCTGCGGCCTCACCCCTGATCCGCTCGATCACCTCAGTCAATCGCGGGTCTCGATCGGGCGAAGGTGCCTTGATGTAGAGCAGACGGGGAAGCGACCCCGAGAGCTCGAACTCGTCCTGCAGACCCGAGATGTCCATACCCGGACTGACCCAGCCGTAACGCTGCCAGTACAGACCGATGAAGATGTCGCTCTGCTCGAGGTACGCGCGGTACAGCTCCTGAGGAGGGTGCGGGCGCGCTCCCAACTCGAACATCACCGGAGTGAGCCGGAGCGCCGATATAGCACGCGAGACAGCGGCGCGCTCGGGACCCAGCTCTTCCAGCGTGGAGCTGACAAACACGCGGAGACGTTGGTCGGGAGTCCGGATCGCGGTGCTGTGCTCGGTCAGCCCTGTCATGGATTCATCCCGGAAGGAGACTCAGCCTACGCGCCGCCACTCCCTCAGCCGCCTGCTTGCCGGAATGCGAGAGGCCGCGGCCAGGTTCCACCGGGAACACATCGAGAAACGCGGCGTCCGCGGGAAGCATGGCTTCCGCGGCTCACAGGAAGGAAGGATCGATGGCGAAATCAATCAAGGACGCCATGACCACCATGCCGGCATCGCTCCCGGCGAGCTCGAGCGTTGCCGACGCCGCACAGCAGATGCGCGACCTCGACATCGGGGACGTGCTGGTCGTGCAGGGAGGGATGCTCGCGGGCATCGTCACAGACCGGGATCTCGTCGTGCGGGCGATCGCCGAAGGCCGTGACGCCACGTCGACGCTCGGTGATGTCGTGAGCCCCGAGGTCGTCTGCATCGCGCCCACCGACAGCGCCGACGACGCCATCCGTCTCATGCGAGAGCGTGCGCTGCGGCGGGTACCGGTGGTCGAGAACGGCAGGCCTGTCGGGATCGTGTCGCTCGGCGATCTGGCAGGCGAACGCGATCCCCGTTCGTTGCTGGGCGAGATCAGCACCGCGCCGCCGAATCACTGATCAGTGTGGTTGCCAGGCGTCCGCATCGGTGGTGAGGGCGGCGACGCTCTCGGGCAGGGCGCCCGCGGCCAGGTCGGCGAGGGAAACGCGCTCGAGAACCGCCCGTAGGTTGGCGCGCAACGCGACCCACACCTCGGGGAGGCGGACGGCGGCGCCCCGATAGTGCAAGGCCTCGGGACGGGACCCTTGCACGGCGGCCAGCGGTCCCTCGACCGACCGCAGGACCTCCGCGATCGAGATCTCGCTCGGCGCCCGGGTCAGCGCGTAGCCGCCCTCGGCGCCTCGACGGGTGAAGACGAGCCCCGCGTTGCGCAGGTCAGCGAGGATGTTCTC
>JBKOWN010000026.1:0-7101 GCA_046724435.1 Actinomycetota bacterium
CTCCAGCACGAGGCAAGGTTACGAACGGCTCGTCGCTGATCCCTAGGCTGGGCGGTCGTGCGGATCGGCTTTGCCCTGCCCCAGTACGACTACTCCGTGCCCGGGGAGTCGCCGCTGCGCTGGGAGACCATCCTCGAGCACGGGCGGCGGGCGGAGGCGCTCGGGTTCGACTCGCTATGGCTCTCTGACCATCTCTTCCTCGACCTCGTCAAGTACGGCGGGACCGACGAGCGTCAGGGCGCGTTCGAGCCCGTCGTCACGCTGGCCGCGCTCGCTCGCACCGTGACCCGTCCCCGGCTCGGCACCCTGGTGGCGTGCGAGGCGCTGCGGCCGGCGTCGGTGCTCGCCAAGGCGCTCGCCACGCTCGACCGCGTCTGCGACGGCCGGCTCGACGTGGGTCTCGGTGCCGGCTGGTACGCGCCGGAGTACGAGGCCGTCGGACTGGCGTTCCCGCCCCCGGGCGAGCGCCTCGCCCGCCTGGCGGAGGCGGTCGACGTCGTGCGCGGCCTGCTCGGCGGAGGGCCACTCACGTTCGACGGCCGGTACCACCGCGCCGCGGGCGCGGTGAACCGACCGCCGGCGGTGCAGCAGCCGCGTCCGCCGGTGTTCGTCGGCGGCAAGGGCGACCGGCTCATCCAGCTCGCAGTCGAGCACGCCGACGGCTGGAACACCTGCTGGGTGTGGACGCCCGACGCCTACCGCGATCGTCTCGACGTGGTCGAACGATCGTGCGACAAGGTCGGGCGTGATCCCGCGACGGTGTGGCGGACGCTGGGCCTGTATGCACTCGCCGGCGAGGACCGCACGGACCTCGCGCGCCGCTTCGCGCGCATGCGCGAGGTCATGCCCGGAGGCGTCGTCAACGGCACGCTCGACGAATGGCGGGTCGGCCGCCTAGTCGGAACCGTCGACGATCTGCGCGCCCAGCGCGACGGGTGGGAGGCGCTCGGCGTCGAGACCCTCATCGTGGGGGCCGGACCGCTGCCGTTCTCGGTCACCTCCCTCGACGACCTCGAGCTGCTCGCCCACGCACTCCTTTCCTCCTGAGCACAAGGCCGGGGGCTGCGTGATGGTCGTCCGCCGACACAAAGGGGTTAACCTCTGTTCGAAGTCCCGATTCGGAAAGGGCACGTCGCATGAACCTGGGCCCGACCGAGCTGATCATCATCCTCGTGATCGTCCTGGTCCTCTTCGGCAGCACACGGCTCCCGAAGCTCGCCCGCTCGATGGGCCAAGCTTCGAAGGAGTTCAAGAAGGGCATCAACGAGGGCGACAAGTCCGCCGACGAGGAAAAGCCGGAGAAGAAGGAAGACTCGGCCTAACTCGCCCCGGCGAGCCACCTCTCCGCCCCGGCCTCCTCGAAGCCGGGAACCACGCACCCGCCCGACGTCGTTCTTTGTGATGGCCGGCGGGGTCCCGACCTGGGAGGAAGTCGCCCGTGATCACGGGCGATTTCTCTACAACGTCGCCTACCGCCTGGCCGGCAACGACAGCGACGCACAGGACCTCGTGCAAGAAGCGCTGCTGAGGGTCCGCAAGGGCCTCGAGCGCTACGAGCCGGGATCCCTCGAAGGTTGGTTGGCCCGGATCGTGACGAACGTGTTCCTCGACGAAGTACGGCGCCGGCGGCGGCGTCCCGCCGACTCGTTCCCTGAGGACCCGGACTGGGTCATCCCGCCCGCGCCCGCCGCCGACGAGGTCTCCACCGGCTTCTCCGACGAGGTGCAGGCGGCGCTGGCGGCCCTCCCGGAGGAGTTCCGCTCCGCCGTCGTTCTCTGTGACGTCGCCGACCTGCCGTACGAGGAGATCGCCGAGTCGCTCGGCGTCCCGGTCGGCACCGTCCGCTCGCGGATCCATCGCGGTCGCCGGCTGCTGCGCGACGCGCTCGTCAGCACAGGAGAGACGGCATGAACGCGCGCCCCGCTCCCGACGATCGTCTCTCCGCCTACCTCGACGGGGAGCTCGACCCTGCCGAGCGCGAGACGGTCGACAGCTACCTGGCCGAGTCATCGGAATGGCGCTCCGAACGCGACGAGGTGGCGTTCGCACGCGACGCGTTGCGCGGCCTGCCGGTGCACGAGGCGCGGCCCGGGTTCTGGGAGGACATGCTCTCCCCCGAAATGGCGAAGGCTCGCGCCCGGCGCAGATCGCGCGTCCCGCGCGTAGCTGCCGCCGCGACTGCAGCGGTCGCGGTGGCCGCGGTCGTGGTCGCGTCGCTGGTCATCCCGCCCTCGAATCGCGTGACGCCCCGCGTTCCCGCACTCGCCGACTCGCATGCGGTGCGCACGTCGGTCTCGGACGAGCCGGTCAGCCGGCTGGCGACACTCAGCATGATCACTCCGTTCCGGAAATGAGCATCCGTTCGCCCCGCGCGCTGATCGTCGGAGCGACCGTCGCCGCGCTCGCCGGCGTCGCGCCGCTCGTGCTGGCGCCGGAGCAGGCGGCGTCGTCGCAGACGGGGCCGGGCGTGCAGCTGCTCGACGACGCCCGCCGGGCCGCCAGGGAGCAGGACTTCTCGGGGGTCCTCGAAGTGACGTGGTCCGATTCGACCGGTGAGCACAGCAGCGACGTCTTCGTTCGCAGCTCCAACGGCGTGCTCGCCCTGGGTGAGCAGCCGCGCGTGATCGTGGATGGCGCCCGTAGCTTCGTGCTGGGGCCCCACGGGTGGCTGGCGGTCTGGAGCCGGCAAACCAAGCCAGACGTGCCTCCGGCGTCGGACAAGTGGGAGCTCTCCGTCCGCGACGGTCCGACCGTGGCCGGCCGCCCGACCCGCGAGGTCGATGCCACCGATCGTCACCACGGCAAGATCCGCGAGCGCCTCTACCTCGACGAATCGACGAGCTTGCTGCTGCGGCGGGAGCAACTCGACGCCCGCGGGCGCAGCGTGCGCGCAGTGGGCTTCACGAGCATCAGCGGGCCCCCGGGGACGTTCATCGGCGCGCTCCCCGCCGGAGCACCCCACCCGCCGGCCCACAGCACGAACCGTCAGCCGCGCGTGCTGCACGACGTGGCGGCGCCGTTCCGTGCCCCCGGCGGCGCCGGCGACCGGTTCCGGCTGGTGGGCCGGTACGACGAGGCCCACGACACGCTCCACCTCTTCTATAGCGACGGGCTCTACAGCGTGTCGGTCTTCGAGCAGAAGGGCGACCTCGACCCCACCGGTCTCCCCGCGGGCGCCGAGCCCCGAACCGTCGACGGACGCGACGTCCGCCAGTACCGCACGCCGGGCGGAGTGGTCATGGTGTGGCAGTCGGGTGACGTCGTCTATACGACCGCGTCCGACGCCCCCGTCGACCAGATCGACCAGATCGTCGCCGACTTTGGCCCGTCGCCCTCGGCCAACGCCCTCGACCGGGTCACCAACTTCGTCCTCGGCCCCTTCTCCTGGTGACCGCGCCGGCCGGCACGCCGGACTGGTGCGCCCGGGCCGGCACCGCTGCTCCGGCGTGTCGGTCGGAGCGGTCGCGAAGTCCCGAGCTCAGGACGAAGAAGGAGTGCGGAGCTCGTGGCGGCGGCGGCGGAGGATGCGGCGCCGTTCGCGCTCGGAGGCACCGCCCCAGACGCCGTGGTCGATCCGGTAGGTGAGGGCGTACTCGAGGCACGGTTCCTTGACGGGGCAGTCGGCGCAGACCTTGCGGGCCTGCTCGACGCCGACGCCGTCGGAGGGGAAGAAATCGGTGGGCGCCCGGCCTCGGCACCTGGCCTCGAGCATCCACTGATGCTCCTGGTCGTCGGCGGGGGGCGACTGGGGGAGGTCGAAATCCATAGGGCTCATCGTTTCAAACGGCAGGGGGCGCATTCCGGTTCCCGGAAAGCGCAGGCATCATGCGGGGGCGGAGATGAGAGCAACATGACAACGGTTTCAGGAACCTTCTACGGATCCGGCGGCGTTTGAGATTGCGATGCACGACCCCCCTGGTTTGGAGACAGACTGATGCCTGATGACGTCGTACCCCCCGCGGACGTCTTGACCGACCCCTCGCCGCCGGCGTGGCCCGCGGAGCCGCCCACGGTCCCTCCGCCGCCCGCGCCCCCGGGCCCTCCTTCACCCGAGCGCCCCAAGAGGCTCCGGCAATTCCTGATCGGCGCCCTCGTCGGTGGGCTGTGCGGCGCGCTCGTCGCATCGGGCGCGTACTTCGCGTTCGGCCGCGACGACAACACCTCTTCGACGCCTGCGCCGACGAAGACGAGCAAGGTCTCGCGCCCGTCATCGGCGATCAGTCGCAACGGAGACGTCGCCGGCATCATCGCCAAGGTCGAGCCCGCGGTCGTCGCCGTCACCGTCAACGAGCGCGGCGGTCAGAGCGCTGGGACCGGCTTCTTCCTCTCGGATGACGGCTATCTCGTGACGAACGCCCACGTCGTCAGCGGGGCGCAGAGCGCCAAGCTCCAGCTCAATGACGGCCGCTCGCTCGACGCGCGCGTGGTGGGCGCCGACCCGAGCGCCGATGTCGCGCTGCTCAAGGTGGACGCCGGCAATCTCCCGGTCGTGTGCACCGACGATTCGAACAAGGTGCAGGTTGGCGACGACGTCGTGGCGATCGGCAACGCGCTCGCGCTCGAGGGCGGGCTCAGCGTGACCCGCGGGATCATCTCCGGACCGCCCCGTCCCGGCAGCGAGATCGGCACCGCGATCGAGACGGTCCTGCAGACTGACGCCGCCATCAACCCGGGCAACTCGGGCGGACCGCTGGTCGACGCCAACGGGTGCGTCATCGGCATCAATACCGCAGTCGCCTCCGGATCCGGGTCGCAGCCGGCGCAGAACGTCGGATTCGCGATTCCCATCTCGTCCGCGAAGCCCGTCATCGACGACATCAAGGCCGGCCGCAAGCCTGCGTTCCTCGGTGTCGGCACCACCGACCTCACGCCGGAGCTGAAGAACCAGCTGGGCGTGAACGTCAACGACGGCGCCGCGGTCACCGACGTGACGTCGGGCTCGCCGGCCGACGACGCCGGTCTCAAGCAGGGCGACGTGATCGTGCAGATCGGCGACACCCAGATCAAGAACAGCGGCAACGTCGCCACGGCGGTGCGCAAGCACCAACCCGGTGAGAAGGTGACCGTCACGTACCTGCGTGGATCCAGCCGCAAAACCGCCGACGTCACCCTCGTCCAGCGACCGGATGCCGGCTAGCCGTTCGGAAAAGACCGGTACCCTGGTTGTCGCATGAGTATTGAAGGGGAAGAGCTCGAGCAGCTCCCGCCGCAGGGGCACGTCAAGGTCGTGTACCTGGGCGCGGTGGCGCCCCACTGGGAGGTGCACGGCGTGTTCGGCGACGGGCGACTCATCGACGAGTTCCGTCAGCGCGCCTTGGCCCGGCTCCAGCTGCTCCCGCCGCACGATCCGCAGTTCCGCAGAAACCGCGAGCGCGTCGCACGCGACGCCGAGCGTGAGCGCCTGATCCTCGAGTGGGACCTCGGCTACGAGGAGAGCGACAACTAGCTAGTCGATCGACTCCTCCCGACGCACCGGGTGCTCGCCGGTCACCATGAAGCCGACCCGCTCGCCGATCGTGACGGCGTGGTCGGCGATGCGCTCGTAGTGGCGACCGACCAGCGCGAGCTGCACGGCGGTCAGCACGTTGCCCTCGTCGTCGGACCCGCTGCCGGCGAGGATGTACCGGAACAGGCTCTTGGTCAGGTCGTCCATCGTGTCGTCCATGTCGGAGAGAGCAGCCGCCGCCGACGGGTCGGAGTCCGCGAAGGCGTCGAGAGCCACCCGGGTCTGGGTGCCGGCCTGCTCACCCATTCGCTGGATGATCCCTCGCAGCTTCGGGTCGAGGCTGTGCGGGTACAGGCGGCGGGTCGTCTTGGCCACGTTCACCATGAGGTCCGCCGACCGTTCGAGCTCGTGCACGATGCGGAGGACGGAGACGACCGTCCGCAGGTCGCTGGCCATCGGCTGCTGGCGGGCGAGAAGCTGGTAGCAGCTGTCCTCGATCGAGTGGGTCAGCTGGTCGATGTCGTCGTCGTTCTCGATGACCTGCTCGGCCGCGGTCAGATCGGCGTCGAGGAACGCCTGGGTGCCGGCGGCGATCGCCTCGGTCGTGAGAGCGGCAAGCCGGATCACGTCGATCCGTAACTCGTCGAGCGCATCCTGGAAGCTCTTGCGGGCCTCGTTCGCCGTCTCGGTCACGGCTTTCATCATTCCATTCCGCCGGATATGCCTCACTCGCGGACGATCGACCTTCGGATCGTTTGGGCAGTGTTCACGATCCGGCCACGTCGAGGCCATTGTCGCGCCAGCACCCCGCTCGGTTAGCAGACCGGTGACGAATCTCGTCCGCTCAGGGGCCAATCAGGTCCCCCAATCGTTCCGGCACTGTTTACCGTCTGGCCACCTGAACGCCATGGCCCCGCCAGCATCGCTTCGTAGCGTCCGCGCCGGAACCTCAAAGGAGGCGTGAGTCTATGAAGCGCATTTCTCTCAGCCTGCGGTGGCTGCTGGCGGCGGCCCTTGCCGTCGGTCTCGTCACGTCGGGCGCGGCCGTCGCCGGAGCCGACGCTCCCGCGCAGGGCGGCTCTACGACGCTGAACGGCTCGGGATCGACATTCCAGCAGCCGTTCAACGAAGCGGCGATTGGGGCCTTCAAGCAGAAGAATCCCAACGCCACTATCAACTACTCCGGCGGAGGCTCCGGCAAGGGCCGACAGGACTTCTCCGACCAGGTCGTCGACTTTGCCGGGACGGACGCGCCGTTCAGCGCCGCTGACGCGGCCAACGTCAAGGGCGGCACGTTCTTCTACTTCCCGACGGTCGCCGGGCCGATCACGGTGTCCTACAACCTGTCGGGCGTGAAGAAGCTGCAGCTCTCGGCCGAGACGCTGGCCAAGATCTTCCAGGGAACCATCAAGACGTGGGACGACGCCGCGATCAAGGCGGACAACCCCGGTGTGAAGCTGCCGTCGACCGCGATCACCGTCGCGCACCGCTCGGACAGCTCGGGGACCACGCAGAACTTCACCGGTTTCCTCCAAGCGGCGGCACCCGGCTCCTGGACGCTCGGCACGGGGTCGACGGTCAGCTGGCCGGCGGACCAGCAAGCAGGCCAGGGCAACCCCGGTGTCGGTCAGATCGTGAAGAGCACCGACGGCGCC
>JBKOWN010000145.1:0-4518 GCA_046724435.1 Actinomycetota bacterium
CTGTCTCGTGGGCTCGGAGATGTGTATAAGAGACAGCGGTTCGACCGGGAGCTGACGCGGTCGTCGGATAGCCTCCTGCACCATGCCGCAGGACCGGACGTTCCGCTTCGGGATCATGTGCTCGCACGCGGCGTCGGCCGCCGAATTTCGCGAGAAGGCCCGCAAGGCCGAAGCACTCGGGTACTCGACGCTGTTCGTGCCGGACCATTTCATCGACCATCCGCTGGCGCCCATGCCGGCGATGGCCACCGCCGCCGCCGTCACGAACACGTTGCGCGTCGGCTCACTCGTCCTCGCCAACGACTACAAGCACCCGGTCGTGCTCGCACGCGAGGCGGGGACGCTCGACCTGCTGTCGGACGGCCGACTCGAGCTGGGCATCGGCGCGGGCTGGATGACGGCCGACTACGAGAAGTCCGGGCTCGAGCTCGACCGACCCGGCGTGCGCATCGACCGCCTGGAGGAGTCGATCACGGTGCTCAAGGGTCTGATGGCGGACGGACCGGTCACGTTCCACGGCAAGCACTACACGGTGACCGATCTCGACGGGGAACCGAAGCCCGTGCAGCGGCCGCACCCACCGATCATGATCGGCGGCGGCGGTCCCAAGATCCTCGCCGTCGCCGCCCGGGAGGCGGACATCGTCGGCCTCAACGCAAACCTGCGCGGCGGCGTCGCGGTCAGCGACGACGCCGCCCGGTCGATGACCGGGTCGGCGACCGACGACCGGGTCGCGCGTCTGCGTGCGGCCGCCGGTGAGCGTTTCGACGACCTCGAGATCCAGTCCTTCGTCGGGTTCACCAACTTCACCGACGATCGCAGCGCACTGGCCGAGATGATGGCGGGCGCGTTCGGTGTCCCGACCGAGGAGGCGTTGGAGACGCCGGTCGTGCTGGCCGGCACGCTCGAGCAGATGATCGAGGACGTACAGGCGCGGCGGGAGCGGTGGGGGATGAGTTACGTCGTCGTGGGGGTGGACGTGATGGAGCAGTTCGCACCGGCCGTTGCCCGATTGGCAGGCACGTGATGGCACACGACCGCAAGTTCCGGTTCGGCGTCCAGACGGGAGGAGCGACATCGGCTGCGGAGTGGAAGGAGAAGGCGCGCAAGATCGAGGCACTCGGATACTCGACGCTTTATATGCCGGATCACTTCATCGAGACTCCGTACGCGCCGATGGTTGGCATCGCGATGGCTGCCGAAGCCACGGAGTCGCTTCGGGTCGGCACGCTCGTGCTCGGCAACGACTACAAGCACCCAGCGGTGCTCGCGAAGGAGTTCGCCACGATCGACGTGCTGTCCGACGGCCGCGTGGAAGCAGGCATCGGCGCGGGGTGGTTGAAGTCCGATTACGACGCGCTCGGTCTTCCGTACGACTCGCATGGGACGCGCATCGAACGTCTGAGCGAGGCGCTGGCGATCTTGAAGGGCGCGTGGGGCGACGGGCCCTTCTCACTCGACGGGCGCCACTACCAGATGCGCGACTACGACGGGATCCCGAAGCCGGTGCAACAGCCCCACCCGCCGATCCTCGTCGGCGGCGGTGGTCCGAGGTTGCTGCGACTCGCCGGCCGGGAGGCGGACATCGTCGGGATCAACCCGAACCTGCGCGCCGGCGAGATCAGCCCCGACGCTGTGCAGGACACGGTCGCGGCGATGACGAAGCGGAAGATCGAGTGGGTCCGGGAAGGCGCGTGCGAGCGGTTCGACGACATCGAGCTCCAGATCCGCTACTTCATGACATCCCTCACCGACGACCGGCGTTCGCTGGCCGAAGCCGTCGCGCCGGGGTTCGGGCTCGAACCCGACGTCGCTTTGGAGTCGGGTGTTGCGCTCGTCGGGACAGTCGACGAGTGCTGCGACCTCCTCGTCCAGCGCCGCGAGGAGTGGGGTGTCTCGTACGTCGTCCTGGGCGACGATCAGTACGAGGCTTTCGCGCCGGTCGTAGCTCGGCTCGCCGGGACCTAGCCATGCAGGTCCACCCGCAGCGACTCAAGAACTGAGTGGCGACTCCAGCTGTTCTGCGCGAGGTGGCGGCGCAGTGGGGACGAATCGGTTACACAGGCTTCGGGGGACCACCGGCACACATCGCTTTGTTGCGCGAGCTCTGCGTCGACCGGAAGCAGTGGCTGACTGCCCACGAGTTCGAGGACGCCATCGCAACGTGCAACCTCTTGCCGGGTCCGGCGTCGACACAGCTGGCGATCTTCTGCGCCTGGCGCGTCGCAGGACCGATCGGCGCAGTCGTCGGCGGCGCGGCTTTCATTCTTCCGGGACTGGCGGCGATCCTCGCGCTTGCGGTCGTGTTCCTGAGCTCACCACCGGATTGGATACGGGGCGCGGGTGCGGGTGCAGGAGCTGCAGTAGCGGCGGTCGCGGTGCACGCCGGTCTCGGGCTCACGCCAGACAGCTGGCGGCGCTCCCCGGCGCGCTGGCGCTGGGTCGCGTACCTGGTGCTCGGCGGCACGGCCGCGGCGACGCTCGGTCCCTGGCTCGTCCTCGTGCTGGTCGGCTGCGGCGTGGTCGAGGTCACGTGGCAGATCGCCGCTCACGGCGACCGCGCCGCTGTTCACGTCTGGCCGGTCGTGGCGGTCGCGGCCACCGGAACGGGCGGTGTGTTGGCCTTGGTCTGGGTTGCGTTCAAGGTAGGCGCGCTGGCGTACGGCGGCGGCTTCGTGATCATCCCCCTCATGCAGTCCGACGCTGTGAACGCCTATCACTGGATGACGAACACCGAGTTCCTCAACGCGGTCGCGCTCGGTCAGGTCACCCCTGGGCCCGTGACGCAGACGGTCGCCGTCGTCGGATACGCGGCGTACGGCATCGCGGGCGGTCTCCTTGCCGCGCTCGTCGCATTCGCACCGTCGTTCACGTTCGTGCTCTTCGGCGCGAAGCGTTTCGACGCCCTGCGGCAGAACACCGTGGTACGCGCGATTCTCGCCGGCGCCGGGCCAGCGGCTATCGGGGCCATCATCGGCGCCGCGATCCCGCTCGCGTTCGCGCTCGATGAGTCGTGGCAGTACGCAGTTCTCGGTGCCGCCGGCGTCTCACTGTTCGCGTTCCGCCGCGGAGTCGTGGTGACCCTGCTCCTCGCCGGCGCCGTCGGTCTCGTCGCGCAGATGGTCGGCGCGCCGCTGCCCTAGGAGAACCGGGCCGGGATCCAGCTGCCGAGCCGGTCGCGTAGATCGTCACCGACCTCGGTGAAGAGATGGCCGGTGCCGGGGAACACGACGAGCTCGCCGCCCGTGAGCATCTGCACGAGCTCGCTCGCTTGCGGCGGGAGGATCTCGTCCCGCGCTCCGTGGAAGAGGAGGACGGGCGTCCCTGCCAGACGTTCGGCCTCCTCGCAGCCCGCCGATTGGGTCGCGAGCGTCACGACGCCTGCCGTGTCGTCGCCGAGCGTGATCCCGGCCCGGATGGCGACCGCGCCCCCGAAGGAATGACCCATGGTCACGAAGCGTCGGCCGCCGCGGCGCGCCGCGAGCTCGGAGACGGCAGCGAGGTCGTGCACGCACGCGCCAAAGTCGTTGGGCTCGCGGTAGCCGACCCGCACGAGGCCGATGCCCTGCTCCGCGAAGCGAACGCCGAGGTCGTGGTAAAGCCCCTCGGCCGGTCCGAGCAGGCCGCCCATCGCGCCGCCGCATGCGAGCACGACGTGCTCGAACCCCGGGTCGCCGTGCCAGAGCATCGTGAGCAGGCCGCGGAGCGTGTACACCTCGACGTGCCGAAGGCTCTTGGTGACCTCCGCCTCCTGCGACGCGAGCGCGTCCAACGCCTCGAGCGGCGAGCGCGGACCCTCGCTCACCGGGTTCAGAGAAGCGAACGCAGCAACTCGCGCGTCCGCTCCCGATCGCCCTTGGAGACCGAGCCGTACTCCACCGCGGCGAAGTCGGTGGTGCCGACGTCGGCGAGCCGCTGAACCGCCGCGGCAACCGTGGCCTCGTCACCGACGATGGCGACGTCGGCCGGGCCGCTGGCACCCTCGCGGTCGAGCATCGCCTTGTAAGAAGGGAGCGAGTCGTAGACCGCGAACACTCGCGCCGCGCGCTCGCGCGCGCCGTCGGGGTCGTCCGTCACGCATACGGGGAGGCCGGCGCACACGCGCGGCGGCGGTCGTCCCGCTTTCTCGGCCGCCTTCGTGATGGCAGGGATAGTGTGGCTCTCGAGGGTTGCGGGGCCGGTCATCCAGGTGATGGTGCCGTCGGCTGCCGTCCCGGCGAGCTCGAGCATCTTCGGGCCGAGCGCGGCGATGAGCACGGGGAAGGGAGTGGCGCCGGCGATGTTGAGCGTGCCGTTTGCGCTCATCGTCTCGCCCTGGAACGAGACCGTCCCCTCGTGGACGAGCGGCATCAGGATGGAGAGATACTCCCGCATGTGGCGGACCGGCTTGTCGAACGAGTGACCGAACATCCCCTCGATCACCAGCTGGTGCGAGAGCCCGACGCCCAGTGTCAGCCGTCCACCGCTGATGGCCTGCGTGGTGAGCGCCTGGCCCGCCAGCACCATGGGGTGGCGCGG
>JBKOWN010000001.1:0-42068 GCA_046724435.1 Actinomycetota bacterium
CCCCGTCAACTACTTCCGCCGTACCGCGACGCGTGCCACTGAGATCCGTGACGTACCGATCAAAGAGGGCGACAAGATCACTCTGTGGTACCCGGCCGCCAACCGGGACCCCGACCAGTTCCCGGACCCGCACACGTTCGACGTCGACCGCGAGCCGAACGAGCACGTCGCCTTCGGCGGCCGCGGCCCCCACTTCTGCCTCGGCGCCAACCTCGCCCGCTACGAGATCAACTGCATGCTCGAGGAGCTGCGCCGGATCCTGCCCGACATGGAGCTCACGGGCCCCGTCGAGCGGTTGCACATGAACCTCATCAATGGCATCAAGCACATGCCGGTGAAGTTCTCAGTGCCCCGTTAGGCGGGTTGGCGCGTGCGAACGAGCTCGACCACGTCGAGCAGCGAGGTGACTCGCTCGACGTCGAGACCCGGGTGGAAGTCGTACGGGTCCACGAGCACCGGGCGTACGTCGGCGGCGCGGGCGCCCACCACATCAGCGCCCGGCGTGTCGCCCACGTGGATGGCGCGGGCCGCCGGTACCGCGAGCGCGTCGAGCGCCATCTCGAAGATGCGCGGGTCAGGCTTGGCGACGCCGACCACCGTGGAATCGAAGATCGCATCGACCGACGCGCCCTGCCCCGGCCCGACCTGGCAGATGGCGTCGTCCCGCAGGCGTTGTTCGGCGTTCCCGTCCGCGTTCGACACGATCGCAAGGCGCATGCCGAGCGCGCCCAGCCTCCGGAGCGCGTCCACGGAGCCGTGGACGATGCGGCTCCATACGTCGCCGGTCGCGAACTCGTTGAGCAGGTGCTCGACCACGTCGTCGAGCGCGTCCTCCGGCGTATCGCACGCCCGGGCATACGCACGGTTGTACGCGACCCAGACGTCGCGGTCTCCCTCGGTGAACTCGGTGAGCGCGGCGACCCCGGCGTAGTGGGCTCGGTCGAGTCGCTTCCGGTCGACGTGCATTCCCTCTCGTTCGAACGCGCCGGACATGCGGTCGTGGTCGGGAAGGACGAGCACGCCGCCGACGTCGACCAGCACGGCTTCGATAGGGGGCATGTCGCCGAAACCCTACCCGTGGCCGGAAAGACCGCCTGGTACCGTCGTGTTCCGTGGAGTTCCGGCGCATCAACGCTCTTCCGCCGTACGTCTTCGCGACGATCGACACGCTGAAGATGGACGCCCGGCGCGCCGGCGACGACGTCATCGACCTCGGCTTCGGCAATCCCGACATCCCGTCACCGACGATCGCGGTGGAGAAGCTCTGCGAGGCGGTGCGCAACCCCCGCAACCACCGGTACTCCGCCAGCCGCGGCATCCCGAAGCTCCGCCTCGCGATCTCGGATCTCTACCAGCGCCGCTTCGGCGTCGAGCTGGACCCCGACACCCAGGCGTGCACGACGATCGGGGCGAAGGAGGGCTACTCGCACCTGATGTGGACGGTGCTCGGCCCGGGCGATGCCGCGCTCGTCCCGAGCCCGTCGTACCCGATCCACATCTGGGGCCCGATCTTCGCCGGCGCCGAGGTCCGCCACGTCCGCCTCGGTCCCGAGGAGGACTTCTTCGCGAACCTGCTGCGAGAGTGGGAGGACTCCTGGCCACGGCCGCGCGTCATCGCCCTCTCCTTCCCGCACAACCCGACGACCGCGTGCGTCGACCTCGACTTCATGACGCGCATAGTCGAGTTCGCCAAACAGCAGGGCGTGTTGCTCGTGCACGACTTCGCCTACGCCGACCTCGGCTACGACGGGTACGACCCGCCTTCGATCCTGCAGGTGCCGGGCGCCGCCGACGTAGCCGTCGAGCTCTACACGCTCACGAAGTCGTTCTCCATGGCGGGATGGCGGATGGGCTTCCTGGTCGGGAACGCCGAGGTCGTGGCGGCGCTGAGCAAGCTCAAGAGCTACCTCGACTACGGCACGTTCCAACCCATTCAGATCGCGTCGATCGTCGCCATGAACGAGGCCCCCGACTATCCGCTCGAGGTCAACGCCGTCTACCGAGGCCGACGCGACGCGCTGATCGACGGTCTCGCCCGCTGCGGATGGGAGATCGAGCGACCCCGGGGCACGATGTTCGTCTGGGCTCCGATCCCGGAGCCCTACGAGGAGATGGGCAGCCTCGAGTTCGCCAAGATGCTCGTGCCCGAGGCCGGTGTCGCCGTCTCACCAGGCGTCGGCTTCGGGCCCGGCGGCGAGGGGTTCGTGCGCTTCGCGCTGGTGGAGAACGAGCAGCGCATCGGGCAGGCCGTCCGCGGCATACGCCGCGCGCTCACGAAGCTCGGGTAGGCCGGCTCGTCAGGTCCCGACGATGCCGTGGAGGCAGAAGCTGACGGCGGCCTCGGTGGTGCGGTCGACGGGCTCGTTGCGATCGAACACGTACGTTCGCGTGAGCTGGTTACAGGTGCCGACGATCGCCTCCGCCAGCATCTCGGGGTTCTGATCGGCGATGAGGCCGTCGACGATCGCCTCCTTGATGTGCCGCGCGGCGTCGGCGATGGCGACGTCGTGGTTGCGACGGAGCACGGGGGCGAAGCGCTCGTCGCTGGCGGCGAACTGGAACAGCGTGAAGTACTTCCGGTGCGCGAGGAACCATTCGATCGTGGCGCGGATGCCGAGCTCGATGCGCATGACCGGGTTGGGCTCGTCGCCGATCGCCTGCTGCTGCCGGCGGCGCAGGTCCTGCTGTGAGTCACGCAGGATCTCCGACAGGAGCTCCTCCTTGGAGGAGAAGTACCAGTAGAAGACGCCCTTGCCGACGCGGAGGCTCTCGACGATGTCGGCGACGGACGTCGGGTGGTAGCCGCGCTCGGCGAAGAGCTCGGCCGCGTGCTCCATGAGCTGGCGCCGCCGGTCCTTGCCCCGCTGCGTGAGCTTCCGCCGCATCGTTCTCTCTCGTCTTGCTCTCTCGTCTCGACTCGGTGCCGGAGCATGCTCCGGCGCGGGGGAGGGTACGAGAACTTGACCATTCGGTCAAGAACGTTCGACTCGGGCGCTCGCGTAGGCTCCGAGGGAACGGGGCCCGGCTCGGGCCGAGGGGGAGCGGTGCTCTACTGGCTGATCAAGGCGATTCTCACGCCGATCCTTCGTGTCTTCTACCGCGTGCGGATCGACGGCCGGGAGCACGTGCCGGCCCGGGGCCCGGTCATCCTCGCCGCCAACCACCGGTCGTTCATGGACTCCCTGTTCCTACCGCTCGTGATCCGGCGCCGGGTGACGTTCGTGGCCAAGGCCGAGTACTTCGACGACAAGAAGACGGCGTGGTTCTTCCGTGGCGTCGGCCAGATCCCGATCCGGCGCGAAGGTGGCAGCGCCAGCGAACGCGCTCTCGCGTCGGCGACCGAGGTGCTCGAGCAGGGTGGGGTGTTCGGTATCTATCCCGAGGGGACCCGCACGAGGGACGGCCACCTCCATCGCGGTCACACGGGTGTTGCGCGCCTGGCGCTGCGCACCGGCGCGCCGATCGTGCCCGTGGGGATGACCGGCACCGACGAGATCAACCCGATCGGTAGCAAGCTCCCGCGCCTGTTCCGCACGGTCCGGATCAAATTCGGCGTGCCGATCACCGCCGACCGCTACGCGGGACGCGAGCACGACAAGCTCGTGCTGCGTCAGGCCACCGACGAGGTGATGTTCGAGCTCCAGCAGCTGTCCGGCTACGAGTACGTCGACACGTACGCGACCAAGAAGGCCGAGGACGTGCCGGTCGAGCCGGTACCGCTGGCCACCCTCGAGCGCGCCAAACGGTCGGCGGCCGTCGCGTAACGCTCATCCGTCGTCGTTCGCCCATCCGCGAGCGCGCACCACCGCGCGGTGCCATTCGTCCTGCTTGCGAGCGACGTCGTCGGCCGGCATCGAAGGCTCGAAAGCTGACTCCTCGGCCCAGCTCGCGGCGGCCTCCATCGGTGACGCCCACACTCCTTCGGCGAGGCCGGCGAGGTAGGCGGCGCCGAGTGCGGTCGTCTCCTTGACCGTCGGGCGCCGCACCGGCACACCGAGGACGTCGGCCTGGAACTGGCACAGCGCGTCCATCACGCTGGCCCCACCGTCGACGCGCAGCTCGCTGATCTTGGTCCCGGCCGCGGCCGTGATCGCGTCGACGACATCGCGCGTCTGCCACGCCATCGACTCGACGACCGCCCGCGCGATCTGCGCCCGACCCGAGCCGCGGGTGAGCCCGAACACCGAGCCACGGGCGTACGGATCCCACCACGGCGAGCCGAGCCCGGTGAACGCGGGAACGAACACCACGCCGCCGCTGTCGTCGACGCCAGCAGCGAGCAGCCCCGTCTCGGCGGCGTCCTCGATGATGCCGATCCCGTCGCGGAGCCACTGGATCGCCGCCCCGGTGACGAAGATCGCGCCCTCCATCACGTAGGCGACGTCGCCGCCGAGATCCCACGCCACGCTGGTCAGGAGACCCTCCGTCGGCGGCGGATGCGAAGCACCGAGGTTCATGAGCACGAACGACCCGGTGCCGTACGTGTTCTTGGTCATGCCGGTCTCGAAGCACGCCTGCCCGAACAGCGCCGCCTGCTGGTCACCCGCGATGCCGCTCACGGGCACGGCGAGCCCGGCGGCGTGCTGAGGTGTCGTCACGCCGAACCGGCCGCTGCTCGGGGCGACCTCGGGCAAGCACGAGCGCGGGACGCCGAACAACGCGCACAGCTCGTCGGACCAGCCGCGCCCGTCGATGTCGTACAGGAGCGTGCGGCTGGCGTTCGACGGATCCGTCGCGTGCACACCGCTCGCCGGCCCGCCGGTGAGGCGCCACAGGATCCAGCTGTCCACGGTGCCGAATGCGAGGTCGGGGCCGGCCTCGACGCCGCCGTGGGTGAGCAGCCACTCCAGCTTGGTCGCCGAGAAATAGGAGTCGAGCACGAGCCCGGTCCGCTCGCGGATGAGGGGCTCCACTCCTTGGGCGCGCAACTCGTCGCACCGCGCTGCCGTCCGCCGGTCCTGCCAGACGATCGCGCGGTGCAGGGGCCGGCCCGTGCGCCGGTTCCACACGATCGCCGTCTCGCGCTGGTTCGTGATGCCGATCGTGGTGACCGACTTCCCGGCATCGGCGAGCTTCGACTGCACCCCGGCGAGCGTCTCGAGCGTCGCCGTCCAGATCTCGTCCGGGTCGTGCTCGACCCAACCCGGCTGCGGGAAGTACTGCGGGAACTCGCGGTACGACCACTCGAGGGGGGTGCCGTGCTCGTCGACTGCGAACGCGCGCACGCCGGTGGTGCCGGCGTCGATCGCCAGGCAGACGCTCACCACTCGGCGACGTCGGACTGCCGCCGCGGCTCGCGGCCGAGCGCGGTCGCGAGCTCGCGACCGACCTTGCGATCGCGAGGTTGGAACTCCAGCGCGATCTCCCGGTCCGCCGAGTCCCGGATCCGCACCTGCAGCAGAGGAAGGTAACTGCGTGTCTTCTCGAGAGTGAACGCGCTGTGACGCTTGGCGATGAGCATCTCGTTCGCCGTCAGCGGGTGCCGGCGATGAGGCGCCTGGAAGAGGATCACCCGCTGGTCCGTGAGCGCGAGGTAGTGCCGGGACCGGGCCCGGAAGAGCAGCGGGACCCGTCCGCCGCACTCGGCGGCCCACACCGCGCTGCAGGCTCGGATGTGCTCGCCACTGCCGAGCGTCGGCTTCGTGGCGGCGATGATCTGCTCCCGGTCCCGCTTCCGGCCCACGGCGCCTCTTCCGACTCCATCGGTCGCGCCGAAGGCTACCGGTGCCCGCGGCCTTCCCCGCTTCGCCGCCGCTGCGGCAGGATGGACGAGGCTCCCGCGTGAAGGGAGACGCGATGGCGGAGGTGGAGATGCGGATCGGCCTTCTCACCGGCGGTGGCGACTGCCCGGGCCTCAACGCGGTGATCCGGGCGGTGGTCAGGAAAGGTGAAGGCGTCTACGGCCACAACGTCGTCGGGTTTCGCCACGGGTGGCGCGGCGTCATCGACTGCGAGACGGTCGAGCTGACGACCGCGAACACGCGCGGGCTGCTCCACCGTGGAGGGACGATCCTCGGGAGCTCGCGGACGAACCCGTACAAGACCGAGGACGGCGTCGCCCGCGTGCACGACACGATCGAACGCGAGCGCATCGACGCGCTGATCCCCGTCGGCGGCGAGGACACCCTCGGTGTCGCGGCCAAGCTCGGCGGCGACGGCGTGAACCTCGTGGGCGTGCCGAAGACCATCGACAACGACCTCTCGGCGACCGACTTCACGTTCGGGTTCAACACCGCGGTGCAGATCGCGACGGACGCCATCGACCGGCTCCACACGACGGCCGAGAGCCACGACCGCGTGATGGTCATCGAGGTTATGGGCCGACACGCGGGATGGATCGCGACGTACTCGGGGATCGCGGGCGGTGCCGACGTCATCCTCGTACCCGAGGAGCCATTCGACATCGGTGACGTCTGCGACCGCATCCGGCACCGGCACCGCCGCGGCGCCAACTTCTCGATCGTCGTCGTCGCCGAGGGCGCGCTGCCGGTCGAGGGGACGATGGCGGTGCAGTCCGGCGAGGTCGATGAGTTCGGGCACGTGCGGCTGGGCGGCATCAGTAACGATCTGGCGAGTGCGATCGAGGAGCGGACCGGGTTCGAGACCCGCGTCACGATGCTCGGCCACGTCCTGCGCGGCGGCACACCGACTGCGTACGACCGCGTCCTCGCCACCCGCTTCGGGATCGAAGCCATCGACGCAGTGAACGACGGGGAGTTCGGCATCATGGTCGCGTTGCACGCTTCGGAGATCATCCGTGTACCGATCGAAGCCGGCGTGCGCGAGCTCAAGATGGTCGACCCGAACCTGTACGACGTCGCCAGCGTGTTCTTCGGGTGAGCCCGACCGCACGCGTAGCATCTGCCCCATGGGTGACGCGCTCGACGAGCTGCTCGCGCTCCTCGAGCTCGAGGCGCTCGAGGTCAATCTCTTTCGCGGATTGAGCCCGCACGAGGACCGCCAGCGCGTGTTCGGCGGGCAGGTGGCGGCGCAGGCACTCGTTGCCGCCGGCCGCACCGTCGGCGAGGACCGGCCGGTGCACTCGCTCCACGCCTACTTCCTGCGGCCCGGCGATCCGAACATCCCGATCGTGTACGAGGTCGACCGCATCCGCGACGGGAAGAGCTTCACCACCCGGCGGGTCGTGGCGATCCAACACGGGCGCGCGATCTTCAACCTGGCCGCGTCGTTCCAGATCGTCGAGAACGGTCCCGACCACCAGATGCCGATGCCCGACGTCCCCGGTCCCGATGAGCTCCCGACGTGGCAGCAACGGGTGGAGCCGTACCTCGAGCGGCTGGGGCCCGACCTCGCGCAGTGGCTCGTCCGCGAACGGCCGATCGACTCGCGCCCGGTCGACGATCCCCGCTGGCTCGACCCGACGCCGCGCGAGCCGCAGCAGGACGTCTGGATCAGGTCGAACGGCGACCTCCCCGAGGTGCCGCTCATTCACGAGTGCGTCGTCGCGTACGCGTCGGACCTTACGCTGCTCGACACCGCGATGTTCCCGCACGCGATCTCGTATCGCGAGCAGCAATACATGATCGCCAGCCTCGACCACGCGATGTGGTTCCACCGCCCGTTCCGGGCCGACGACTGGCTCCTGTACCACCAGACCAGCCCGGTCGCGTCGCGAGCGCGCGGGCTGGCGCAAGGCTCCATCTTCTGTCGCGATGGCACGCTCGCCATCACAGTGATCCAGGAAGGTCTGATCCGCCCCATCGGAGCCGAGTAACCGGGGCGCGTAGGCCGCGGCGACGCGGCCGTAGGATGCGCGTATGCCCTCTCCCGACGGGCACATCGATCTTCGCTCGGACACGGTCACGACGCCGACGCCCGAGATGCGCCGCGCGATGGCGGACGCCGAGGTCGGCGACGATGTCTACGGCGAGGACCCCACGATCAACCGCTTCCAGGACCGGGCCGCGGAGCTGCTCGGGAAGGAGGCGGCGCTGTATGTCCCGTCGGGGACGATGGCGAACCAGCTCGCGCTCCGAGTGCTCGCCCGGCCCGGGACGGAGGTGCTGTGCGCGGCGCGCGCACACGTGTTCCGGTACGAGGCGGCCGCGGCAGCGTGGAACTCCGCCGTCCAGCTCCACCCGTTCCCCGACGACGACGGCCTGCTCGACCTCGGCGCCCTCGACGAGACGTTCCGGGACGCCGGCCATCACTCGCCGGACGTGTCGCTCGTCGCGGTCGAGAACACGCACATGCCGACGTGCGGGAGGCCGTGGCGCACTGACGAGGTCGCGGCAGTCGGTGCCGTCGCCGACGGCCACGGCGTCGCCCTCTACTGCGACGGGGCGCGCATCTGGAACGCCGCGGTCGCGCTCGGTGTGCCGGCGCGTGAGCTCGTGACGCCGGCCACGGCCGTGATGTTCTGCGTGTCGAAGGGTCTCGGCGCGCCGGTGGGTTCGGTCCTCTGTGGCCCGCGGGACATGATCCGGGAAGCACGCGAGCACCGCCAGCGCCTCGGCGGAGGCATGCGCCAGGCGGGGGTGATCGCGGCTGCCGGGCTGGTCGCCCTCGATTCGATGATCGACCGGCTGGTCGACGACCACCGCCGGGCGCGCCGGCTGGCCGAAGCAGTGGCCGAGCGGTGGCCGGGCGCCGTCTCGCCCGACACCGTCGAGACGAACATGGTCTGCGCGCTCGCCGAACATCTTCCGCGCGACCTGCTCGACCGGCTCGACGCCGAGGGCATCCGGGCGGGCACGATCGACACCCGCACAGTACGGTTCGCGACCCACAAGGACGTCGACGACGCCGACATCGAACGGGTGCTCAAGACGCTCGCCGGTATCGCGTAACGGAGACAACAAAGGGCGACGGGGAGAGGCGCATGGCACGGATCCTGATCACCGGGTGCTCGACCGGGTTCGGTCGCGCGACGGCCGTCGAGCTCACGAAGCGGGGTCACGAGGTGCTCGCAACGGCGCGCCGTCCCGAGGCGATCGAGGACCTCGACGTCGCCGAGAAGCTCCGTCTCGACGTCGACGACGACGCCTCTGTCGCCAACGCGGTGAAGGCCGCGGGGCGGATCGACGTGCTCGTCAACAACGCCGGCTTCGGGATCACGGGCCCGATCGAGCACGTGCCCTTGCCGGAGTTCCAGCGGATGTTCGAGACGAACGTCCTCGGCGCGGTGCGCATGATCCAGGCCGTGCTTCCCAGTATGCGCGAGCGCGGCAGCGGCACGATCGTCAACGTGACCTCGCTGGCGGGACTCGTGACACCCCCGACGGGTGGCGCCTACTCGGCAACGAAGCACGCGCTCGAGGCAGTGTCCGAGGCGCTGCACTACGAGGTCGGTCACTTCGGCATCAGGGTCGCCCTGGTCGAGCCCGGCTACTTCGAGACCGACTTCCAGGCGAAGGAGCCGCGTTTCGGTCTGGACGAAGCACCGTACGACGAGCTCGACCGGCAATGGCAGACGGCGTTCGGAAAGCTCCAGGGCGATGGTCCCGCGCCAGGCGCGGAGCCCGTGGCCCAGGTCATCGCGGACGCGGTGGAAGGCACCGAACCGAAGCTGCGCTGGCCCGTCGGCGCCGACGCAGAGATGGTGCTCTCGGCGCGCACCACGATGGACGACGAGACCTTCGAGGCGACGATGCGGGGCGCGCTCGACCTCACCTGGTAGCGGCGCCGAAGACGGGCGACCTTCAGCGCCCGTTAGCCTGGGCGCGGGATGCCCACCGACGCGGAGATTCCGGCCAGCGCGCTGGCCGTCTACGCGCATCCCGACGACCCGGAGATCTCGGCGGGGGGCACGCTGGCGTCGTGGGCCGAGGCCGGCGCCGACGTCACGGTTCTCATCACGACCCGGGGTGACAAGGGGACGCAGGACCCGGACGCCGATCTCGGGGAATTGTCCCGCCTCCGAGTGGAGGAAACGGCGAAAGCCGCCGCGCTGCTCGGCTTCGCCGGGCACTTTCACCTCGGCTACCACGACGGCGAGCTGCCGGACGACCAGGCCCTGCGCGCTGCGATCACGCGGTATGTCCGGGAGCTCCGACCGCAGGTGGTGCTCTGCCCGGACCCGACCGCGGTGTTCTTCGGCGACCGCTACTACAACCACCACGACCATCGCGTCACCGGTTGGGCGACGCTCGACGCCGTCGCGCCGGCGGCCGGGAACCCGCACTACTTCCCCGATCACCTCGCCGAGGGCCTCGACGTGCATCACGTGCAGGCCGTGTACCTCTCGGGCACGCTCGAGCCGAACACCTGGGTCGACATCAGCCCCACGCTCGAGCGCAAGATCGACGCCCTCTTCTGCCACGCCAGTCAGCTCACCGAGACGGGCGAGTGGTTCCGGCAATTCCTGCGGGACCGGGCCGAAGAGGCCGGGCGCGAAGCCGGCGTCGCCTACGCCGAGGGATTCCGCCGCCTGAGCTTCGGCGGCTGAGCTACCGCGCGCGCTTGCCGCCGCGCTGCCACTCGGCCATCGCCCGCAAGACGAGCACCGCGACGATCCCGACGCCCACCGCGCCCGCGAGAGCACCGACCACCAGGCCGCCGACGACGGCGAGCCCGCAGTCGCCCGAGCAACCGATGTCGACCAGGCCGTAGCCGATGATCCCGCCGAAGCCGCCGGCGAGCACGACGCTCAAGAACGCGAGGACGTACGCGCTCCGGGACGGGAGCCCGGCGGGAACGAGCGAGTCGCCGGACGCACCCGGGTCGTCGCCCGCCCCGTTGCTCGTCGGCTCGTCGTCCATCAGCGGGATCGTACGGCGGTCGACTGCTCGCCAACCATGCGCGTGCCACACTGACGCGATGGCCGAGACCGTGCGCGAATGGCTGGTCGCCGGCGCTCTCGTCGAGTCCGACGGCCGCTTGCTCTTCGTGCGCAACCAGCGGCGCGGCGGCTACGAGGACTGGAGCACGCCGGGCGGCGTCATCGACGCCGACGACGGGTCGCTCCTCGACGGCCTGACCCGCGAGGTCGAAGAGGAGACTGGACTGCGCGTCACCCGCTGGGAGGGGCCTCTGTACGAGGTCGAGGCGGTCGCACCCGACCTTGGATGGATCATGCGGTGCGAGGTCCACCGCGCCGTCGACTTCGAGGGTGAGGTGCAGGTCGCGGACCCCGACGGGATCGTCGTGGAAGCCGCGTTCGTCGCCGCCGCCGACGCGGCCACGATGATCGAGCGTTGCAGCCCGTGGGTGGGCGAGCCGATCGCCGAATGGCTCGCCGGGCAATGGGGTCCCGACCGCGCGCGCCGCTATTCCTACGAGGTCCGCGGCACGGCGCGCGCCGACTTCGAGGTGACACGCACGGACCGCGATGGCGCCGTCCGCGACTGACCTCACCATCCTCCATGTCGATCTCGACGCGTTCTACGCGTCGGTCGAGCAGCTCGCCGATCCGTCCCTGCAAGGCCGGCCGGTCATCGTCGGCGGGCTCGGGCGGCGGGGAGTCGTCGCCGCCGCGAGCTACGAGGCGCGCCGGTACGGCGTCCACTCGGCCATGCCGATGGGTCGTGCCCGTCGCGCCTGCCCGGACGGGGTCTTCCTCGCGCCGCGTTTCGACGCCTACGGCGACGCGAGCCGATCGGTCATGGCGATCCTCCGCGAGGTCACGCCGCTGGTCGAACCGCTCGCGCTCGACGAGGCGTTCCTCGACGTCGGCAGCGGGCGTCGACTGCACGGCTCTGCGCCCGAGATCGCCATCGCGCTGCGGCGACGGGTGCTCGCCGAGACCGGGCTGGTGGCATCGATCGGGGTCGCGTGCACGAAGTTCGTGGCCAAGCTCGCGAGCGATCTCGCCAAGCCCGACGGCTTGCTCGTCGTCGAGGCCGGCACCGAGATCGACTTCATCCACCCGCTCGATGTGCGCAGACTGTGGGGCGTCGGACCGAAGACAGCGGAGCGGCTGGCGCAACTCGGCGTGCGCACGATCGGCGACCTCGCGGCTCTCCCCGAGGACACGCTTGTGCACACGCTGGGCGACGCCCACGGCCGCCACCTGCATGCGCTGGCATGGAACCGCGACGAACGTCCGGTCGAGCCGGAACGAGCAGTGAAATCGATCGGTCACGAGGAGACGTTCCCCACCGACATCACAGAGCGAGCTGTGCTCGGGCGCGAGGTGTTGCGTATGTCCGAGCGCGTGGCCGAGCGGCTGCGCGACGTGAGACGAGCTGGGCGAACCGTTCAGCTGAAGCTGCGCTACAAGGACTTCCGCACGATTACGAGGTCGCGCACGCTGCCCGAGCCGACGAACCTCGCCTCCGATATCGCTGCTGTGGCGCGTGCATTGCTCGACGCGGTCGAGCTCGGCGACGGGATCCGTCTGCTCGGTGTCGCGATGCAGCAACTGCACGCGCTCGACGGGCGGGACGACGGCGGTCCGAACGACCAGCTGCCGCTCGACATCGACGGTGGCGCCGCTCGGGGCGGCGACCCGCAGCGCCGCGCCGTCGAGGACTCGATGGATGCGGTGCGGCGGCGCTTCGGTGACGGCGCGGTGAGCGCGGCGTCGCTGCTCGACCGGGGCGCGCACGCCGAGCCGGACCGCGGAACCGGCCCGTGATCCGCATCGGGATCGTCGGGTGCGGGCACATCGGCACGGTGCACTCCTTCGCGCTGCGTCAGCTCGGCGACGCCGGCCTCGTGGACGCGCGCGTCGTGGGAACGTTCGACGTCGACCACGAGCGCGCCGCCGGCATCGCCCGCCATCACGACGCCCGTCCGTACGACCATCTCGGCGAGCTGCTCGCCGAGGTCGACGTCGTATGGGTGTGCACGTGGACGGCCGCGCATCTCCATGCCGTATGCGCAGCGGGGGAGCGATCCCGCGCCGTCTTCTGCGAGAAGCCGCTGGCGCCGACACTGGCAGAGGCCGACCGTCTCGCCGGCGTCCTCTCGCGGGTCCCGCACCAGGTCGGGCTCGTGCTCCGCCATGCTCCCGTCTTCCGAGCCGCCGCCGAGATCGTCGGCGAGGGCACGTACGGCCGACCCCTCACCACCGTGCTCCGGGACGACCAGTACTTCCCGATCCAGGGCCTCTACGCGTCGGCGTGGCGCGCCGACGTCGACAAGGCCGGTGGCGGCACGCTGCTCGAGCACTCGATCCACGACGTCGACGTACTCCGCTGGGTGCTCGGCGGGGCTGTAGGTGAGCCGCAAGAAGTCACAGCCCGCACTGCGTCCATGTTCGGTTACCCGGGCATCGACGACGCCACGACCGTGACGTTCCGTTTCGGAGACGGGTCGACGGCGACGATCGTCAGCGTCTGGCACCAGATCCTCGCCCGCGGTTCCGGGCGCCGGCTCGAGGTGTTCTGCGAGGACGCATTGCTCTGGGCCGACGACGACTACCTCGGTCCGCTCCACGTCGAGACCCGGAAGGGTGAGCGGCTCGTCGAGTCGGCGCCGCCACCGTGGATCGATCGCTTCGAGGTCGCCGAGGCGCTCGCCAAGCCGCTGGCGCAGTACGCGGAGCCGAGCAAGGCTTTCCTCGACGTATTGGCCCGCGACGGCGCCGGCGCCCGCGGGCATCCCGACGCCGGCACCGCGATCGCGGCGCATCAGCTCGTCGACCGGGCCTACCAGTCGGCAGCGGCGGGCGGCCGACCGCTCCCGTGCGATCCCTTCCCGGGATGATCATGGAACGCAGGCGCGTTGAGGGGTGTTGGACCGCGCGCGACAATGATCAGCACCCCCAATTGGCGGAGCTCGATGCGCTGAGGCGCAAGAGGCGATTGCATGCCACTCTCGGAAGACGAGCAGCGGATCCTCAAGGAGATCGAGGCCAACCTCACCGAGACCGATCCCCGGCTGGTGCAAGAGGTCTCCGAAACGACGCTCTACCGCCACTCGGCCCGAGCGATCAAGTGGGCGGTGTTCGGTTTCATTGCCGGCCTCGCCCTCCTTCTCTTCACCTTCACGCGGGTGCTGCTGCTCGGCGTGGTCGGGTTCCTGGTCATGTTGGGGTGTCTGTTGGTGATCGAGCGGAATGTCCGGAAGCTGGGGAAGGCCGGGCTCGAGAACCTCACCAGCTCGATGCGCACCGGGGCGCTCAAGAACGTGTTCGGCAACGCCGGGCGCCGCTGGCGCGAGCGCTGGCGTCGCGACGACCCTTCCTGACCCGCCGTCGCTGTGGGCTTCACCCCCGCGCAGGCCGCCCGGTTGACCGGCTGCTCCCTGTCGCAGCTGAGCTCCTGGGAGCGGATCGGCCTCGTCGTCCCGACACCGGGCCCGACGCGCGGGTACTCCTTTCGGGACCTCGTCGCCCTCCGGGTCGTGACCTCGCTCCTCGACGCCGGCCTCAGCCTCGCCCGCATCCGCCGCGCCGTCCGCTATCTCGTCGAATCCGGCGAGGACGTCGCGTCGCTCGCGCTCGTGACCGACGGCGACACGGTGTGGGCGTGCCGCGACGACGGCCAGATCCTCGACGCGTTGCGGCACGGGCCACTCGCGCTGTTCCTCGGTGTCGACCGTGTCACGGCCGACCTGGAGACCGAGGTCCGCGCGTTCGACGCCGAACGTCAGGTGTTCGTGGACGGGCTGCGGGAGGGCGAGCCCGGCGTGACCGAGCGGCCGGCTAGCGGCGAAGAGGCGTCGGGTCGAGCCGGCGGCGCCAACGTTCGCGGACGCTGGCGCCGGCGCGCAACGCCGCGCTGACCGAGCTCGCGTCGCGCCACGCCTGCTCGGCGCGGTCGGCGTCCGGCGTGACCGATCCGTAACGCGCCGAGCTGTACGTCTCCGCGAGATGGCGAAGGGGCGGCGCGGCGGCTTCGGGCAGGCTCGCCGGCGCCTGCGCGGCGAGCTCGAGCGGTGTTCGCGTCGGTTGGCGCTCGAGACCCGCCTCACCCAGGCGATCGAGAACCTCCTCCCACGCGCCCGTGATGGCGGCAGCGGCATCCGGATCATCGCGGCGCCGTCGCCGGCGCCTTCGCTTCGTGAACACGATGGCGCCGGCGACACTTATGGCACCCAGGAACGCGCCCGTGATCAGCGCCGCGACGATCTGCCAATCCAACGTGAAGCCGCCGCGGCCCCCACGGGTCGCCGGCGGGTTGATGTCGACTTGCGCCGTCCCGCGCGGCGCGGGGGCGGCCGCAGTCGTCGGCGTGGACGCGACGGGCGCGCTGGTTGGCGGCGCGGCCGTAGCGGGCGACGACGGGTTCGTCGCGCGCGCCCCGACCCGAGTGCCGCCGGGGAGGTCGCTGTCGGGAGTGGGCTCGAAACGGGTCCATCCGATGCCGGTGAGCCAGACCTCGCTCCACGCGTGCGCGTCCTCCGACGTCACGCGGTAGACGCCGGAGATGCTGTCGTAGCGGCCGGCTGTGTAGCCGACCGCGACGCGTGCCGGAAGGCCGACAGCGCGGGCCATCGCAGTGAAGCTGCTCGCGAACTGCACGCAGAAGCCGGTGCGGCTCCGCAGGAACTGGCTGATCGCGTTCTGGCTCTGCGCGTTGGCGCTCAGGTCGACGTCGAGGGAGTAGCGGAACCCCTGCGCCGGGTCGAGGAAGAAGTTCTCCAGGGCGCGGGCGCGGTCATACGGGTTGGCGGCGCCGGCCGTGATCGAGCGCGCCACGTTGCGCACGTCCGAGGGGAAGTCGGACGGGAGTTGCGTGTAGCCGCGCATTTCCGACGGGAGCGTCGCGTTCGTGCGCTCGATCTGGGAGGCGGTCAGCGGCGCGAGCGTCCCCGGCGGTTGTCGTGAGCTCACGCTGTACGTCAGGTCGGACACGTCCGACCGGTTCGACACCAGCGTGCTCGATGCCTTGACGACGAGTGGGTTGTCGCCCCCTCTGAGCTGTACCGGCTTGTACGCCGCCGGGAGCCATCGGTCCGCGAGGCCGGTGATGTGGAAGTCCTGGCGAAGCGTTGAGCTGTCGGCCGGCGCGTGGAGCCCGTCCTGCACCTCGCCGGAACCTTGGGCGGCGAGCGTCCACTCCCCGCCGTTCGTGCTCTCGTACCGGTCGAGCGCGGCGACGCGCCAGTAGTCCTCGCGCGGCGAGCGGACCGTGAACACCTCGACGCGCCCGCGGCCGACGAAGTCCTCGCCGATGCGCGCCAGCGGCGGCTCGACCTGGTAGCTGCGGTCCTTCGGCCCAAGCCCGCGCACGTCGATGAGGGGGTCGGCGTCGGCGCCCGGGAGCGCCGGGCCGAGCACGAGCCCGCCCACCACGGCGATGACGCCGGCGAGCGCGCCGAGCGCCATGACGGCGGTGCCGCCCCGTATGCGCCGCCCGGAGAACGCCGCCCGGCCGCGTGCGACGAGCGACTGGTGCTGCACCAGCAGGAACAACAGCGCGGTGATGAAGAAGCCGGCGGTGGTCCGCGTCGCCAGCGCGTTGGTTCCCAGCGTCGACGCCCACACGAACAGCGCCAGCGCGGGGGCGACTGCGCCGACCGTGGCGCGCCGCCAGAACGCGAGCGCGTCCGCGGTCGCCGCCATGACCCACCCGACGAGGACTGAGAGCACGATCGCGCCATCCGTGGCGGGAGCGGGCACGACCGCGGTCCGCAGCTCCCGAACGCCGTCGCTCAGCCGGTCGGCGAGGACGCGGAACGTGTCCGCCGTCGGGATGCCATAGAGCGTCGTGTGGGGCGCCAGGACCCAGATCAGGTACGCGGCCAGTCCCGTCATCGACAGCGACAGGGCATCGAGGAGAGACCAGCCGCGCGTGCGGGCCAAGAAGCCGAGGAGGTGCGCCAGCAGCACGGCGGCGACCGCGGGGAGCACGAACCGCCCGGACTGGAAGACGCGTCCGAGGGTCAGGACTGCCGCGGTGCTCAGCGCTGCGAGCGCAAGCGTGGCGAGCGCGGTGGAGGTACGAGATGCCATCGGGTCATTGCCTGGTTCCAGGCGGTCGGGAACGGAGTCCGGGACGCGTCGACGGCGACGAGCCCAGACCAGGTGACGAGCGCGGGCGGCGGCTGCGTGCCGGCGCGGGTGGCGACCATGACGACGGTGCCGCGGGACGTGAGCGCGCCGAGCGCGTCGAGCTCGACGGCTCCGAGGGAGCCGACGACCGCCACGACCAGCGCGGCGCGCCGGTGGGCACGCATCGATGTGAGGACGCCGGCGAGGCGGTCCTCACCTCCGGGCTGGATCGTCGCGAGGTGGTCCATCACGGCCCACCCCGAGCGCGCCGTCGGTGCGCCGAGCGACTGACCGTTGCTCGCGATCACGTCGACGCGGCGTCGCATCCTCGTGAGGCGGTCGACGATGGATGCCGTGCCCTCGACCGCGGTCTCGAACGACCGGGCGTCGTGGGCGCCAGGTCGCGTGTCGAGCACGACGATGGCGCGGGCGCGCCACTGCGCCTCGTCCTGTCGAATCATGAGATCCCCGACGCGGGCCGTCGAGCGCCAGTGGACGCGCCGCAGGTCGTCGCCGACCTCGTACTCCCGCAGCGTGAGGAAGTCCTCGCCGTCGGCGGCCTGGGCGCGGGCGTGTGCCGTCTCGACCGACGCGACGAGCTGGCCGCCCGCCTGGCGCGGGGCGAGGATGTCGTGCACTCGGGGGCACACGAGCACCTCGCTGAGCGATGTGAGCGTCCACATGCGGCGGGCGAAGCCGAACGGGTCCGAGGCCGCCACCGCCAGGGGACCGATGCCGAACCGGCCCCGGCGGCTCGTGGGCAGGCGGTAGGCAGCGTCCGCTGTCTCGCCGGGCGAGAGCGGTGGCAATACGAAGCGCGCGGCGCGATGGCCGTCGTCGAAGACGTCGGTGACGGTGAGAAGCGGCGTCGCGCGGCGAGACCGGTTCGTGACCGTCAGATCGACGCGACTGTCGCTCTCCACGTACAGACGCGCCGGTCGGACGGTGCGTTGCGCGACGAGCTCGTAGCGACGCGACCGGGCCCACACCACGCTCGTGACGAGCAGCAGCACGATGCCGGTCGTGAGGATCCACAGCTCGACGGTTCCGAGGAGCCGCCCCGCCACGGCCAGACCCAGCGCCGCCCCGGCAAGGCTCCAGCCCCGACGGGTGAGCACGCGGGGCGTCGGGCGCATCGAGCGTCAGCCGGTCGCGCCCGGCACCGGTACCGACGCCAGCAGCTCGCGCACGACGTCGCCGGGCGCCGCTCCCCGCAGCTGCGCGTCGGGAGCGAGCAGGAGTCGGTGCTCGAGCACCGCGACCGCGAGGCGCTTGACGTCGTCGGGCACGACGTAGTCGCGCCCGATGCTGGCGGCAAGGGCGCGGGCGGCGCGCTGGAGCGCGAGCGCGCCTCTGGGACTGACACCGAGCGCGAGGTCGCGGTGCTGCCGGGTCGCGGTGACGAGGTCGACGATGTACGTCTTGATGTTGTCGGCGACGTGCAGGTCGGCGACGGCGCGGGCGGCCGCCACGACCTCCGCCGCCGTCGTCACAGGCGCGATCTCCTCGACGCTGGCATGGCTGCCGTGGGTGTCGAGGATGGCCCGCTCGGCGTCATTGCTCGGATAGCCCATCTGGATGCGCATGAGGAACCGGTCGAGCTGCGCCTCGGGGAGGGGATAGGTCCCTTCGAGCTCGATCGGGTTCTGCGTCGCGATCACTATGAACGGGCGCGGGAGCAGGTAGGTCTGTGTATCCACCGTGACCTGGCGCTCCTCCATGGCCTCGAGCAGCGCGGATTGCGTCTTGGGAGACGCACGATTGATCTCGTCGGCGAGCACGACGTCGGCGAACACGCCGCCGGGGCGGAACTCGAACTCGTTGGCGACCCGGTTCCAGACGGACACGCCCGTCACGTCTGACGGCAGCAGGTCGGGCGTGAATTGGATGCGACTCCACGTGCCATCGATCGAGCGGGCGAGGGCTTTCGCCATCGACGTCTTGCCCACGCCGGGCACGTCCTCGATGAGGAGGTGGCCTTCGGCGAACAAGCACACGAGCGAGAGGCGGACCGGCTCCTGCTTGCCCTGGATGACGCGCTCGACGTTGGCGAGCAGCGCGTCGAACAGGACTCCGAACGACGTGTGTCGCGGAGCAGGGGCGGTTTGCACGGCGATCAGCCTAAAGGGTGGCCACCGACGGTCGGGCCCGGCCCGGCACAATCGGACCATGACGGGCGGGCCTCGCTTCTGGACCGGTGCCGCGCTCGCGGTGGCGCGCCACCCGCGGCTGTGGGCGACCGCCGTCGCGCAGACGGGAAGGCTCGCCCGCCCGCGCTGGTGGCGCCACGCGCCGTTCCTGCCCGTGCCCGATCGCGAGTACCTCCGCCACCGCTTCGAGACGCAGTACGGCCGGGACCACGAGCCCGAGCCCGATGACGTGATCACCTACCTCGAGTGGTGCCGCCACATGAATTCGCTCTCGGGTCGCCGTCGCAAGCTCCGGCTCCTGCGTCGGCGGTCGGCAGAGCCGCTGCCGTCGCGCCTCCGCCGCGGCGCGCCCCGGTAAACTGCCGCCGCACGGCGAGAGCCGGAGAAGGAGGTCTCGAACGCTTGGGGAGAGCGCTGCTGCTCAACGCCAGCTTCGAGCCGCTCTGCGTCGTGCCGATGCGTAGGGCGGTCGTCCTCGTGCTCAAGGACAAGGCCGAGATCGTCGCCCGCAACGGAGGTGAGCTCCACTCCGAGCGCGCCGTCCTTCCCATCCCGTCCGTGATTCGTCTCGTGCATTTCGTCCGGGTGCCGTTCCGCAACCGCGTCCCGCTGTCCCGGCGGGCCGTCTTCGCCCGCGACCGCCACCGCTGCCAGTACTGCAACCACGGGGCCGAGAACATCGACCACGTCGTCCCACGGTCCCGGGGCGGCGAGCACACCTGGGACAACGTCGTCGCCTCGTGCCGCGCCTGCAACGCCCGCAAGGAGGACCGCCTGCCCCAGGAGTGCGGCTTGTCCCTCCGCCGGCGCCCGCACGCCCCCCACGCATCGCTGTGGCTGATCGCCACCGTCGGGTCCATCGACCCTCTCTGGGAGCCCTACCTCCCCGACGGCGACCGCGTCGTCGCTTAGCTACCACTCACTTCGCCACCTCCGCCTCCATCACCAGATCGCCCGTGATCGGCACCCGCGGTGCTCACGTCACGGCGGGCGTCGCACGGCCGACCGGTCCGCCGGACCGGCACCGCTTGTCCGGCCGAGCCCCGGCTCGCCTCGCTTCGCTCGGCTCGGGTCTTCGACCTGGGTCTCGGCCGGGCGGGCCGGAGTGTCCGGACGGACCGGCCGCCCATGCGACGCCCCACCCCTTCGGCCCTGGCACCCGTGCAGCGGGGGGAGCGGTGGGGGCCAAAGGGTTGACCTGTGGGGGAGTGGGGCGTAGGGTGGCGCGAAGTGGAGGACGGGGGAGCGATCCGCCGTCTTCGGGGCGACAACCGACGGGCGAGGGAGCCAGATGTTCCTCGGGGAGTACCAGCACTCCCTGGACGCCAAGGGGCGGGTGATCCTGCCCTCGAAGTACCGAGACCAGCTGTCGGGCGGCGCCTACGTGACCAAGGGGAGAGGCGGCTGCCTCTCCGTGTACGCGGCGCAGGAGTTCGGCGAGGTGGCAGACAGGGTGCGAGAGGGCTCGAAGCGGGGACGTCGAGAGCTCGACGCCGCCCGGTCGTTCTTCGCCGGCACCGCCGAGGTCACGCCGGACAAGCAGGGGCGAATCGCGATCCCGCAGCACCTCCGCGAGTACGCCGGCCTCGACCGCGACGTGGTCGTTGCCGGGGTGTTCTCCCGGGTCGAGATCTGGGACGGGCGCCGGTGGCAGGAGCGCGATCGAGAGGGTGAGCACAGCCTCAACGAGTCGGACGAGCTGCCGGACTTCGGTATTTGACGAGGGCGCAAGAACGGCACGAGCGACACAGAGCAGTTGACAACCAATGGTGAGGTCCTCTCGGGCCTGCCACCAGCCCCCTGGGCGACACGGTTGAGAGCCCCTACTCCGCCCGCTTTCCAACCGAGTCGATTCGGGGAGACAACCGAGCGGCGCTCGTTGTCCGGGGGGCTGGTCGCAGGCCCGAGAGCGCACGAGGGGGCGTGGTGCCGGAGTTCGTACATCAGCCGGTGATGGGCCGGGAGGTCGTCGAGCTCCTGACCCCGGTGCCGCCCGGAGTCATCGTCGACGCGACGGTCGGCGGCGGCGGCCACGCCCGGCTCGTCTTGGAGGCCAGGGACGACGTGCGCGTCTTCGGCATCGACCGTGACCCGGAGGCCGTGACAGCGGCCCGGGCCGCCTTGGCGGGATTCGGGCCGCGTGCCCGGATCGTACGGGGTGGGTTCGAGGACCTTGCCGGGATCGTGAGCACCGAACGCGAGGGGAACATCGTGGGGATCTTGTTCGACTTGGGCGTCAGCAGCCCGCAGCTCGACCGGAGCGAGCGCGGCTTCTCGTACTGGGCCGAAGCGCCACTCGACATGCGCATGGACAGCGCGCAGGAGCTGACCGCGGCGGAGGTCGTCAATACCTACGCCGAGGACGATCTCGCCGCGATCATCGCCGGAAACGGCGAGGAGCGGTTCGGGCGGCGGATCGCCCGCGCCATCGTGTCCGCCCGGCCGCTCCGCACCACCGGCGAGTTGGTGGACGCGATCCGAGCCGGCATCCCGGCGCCGGCGCGTCGACGCGGCCGTCATCCGGCGCGGCGGACGTTCCAGGCGATCCGCATGGAAGTCAATCGGGAGCTGCCGAACCTCGCCGCCGGGCTCGACGAGTCGGTGCACCTCCTCACGCCGGGCGGGCGCATCCTTGTCGTCGCCTACCACTCTCTCGAGGACCGCTTGGTGAAGCGGCGATTCGCCACCTGGGCCGGACACGACGACCCCGAGCCTCCCGGGATGCCCGTGGCGAGATCCCGCAACCCGCTCGTGCGTCTCCTCACGCGCCGGCCCCGTCGGCCCGACGCGGACGAGGTCGCCCAGAACCCGCGCTCCGCGAGCGCGCGGCTCCGCGCTGCCGAGAAGGTCCGAACGTCATGAGTAGCTCTGCCACCGCACTCCGAGCGCGTCCGGCCGCGCGACGTGCGCCAACGAAGTCGCGCGTCGCGCGGCCGGCCCCGCTTCGGACTCCGACGAGCACGCGCAAGCCGAGCCTGCGTGTGGTCGACACCGCCGCTCGCGTCCAGACCCGACGGGTTCGGCTCATCGCCTGGGTCATTGGCGCGCTGGTCGTCGTGGCGCTTCTCGCGGCGGTGGCGTTCCATGTGCAGCTCGCCCAGGGCCAGCTCGAGCTGGACCGGCTCGACCGCGAGACCGCGGCGGCGCGCACGCAGTACCAGCAGCTGCGCCTCCAGTACGCGCAGCAGTCCTCGCCCGCGGCCATCGTCTCCCGGGCCTCCGCCCTGGGCATGGTGCCAACCGGTGACGCGCCCACGTACCTCGTCGTGCCCGACGCGCCACCGTCCGCCCCCGCGCCGGATCAGACCTCCACGACGCTGCAGGAGGGGTGGAAGAAGGTGAAGCCCCACCTTGGCACCGAGCCGTGACGCGGGCGTGTCCGGCGCCCGCCGGATGGAGCTCCGGGGCGGGAAGCTCACGAGGCTCGGGAGTGCGGCCGGCGCCGCCCGCGCCCGCCCGCGCCCAGCGGCCCGAACGGAAGCACGGTCACGCACGCCGAGTCCTCGCGGGCGGACCGAGCGATCGACCGGAGCGCGCGTCCAGCCGGGACGTCGCGCCCCCAGCCCGCAACCGATGCGCCGTTCGCCCGGCGCGCGCCCGCCGCGCCGGCCGGTGGTGGGGCCGTTCTTGCGGCGCGCGACGCGCACAACGACACAGGTTGCACACGAGCAGCTCGCGCGCCATCGCGCACTGCGCCGGCAGCGTCAGGCGAAGCAGCGCTCGTGGCGGCCGCGACCGGGCGCGACCCGTCGCCGCCTGATCGCTCTCCTCGCCGCCCTCGTCGTCGTGTTCGTCGTCGTGGGCGCTCGCCTCGTGGACCTCCAGGCGATCGGACGTGACCGTTATGCGCAGCTCGGTCTCGATCAGCGGGTGCGGAAAGTGCAGCTCGCGGCCGAGCGCGGCAGCGTGTTCGACCGGAACGGTCACGACCTGGCCGCGTCCGTGCCCCAGCAGACGGTGTGGGCGAACCCGCGCGTCGTGAAGGATCCCGCCTCCTACGCCGCGCAACTCGCGCCGATCGTCGGCGGCGACGAGGCGCAGCTGCGTGACCGGCTGTCGCAGCACGACAAGGGATTCGTATACGTCGCCCGCAAGGTCGACGGCGCGGTCGCGCTGAAGGTGAAGGCGTTGGCGCTCCCGGGCGTCGACTTCGTGCCCGAGTCGAAGCGGTTCTATCCGGACGGTTCGCTCGGTGGCCCCCTCCTCGGCTTCGTCGGGACCGACAACAGCGGGCTCGGCGGGTTGGAGGCCCAGTACAACGGCCAGTTGGCCGGCAAGCCGGGCGAGCTCCAGGTCGAGCTCGATCCGCAGGGAAGGCAGCTGCCGGGCGGTCAGAAGCGCGTGGCGCAGTCGCAGCGTGGCAGTGACCTGGTGCTCACGATCGATCAGGGTCTCCAGTACCAGTCGGAGCAGGTGCTGGCGGATGAAGTCGGGAAGGCGAACGCGAAGGGCGGTATGGCGATCGTGATGGACGTCGCGACCGGCGACATCCGCGCGATGGCGAACGTGGAGGGCGCGACGCCGGACCATCCGCCCCGCCCGGCCCCGGCCGACCAGCGCAACCGGCCGGTCGTCGACGTGTACGAGCCGGGCTCCACGAACAAGGTGATCACGGTGGCGGGGGCGATCCAAGACGGCGTGGTGGGTGAGGACACGTGGTTTCAGACGCCGGGTCAGCTGAACATCGGCGGCACCGACTACACGGACGCAGACTCGCATCCCGGGTCGATGACCGTCCATGACATCGTGCGCCATTCGTCGAACGTCGGAACGATCCAGATCGCACAGAAGCTCGGCAAGGAGCGCTTCGATGCATATCTGCGCGCCTTCGGCTTCGGCCAGCCGACCGGCCTCGGCTTCCCGGGCCAGGCGAACGGCCTCGTGCTACCGCTGTCGCAATACAACGCCACCAGCCTGGCGTCGATGCCCATTGGCAGCGGGCTTGCAGTCACGGCGATGCAGATGCTCGACGTGTACACGACGATCGCCAACGGGGGCTCCACCCGCCCACCGAGGCTCGTGGCCGCCACCGTCGGGAAGGACGGCGCGCGTCACGACGAGCCGATGCCGGAGTCGCGACCGGTCGTCTCGCCGACCACTGCGGCCACGATGCGCTCGATGCTCCAGGACGTCGTGGCCAACGGCACCGGCACGAATGCGCAGATCCCCGGCTACGACGTCGCAGGCAAGACGGGAACGGCTCGCAAGCCGCCGTACGACAAGCCGCCGTACCAGTACGTCGCGTCGTTCGCCGGGTTCGCGCCCGCCGCGTCGCCTCGCTTGGCGGCGATCGTCGTACTCGACGAGCCACAGGGCAACTACTTCGGCGGCCAGACCGCGGCACCGGCGTTCGCCCGAATCATGGAGTACGCGCTGCGCCTCGAGCGGGTCCTGCCGAGCAGCACGCCGCCGGCGACACCGCCCGCCGCGCCGGCGACAGCGCCCGCCGCGAACGGCGACTCTGCCGCCCCGCCCTATACCCTGACGCATTCCCCATGACTCAGCGGGAGGACGGCCCGTGCGCCTGCACGAGCTCCTCGGCGGAATCGACGTTCTGGGGTGGGTGGGGGACCGGGGCGTCGACGTGAGTGCCATCACGCACGACAGTCGCCGCGCCGTGCGCGGCAGCTGTTTCGCGTGCATCCCGGGCGCGGTGACCGACGGCCACCTGTACGCCGGCGCGGCCGTCGAGGCGGGCGCGGTCGCGTTGCTCGTCGAGCGGGAGCTCGACGTCCCGGTCGCACAAGCTCGGCTCGCCGAGGTCCGCGCCGCCCTGGGACCGGCGGCGGCGACGTTTTACGACCACCCGTCCCGCCGGCTCGATTGCCTCGGAGTGACGGGAACGAACGGGAAGACCACCGTCACGTATCTGCTCGAGGCGATCGCCCGCGCCGCCGGGCAGCGGGTCGGCCTCATCGGGACCGTGGGCGCCCGCGTCGACGGCGCGCCCCTGCCGGTCGAGCGGACCACCCCCGAGGCCGACGATCTCCAGGCGATCCTCGCCCGCATGCGCGACGAGTCCGTGCGGACGGTCGCGCTCGAGGTGTCGTCGCACGCGCTCGATCAGCATCGCGTCGACGGAACCTGGTTCGCCGCGGCGTGCTTCACGAACCTGAGCCAGGACCATCTCGACTACCACGGTTCGATGGAGTCGTACTTCGAGGCCAAGGCGCGCCTGTTCGATCCCACGCGGACTGCGGCCGCAGCCGTCAACGTCGACGACCGCCACGGGCTCGAGATCGCGCGCCGCGCTGGCGACGTCGGGTTGCCAGTGCTCACGTTCGCCGTCTCCGACGAGCGCAGCAAACGCGTCGACGTCGTCGCCGAGGACGTCGAGATGCGCAATTCGGGCACCGACTTCGTGCTGGTGGCGCGCGGGACCGGCGCGCGCGCCCCCGTCTCGTTGCCGTTGCTCGGCCGTTTCAATGTGAGCAACGCGCTGGCGGCTGCCGCCACTGCGCTCGTGTCCGGCCTCCCGTTCGACGCCGTGGTCGCCGGGCTCCGGGAGCCACTCGCGATCCCCGGCCGGCTCGAGCGGGTACTCGTCGCTCCCGATCAGGCGTTCACTGTGCTCGTGGACTACGCGCACACGCCCGACGCCCTCGACCGCGTGCTCGAGACGGCGCGGCGGCTCGCGCCGGGCGCCCGCGTCGTCACCGTCTTCGGATGCGGCGGCGATCGAGATCGCCAGAAGCGTCCCGCAATGGGCCGCGCCGCGTCCGCAGGCGCCGACGTTGTCTTTCTCACGTCCGACAATCCACGAAACGAGGATCCGGAGCAGATTGCGCTTGCGGTGCTCGACGGGCTGCGCGACGGACCGGCGAGCGTCGCCGTCGAGCTCGACCGGCGCGCCGCCATTCGCGACGCCCTGAGCGACGCACGACCGGGCGACGTGGTCGTGATCGCGGGCAAGGGCCACGAGTCGGGCCAGACGATCGGGGAGACGACGGTGCCCTTCGACGACCGCATCGTCGTGCGCGAGGAGTTGGAGGCGCTCGGATGCGCTTGAACGCCAAGGACGTCCTGGAGGCGACCGACGGCGATCTGATCGGGACCGCCACGGCGACCGCCGACTCCTACGCCATCGACACGCGACGCCTCGCTGCCGGCGGTTGCTTCCTCGCCTTGCAAGGCGAACGCGACGGCAACGACTTCGTCGCCGACGCCTGGGCGCGCGGTGCGACGATCGCGATCGTCACGCGGGCCCCCGAGGACGTCCCGGAGGGATGCGCCGTCGTCCACGTGCGCGACGCACTGGCTGCGCTGGGATCGCTGGGGCGCCTTGCCCGCAGCAAGCTGGCGGCCGCGACCGTCGTGGGCATCACGGGCTCGGCGGGCAAGACAGCGACGAAGGACCTCCTCGCCGCGGCGCTCAGCCCGACACACCGCGTCCACGCGAGCCCCGCGTCCTTCAACAACGAGGCCGGGGTCCCGCTGACACTGCTCGAGGCCGACGAGGACGCCGAGGTCGTCGTGATCGAGATGGGCGCCCGCTTCGCCGGCAACATCGCCGAGCTTTGTGAGATCGCTGAGCCGCAGGTGGGCGTGATCACGCACGTCGGCATGGCGCACGCCGGCCTGCTCGGCGGGCGAGAAGGCATCGCGCGTGTGAAGGGCGAGTTGCTCGAGGCGCTCGATCGTCACGGCACTGCGGTCCTCGACGCCGGCGACGTCTTTTCGCCCGCGCTGGCCGCACGGACGCGCGCCCGCGTCGTCACGGTCGGTGTCGGCGACGTGCCCGGGGCGAACATCCGGGCCGTCGATGTCGTGCTCGACGAGGAACTGCGGCCCCGCTTCACGCTCGTCACGCCGTGGGGTTCGACGCCCGTGTGCCTTTCGGTACGAGGCGAACGGCAGACGGTCAACGCGGCGATGGCAGCGGCCGTCGCGCTCGAGCTCGGCGCGCCGCTCGAACGTGTCGCCGATGGTCTCGCGCGAGCCGTGACCGCGGCCTGGCGGATGGACGTGACCCGCACCGATGGGGGCATCACGGTCGTCAACGACGCGTACAACGCCAGCCCCACGTCGATGGCGGCGGCGCTGCGCTCGTTCCGGTACCTCGCGGGCGACAAGCGACGCATCGCGGTGTTGGGCGAGATGCTCGAGCTCGGCGACCACGCGCGGGCGGAGCACCAGAAGGTGGGTCGCCTTGCTGTGGCGTCCGACGTCGACGTCGTTGTCGCGGTCGGGGCCGGCGCGCGAGCGATCGCCGACGGGGCCCGCCTGGCCAGCGCGCGACGCACGCAGGTGATCGAGGTGGACGACGCCGACGGCGCGGTCGTGGCGGTCTCCGGCCTCGCCCGGTCCGGTGACGCCGTGCTCGTCAAGGCGAGCCGGGCCGTCGGGCTCGAACGGGTAGCCGAAGCCCTCACCTCGGCGGTCGGTGCATGATCGCACTGCTGCTGTCGGCGTCTGTCGCGTTCATCCTCAGTGTCGGCGGGACTCCCATTCTGATCCGGGTCCTGCGAGCGCGCGGGATCGGTCAGACGATTCGCGACGACGGGCCGTTCCGGCATCCGCACGTGGCGAAGGCGGGGACGCCGACGATGGGCGGCATCGCCATCATCGTGAGCGCATTCCTCGGTTACGTGGTCGCGCACATCCGGACGGAGCAGCTCAAGTTCGCGCGGGCAGGGGTCACGGTGATGCTGCTGATCGTCGCGCTCGGTGCCGTCGGGTTCGTCGACGACTACCTGGGAGTGCGAAAGGGTCGCAACCTCGGGCTGCGGAAGCGGGGCAAGACATCTGGCCTGTTGGCAGTGGCGGCGGGCTTCGCGCTCCTTGGGCTGCGGTACGTCGACACGTCCACGAACCTGTCGTTCACACGGCTCATCGACCTCGATCTCGGGACGTGGCTCTGGGCTGTGTGGGCGATCTTCATCGTCCTCGGATCCGCGAACGCTGTGAACATCACCGACGGCATGGACGGCCTCGCCGCCGGTGCGGCCACGCTCGTGTTCTTCGCGCTCACAGTCATCGCGTTCTGGCAGTTCCGGCACCCGGCTGTGTACGCGACGTTGGGAATGACCACCGTGCCCGGGGGGTTCGCCGCCAACGCGCTCGACATGGCGGTCGTGGCCGCTGGGATGGCCGGAGCATGTGCCGGCTTCCTGTGGTGGAACGCCGCGCCGGCGCGCATCTTCATGGGCGACACCGGCTCGCTCGCAATCGGCGGCGGAATGGCCGGCCTCGCGTTGCTGACCCACACCGACCTGTTGCTGCCGATTCTCGGCGGTCTGTTCGTGGTCGAGACATTGAGCGTTATCGCGCAGGTCGTCGCGTTCCGCGGGTTCCATCGGCGCGTTCTCCGCATGGCGCCGATCCACCACCACTACGAGGTCGGCGGCTGGCCCGAGTTCACGGTGATCGTGCGCTTCTGGCTCTTCGGCGGATTGTGCGTGGCGTTCGGGCTCGGCTTGTTCTACGCCGACTTCATCCGCATTCCCGGAGTGATCGATTGAGTCGCGTTCTCGTGCTCGGGTTGGGTGTGACGGGTGATGCCGTCGTACGCCACCGCGCCGCGGCCGGTGACGACGTCACCGTCGTCGAGGACGGCCCGACCGGCGAGGAGGCATACCGCGATCGCGTCGCGACCGCGATGGCGGCCGGAGTCGGGATCGTCGAGCATCCATCACCCTCTCGTCTCACCGAGCTCGTGCGAGGTGCCGACATCGTCGTGCCAAGTCCGGGTGTTCCTCTCGGGCACCCGGCGCTCGTGGCGGCGCGGGAGGCCGGCATCGCCGTCCGGGCCGAAGTCGACCTCGCCGCCGAGGAGGCGACGGCTCGGGGCAAGGTGCTGGTCGCGGTGACCGGGACGAACGGGAAGACCACGGTCACGACCTTGATCGCGGCCATGCTCAACGGCGCGGCGGGTGGCGCGCTCGGTGCCGGCAACATCGGCCTTCCGCTGCTCGACGCCGCCGACTCGGACGCCCGTGCGCTCGTGGCCGAGGTGTCGTCCTTCCAGCTGGCGTGCACCACCGAAGCGTTCCGGCCTCGAGTCGCAGTTCTCCTCAATGTCGCTCCGGATCACCTCGATTGGCACGGGTCGTTCGAGGAGTACGCGGCGACGAAAGCGCGGGTGTTCGCGCACCAGCGCGACAGGGACCGGCTCGTGTTCAACGCAGACGATGAAGTGGCAGCGCGCCTGGCCAAGACCGCGCCGGCGCAACGCGTCGCGTTCACGCTGGAGTCACGGCCTGATGCATTCCGCATCGAAGACGGCGTGCTCGTCGACTCGGGGGGTCAGCCCTTCGCGAACGCCGCCGACCTGCCGGTGAGCGCGCCGCACGATCGCGCGAACGCTCTTGCCGCCGCGGCTGCTGCGTTTGCCGCGGGCGCGACGCGCGATCACGTCGAGCGCGCGCTGCGCGAGTACCCGAGGCTCCACCATCGCGTCGCGCGGGTCGGCAACACTGGTGGCGTGCAGTACTACAACGACTCGAAGGCGACGAACCCGCACGCGACGCTCTCTGCGGTCGCCGCGTTCGACGAGCTCGACGGCAAGGTTGTGCTGATCGCGGGCGGTCGCAACAAGGGCCTGGACCTGTCGGTCCTGCGTCCGCTCGCGTCGCGCTTGCGCGCCGCGGTCGCGATCGGCGAAGCCGCGAGCGAGGTGGAACGCACGTTCGCGGACGCGGTGCCCGTCGCGCGGGCCGAATCGATGGGCGCGGCCGTCGCGGTCGCAGCCCAGCGAGCCCAGCCGGGTGACGTTGTCCTCCTCTCGCCAGCGTGCGCGTCGTTCGACTGGTACCCGAGCTACTCGGCGCGCGGCAACGACTTCGCGAGCGAAGTCGCGCGGCTGAGTGAACGCGGTGTCGCGTGACCGCCGCCACGGCCACGGCGACGCTGGGCTCCCTGCGGCGGCGGTGGGTCACGGCGGGCGCGGCTCGCCCACCCAACTACCTCTTGCTGGTGGCGACCGTCGGCGTCCTCAACGTCGTCGGCGCGGTCATGGTGCTGTCGGCGTCGTCGGTTTCGTCGCTCACCGACTACGGATCGGCGTGGTACTTCTTCGAGCGCCAGGTGGCATGGATCGCGGTGGCGGCCGCCGCGTTCATGGTGACGGCGCGCATCGACTACCACGCGTGGCGCAAGTGGGTGCGGCCGCTCCTGGTTGTGAGTCTGCTCCTCCTATTCGTCGTGCTGATCCCCGCCATCGGCATCGAGGTCGCCGGATCTCGACGGTGGCTCGGCAGCGGTTGGCTCCGGTTCCAGCCCACCGAGATCGCCAAGCTGGCCTTGCTCGTCTACACGGCGGATCTTCTCGCCCGCCGGGCGAAGGATGTGCACGACTGGCGCCGCGTCCTGCGACCGGTCTTGATCGTGCTCGCTGTGATCGGCGCGCTCGTCCTGCGCGAGCCCGACCTCGACTCGACGATCGTGCTCGGGTTGATCGCGTTCACCGTCCTCGTCGCCGGTGGAGTGCGCGCCCGTCACCTCACCCTGGTCGGCGGGGCGGCCGTGGTCGCAGGCACCCTGCTGGCGCTGGCCGAGCCGTACCGGCGGGCGCGCATCTTCGCGTTCCTTAACCCGTCGTCCGACGCGTCGAACGCGACCTACCAGATCTCGCAGTCGCTCATCGCGATCGGGAGTGGCGGGTGGACGGGTGTCGGGCTCGGCGCCGGGCGGGCGAAGTGGCTGTTCCTGCCGAACGCCCACACCGACTTCATCTTCGCGATCATCGGTGAGGAGCTCGGCTTCGTGGGCTGCCTGCTCGTCGTCGGTCTGTTCGTCGCGTTCGCGGTGCTCGGGACCCGCACCGCGTTGCGCGCGCCCGACCGCTTCGGGATGCTGCTTGCGGCCGGGATCACCGCGTGGGTCGTCGGCCAAGCCGCGATCAACATCGGCGCCGTCATCGGCCTCCTGCCCGTGTCCGGGATCCCGCTGCCGTTCATCTCGTTCGGCGGTTCGGCTCTCGTGTTCACGATGGTGGCGGCCGGCATCCTCGGCAACGTCGCGCGCCAGGCGCGGTGACGCGCGCTGCTGACCCGAATGGCACGGACGGCGAGGTCTTCGCGGTGATCACGGGCGGCGGGACCGGCGGTCATGTGTATCCGGCCCTGGCGTTGGCCGATGCGCTCGTCGCGCGCGGCCACCCGCGGGACGCGATCCGGTTCGTCGGCGCGCGCCGCGGGCTCGAGGCACGCGTGGTCCCCGAAGCGGGGTATGCCATCGACCTGCTGCCCGGACGCGGTCTCCAGCGCCGGCCCGCGCCTGCGAACGTGCGCGCCGGCTGGGACACGCTGACCGCGTTCGCGCGCGCCCGGCGCATCGTGCGACGGTCGCGGCCGGCCGTCGTGGTCGGGGTCGGCGGGTACGCCTCGCTGCCGACCCTCGTCGCGGCGCGCCTGCGACGCGTCCCCGCCGTCGTCCACGAACAGAACGCGGCCCCCGGCCTCGCCAACCGCGTCGCGGTCCGAATGGGCGCTCACGCCGCCGTGTCGCTCCCCGGCACGCCGCTCCGCGACGCGGTCCTCACCGGCAACCCGGTGCGTGAGAAGGTCGCGGCGGTGCGGCGAGACCCGGACCCGGCGTGCCCGCTCGTGAGCGTGTTCGGCGGCAGCCTGGGCGCGGGTCGGCTGAACGACGCCGCGTTGGGGCTGTACGACCGGTGGCGGGATCGCGCCGACGTCGCCGTCCATCATGTGACCGGCCCGCGCAACTACGAGGAGTGCTCGGCGCGCCTGGCGGCGGCGCGTCGTCCTTCTGACAAGCTGCAGTACGAGCTCGTTGGCTACGAAGACCACATGGAACGGCTGTACGCCCGCACGACTCTCGCGGTCTGCAGGGCCGGCGCCATCACGGTGGCCGAGCTCGCCGCCGCCGGCGTTCCCGCCGTGCTGGTGCCGCTCCCGGGAGCCCCCGGTGATCATCAGGCGCGCAACGCCGACGCGCTGGTCAGCGCCGGGGCCGCGGTCGTCGTCCCGGACGCCGAATGCGAAGCCGGCCGCCTCGACGTCGAGCTCCGCACGATCCTCGCCGATCCCGCGAGGATCGAGGCAATGTCCGCTAACGCCCGCACGCTTGGTCGCCCGGACGCCGCCGCGCGCCTCGCCGACCTCGTCGAGGAGGTGGCACGTGCCGGCCGCTGACGCACCGCGCGACCTCGACCTGTCGTCACCCCGGCGCGTACACATCGTCGGGATCGGGGGAGCGGGCATGAGCGCGATCGCCACCGTGCTCGCCCGAATGGGCCACCGCGTCACGGGCTCGGACCTCAAGGAGTCGCGGGGGCTCGATCGACTCCGCCTGCTCGGCGTGCGCGCCGACGTCGGCCACCACGCCGAGAACGTGCCGCCCGACGTCGACGCGGTGGTCGTTTCGACCGCGATCCCCGACTCGAACGCCGAGGTTCGCGCCGCCGTCGAACGAGGCCTGCCAGTGCTCCGGCGCGCCGATGCTCTGCGCGCGCTTGCAACGACGCGTCGAACGGTGGCGGTCGCCGGCAGTCACGGCAAAACGACCTCATCGTCGATGCTCGCGCTCATCCTGCGCGCCGCGGGTTGGCACCCCAGCTTCATCATCGGCGGTGATCTCAACGAGGTCGGTACCAACGCCGCGTACGACGAGGGTGAATGGCTCGTGGTCGAAGCGGACGAGAGCGACGGCACGTTTCTCGAGCTCGCCCCCGAAGCCGGCATCGTCACCAACATCGAGCCCGACCACCTCGACCACTACGGCGGCTTCGCCGGTCTCACCACCGCGTTCGAGCAGTTCTTCGCCGGCATCCCGGGCGTGCGTGTCGCGTGCGGCGACGACCCGGTCGCACGACGACTCGCCGCAACCCACCCGGGCGCCGCGACGTACGGCTTCGCCGAGGACGCGATGTACCGCATCGTCTCGTACGAAGGCGATCGGCGCGGGAGCCGGTTCACCGTCCACCGGAACGGCCGGGAGCTCGGCGCCGTCGACCTTCCGGTCCCCGGACGCCACAACGCGGCCAACGCGACCGGCGCCATTGCGCTCGCCCTCGAGCTCGGCGCTCCGTTCAAGGCCGCGGTCGACGCGATGCGCGGCTTCGGCGGCGTCGCGCGGCGGTTTCAGTTCCGCGGCGAGATCGACGGGGTCACGCTGGTCGATGACTACGCACACATCCCCGGTGAGATCGCGGCGATGATCGGCGCAGCTCGCGAGGGCGGCTGGGGTCGCGTGATCGTCGTCTTCCAGCCGCACCGGTACACGCGCACGGCCCGTCTCTGGCGCGACTTCGCCGACGCGTTCACGGGCGCCGACCAGGTCGTGCTCACGGACGTGTACGCGGCCAACGAGACGCCGCAACCGGGCGTGTCGGGCCGGCTCATCCTCGGTGCGGTACTCGAGGCCAATCCCGCCCTTCCGGTCGTCTACCTGCCGCGGCGTACCGACGTCGTGCAGCACGCACTGGGTCTTGCCCGGCCGGGAGACGTGGTGCTCACCCTCGGGGCCGGCGATCTGACCACGGTGCCCGACGAGTGGCTGATGCGAGCAGTGTCGTGAACGTGACCGCCGACCTCGCCCCGCTGGCCGCCGACCTGCGCGACCGGTTGCCCGACTCGACGACCGAGGGGGCGTCGTTCGCCAAGCTGAGCACGTACCGGGTCGGCGGTCCGGTCGCGGTGCTCGTGCGTGTCCCGCACGTCGACGCGCTCGCAACGGTGGCCGACGCCGCGCGACGCCACCAGCCGCGTCTCCTTGTGATCGGCCGGGGCTCGAACCTGCTCATGTCCGACGCCGGCTTCTCCGGGTTGGTGGTGGTGCTCGAAGGCGACTTCGAGACGATCGACGTCGCCGCACAGTCACCTACGGCGCTCCGCGCCGGGGGCGCGGTCCCGCTGCCCGTGCTCGCCCGCCGGGCCGCCACTGCCGGCATCGCGGGTTTGGAGTTCTACGTGGGGATTCCCGGCTCGGTCGGCGGGGCGGTGCGGATGAACGCGGGTGGCCACGGCCGCGAGACCGTCGAGGTCCTGCGGCGGGCGTGGGTGCTCGACCTCCTCGACGTGAATGCACCTCCTACGCCGAGCGAGCGTGACGTCGCCGATCTCGAGTTGGGCTACCGGCACTCGAACCTGCGGCCGAGCGAAGTGGTCGCGGCAGCCGAGTTCACGGTCACGCCGGACGAGCCCGCCGCGTGCGAGGCGCGGGTCGCCGAGATCGTGCGGTGGCGACGCGAGCACCAACCCGGCGGGCAGAACGCGGGCTCGGTGTTCCGCAACCCGCCCGGTGACAGCGCCGGACGGCTCATCGACGCCGCCGGACTCAAGGGCCTGCGCGTGGGCGGCGCGGTGGTGTCCGACAAACACGCCAACTTCATTCAGGCGAACGCCGGCGCCACCGCTCGCGACGTGCTCGACCTCGTCGCCGAGGTGCAACGGCGGGTGAAGGAGGCGAGTGGAGCGGATCTCGTACCCGAGCTCCACGTCGTCGGTGACGACACGCGGGACCAAGGAGCGGAATGAGCACGAAGGCGCCGGTCCGTCCGAAATCTGCGAAGAAGCAGGAACGGGCGAAGAGGAAGCCCATCGACCCGCGTATCCGGGATCGTCGGGTCGAGCTGCTACGGACGCAGGGCCGGCGGCGGCTCCGGTGGATGATCGGCCTGATCGTCATCGGATCCGTGGTCGCGGCGGCGTGGATCGTGACGCACTCGTCGCTGCTCGACGTCGGGCGCATCCGCGTCACCGGGGCGCAACAGGCGACGCCGGCGCAGGTGCAGCGCGCCGCCGGTGTGCATCGTGGCGACCCGATCCTCTTCGTCGACACAGGTGCGGTCGAGCACCGGGTTGCGGGCGTCGCCTGGGTCGACAGGGCCCGGGTCGAGCGGAGCCTCGGCGGCGATGTCGACATTCACGTGACCGAGCGCCGCCCGGCGGCATGGGCCCGTCGTGCCACTGACCGCGTAGCGCTGGTCGACGTCCGCGGGCGCGTCCTCGCAGATGCGCCGGCGCCGCCTGCGGGGCTCCCCGAGATCACGGGGTTGCGCGCGGTACCGCGCGCCGGGCGCGAAATCGCCCCCGTGGCCGCCGCCCGGCTGCTCGAGAAGCTGCCACCCGCGTTGAGCCTGCGGACGGCGCGCATCGCGGTGGACGGTGGCGCGGTCACGCTGGGATTGCGAGACGGCCCCGAGGTTCGCCTCGGGTCACCGCGCGACGTCGCAGCCAAGGCGCGCGCCGCGCTCGCGGTTTTGGCCTCAACTGCGAGCGCGCCGCCGCGGTACATCGACGTGCGCGTTCCGGCTGCGCCCGTCGCCGGGTGACGCGCCCGTCCTCCCGGCCGCGGCCCCTGTTGCTCATGGGGTTGGTGTCAGCTACCGTTTCGCGCTACTCGCACGGGTTGACAGCACGGTCGACCTCGTGAGCGAGGGGCAAGGGTTTCTCCGGGCCGGCGTGACCTGCGAGAATGCTCCGCAACCCCCGGTGGGGCCGTGGGCGGGCCTCGGCAACGCGAAGCCGGAGGGTCAGACCCGTCCAAGCGCGTAGCGAAGAACAAGAAGGCCGACATGCTGCATGACGTGCAGAACTACTTGGCCGTGATCAAGGTCATCGGCGTCGGTGGCGGTGGCTGCAACGCGGTCAACCGGATGATCGATGCCGGCCTGAAGGGCGTGGAGTTCATCGCCGTGAACACCGACGCGCAGGCCTTGCTCATGAGCGACGCCGACGTGAAGCTCGATGTCGGCCGGGAACGCACCCGCGGTCTCGGTGCGGGGTCCGACCCCGATGTGGGCCGCGACGCCGCCGAAGAGCACCGCGACGAGATCGAAGAGGTGCTCAAGGGCGCGGACATGATCTTCATCGCCGCCGGCGAAGGTGGCGGTACCGGCACCGGCGGCGCCCCGATCATCGCTGAGATCGCCCGCAGCGTCGGCGCGCTCACGATCGGGATCGTTACCCGTCCGTTCACGTTCGAGGGTCGACGGCGCGCCATCCAGGCCCAGAACGGCGTGGAATGGCTCAAGGGCAAGCTCGACACGCTCATCGTGATCCCGAACGACCGGCTGCTCCAGCTTTCCGACGAGCACACGTCGATGCTGAACGCGTTCAAGATGTGCGACGAGGTGCTGCTCCAGGGTGTCCAGGGCATCGCCGACCTGATCACGACGCCCGGGCTGATCAACACCGACTTCGCCGACGTCCGCATGATCATGAAGGACGCCGGCACTGCACTCATGGGCATCGGCTACGCGTCGGGTGAGGGACGGGCGATCAGCGCCGCCCGGGCCGCGATGGCGAGCCCGTTGCTCGAGGCGAGCATCGAGGGTGCTCGCGGCCTCCTGCTCAACGTGTCGGGCCCGTCGGACCTCGGGCTGTTCGAGGTCAACGAAGCCGCCGAGATCGTGTGTCAGTCGGCGCACCCGGACGCCAACATCATCTTCGGCGCCGTCATCGACGACGCGCTGGGCGACGAGGTTCGCATCACGGTGATCGCCGCCGGCTTCGACCGGTACGAGGGCGAGCGCAACCGCCGGCGCGCCGGCGACATGCACACGCAGCCACTCGGTCTCCAAGAGGAAGAGGCGGCGCTCGGCAGCGCCGACGACGATCTCCAGTTCGAAGACGACGACTTCGACGTCCCCGAGTTCCTGAAGTAGGCCGCAGGCGAGCTTGGGCCACATCGCGCTCGAGATCGACGGCGCGCGCGTCGCCTTCACGGACCGGCGCGGCGGCGTGTCGGCCCCGCCCTACGACACCGCCAACCTCGGCTTTGCCACCGGGGACGATGCGGACGCCGTCACCGAGAACCGCCGACGAATCGCGCACGAGTTGGGTGACGCGCCCGACGCGCGCGACTGGGCCTGGGTCCGGCAGGTGCACGGCGCCCGCGTCGTCGAGGTCGACGCCCCGGGTGGCGCGGGTGATGCCGACGCGCTCGTCACGGCCGGGGCGGACGTCTCCCTCGTCGTGCTGGCCGCGGACTGCGCGCCGATCGCCCTCGTCGCCGACGGCGCCGTTGCAGCCGTGCATTGCGGGTGGCGGGGCCTCGTCGGCGGCGTGCTCGAGGCCGCCGTGCGCGTCGTGCGGCAGCGGGGTCGGGGGTCGGTCCGCGCTGTCGTGGGCCCGTGCATCTCACCTGCGCACTACGAGTTCGGTGCCGACGAGCTCGAGCAGGTGTCGCGCCGCCTCGGCCTGGCGGTCGCGGGCCGCACGGAATCAGGGGGCCTCGCGCTCGACCTGCGCGCCGGCGTCAGCGTGGCGCTTGCCTCGGCGGGCGTCGACGACCGCACGGACGTCGACGTCTGTACGTACGCGTCGACCGCCTACTTCTCACATCGACGCGACGGCGTGACCGGCCGTCAGGCGTTGATCGTGACGGGCCGTCGGTGAGCGACGTCGCGACGGCGATCACCGAGGTTCGGGAGCGGATTGCGGCCGCGGCGCGTGGCGCCGGGCGTGACCCGGACACGATCCGACTCGTCGCCGCGACGAAGACCGTCCCCGCCGAGCAGGTCGCCGAGGCCGTCGCCCTCGGCGTGACCGACGTGGGCGAGAACCGCGCTCAAGAGCTCCTCGCGAAGGCCGACGCCCTCTCGGCGACGTCGTCGGTGGGTGCCGACATCTGCTGGCATTTCCTGGGACGTCTCCAGCGCAACAAGGTTCGGAGCCTCTCGGGGACGGTCACGTGGTGGCAATCGGTGGACCGCGAGCCGCTCGGAGTGGCGATCGCCCGGTACGCCCCCGGCGCGCTGGTGCTCATCGAGGTGAACCTCGCCCTCGAGCCGCAGAAGGGAGGATGCGCGCCGACCGAAGCGGCTCGGCTCGCCGACACGCTCCGGCGACTGGGTCTGCGAGTCGAAGGCCTCATGACCATCCCGCCCGCCGGCGACGATCCCCGCCCGTGGTTCGCCACGCTGCGCGCGCTGGGCGGCGATCTAGGGGTGCACCACCTGTCCATGGGGATGACCGACGACTACGAGACCGCGGTGCAGGAGGGCGCGACCATGGTCTGGATCGGACGGGCGATTTTCGGGGCCAGGCGCTGATCCGATCCCGGGTGAGGCGTCGGGGCGGCCGGCGTGCTTGCCGCGATCCGGCCGGGACGCGACTGTAGGATTCGCGCACGGGGAGGTAGTCGAGCCCGTGGCTTCTATGTGGCGTCGAGCGATGGTGTACCTGGGGCTCCAGGACGACGACGAATTCGACTTCGACGCGGACTACGACGAGTACGACTACGAGGACGGCACCGACGGCACCGACGCGCCGGCGCGTGAGCGAACGCCTGCACGCGTCCCGCGCGACACGTCGGACGTGCATCCGTTGCACAGCGACCAGTTGCACGAGGCGGTCGAGCCACCGCCCATGCCGCGCAGCGAATCCGGTTTGGTTCGTCCGGTCCCGCGCGACGAGCCGTCGTCGCTCGTGAAGCCGAGGCCCGCGGTCGTTCGACAGCAGGCGTCCGCGCCGTTGCAGGTCGTCGAGCCGAGCGGCTTCAACGACGCGCAGGAGCTCGGGGATCGGTTGAAGGCGAACCAGGCTGTCGTGCTCAACCTGCGCGGCCTCGACCGCGACCTGCAGCGCCGCTTGATCGACTTCTCGAGCGGCCTGGCGTACGCGGTGGGCGGGACGATGCGGAAGATCGACGATCAGGTGTTCCTCTTGACCCCGACGAGCGTCGAGGTTTCGGAGGAGGACAAGGAGCAGTTGCAGGCGCGAGGCCTGTATCGGGCCTGACCGCCGTGCAACTCGTGTGCTGGGTCCTGCGCATCTACTTGGTCGTGCTCGCGGCGCGCGCGGTCCTCTCGTGGTTCCCGGTGCGGCCCGGCAGCCCATTGACGTCGGTCGTGTCGCTCCTCGCCGATCTCACCGAGCCGGTGCTGCGACCGTTCCGGAGCATCATCCCGCCGGTGGGAATGTTCGACCTCTCCTTCATGGTCGTCTTCTTCGTGCTCTTTATCGTCCAGGGCATCGTCTGCACCCTGTAGGTATCCCGGGTCGGACCGGGGTTTCACACTTCGGGCGGGTATCTCGATACCATGGTTTTCCATGGATGTGACTCCCCGTGAGCTGCGCGACACCGACATCCGTGAAGGGTTCCGCGGCTATCACCGAGACGACGTCGACGAGCTGCTCGAACGCGCCGCGTCCACCGTCGAAGGCCTCACCGAGCGCGTGCGACAGCTCACCGAGCGCCTGTCCAGCGCGGAAGGAAGCGCGGGCAAGAGCCGCGAGACCGAGGAGATGCTCCAGCGCACGCTCGTGCTCGCGCAGAAGACGGCCGACGAGGCGATCTCCGAGGCGCAGCAGCGCGCGCGAACGATCCTCGAAGAATCCGAAACCAAGGCGCACAATCTCGTGACTGAAGCCGAGGACACCTCGCGCCGGATCGCGGAGAACGAACGGCAGCGGCTCGAGAGTGAGGTACAGGATCTCTCGTCGCGGCGCGACACGCTCAACGCCGACGTCGAAGCGTTGGAGAAGTACGAGCGCGAGTATCGCAGCCGGCTCCGGAAGGCGATCGAGACCGAGCTCGATTCGCTGGGCAAGTTCGCGGGCCCGCAGCGACAGCGCCCGAAGCTGCACGACGTGAACGTCCCTCCGCCTCGTGAGGCGATCGCAAACTCCGGACGTCCGTCGGCACCGTCACCGAACCCGTCGCAGTCACAGGCGCCGTCGCCGTCGATGCCGACCGCGGAGATCGGCGCGGTGGATCCGTTCCCGACGCCGCCGCCGGAGCCGCCTCGGCCCGTGCCGTCGCCGAGCGCCGAGCCGAGCTTCCCGGGCCCCGACCCCACGTCCTCGGAGCCGGTGCCGAAGCCGCAGGTGGGGGACTCACCCGGCCTCGCGGACTTCGTGCCCGCCGACGAGCCTCTCGAGCCCGAGGTGCTCGACGACGACGCGTTCTTCGCCACGTTGCGAGAGGCGGTGCGGGACGACGCGCCGCTCGGGCCGCGCGACGAAGAGGACGACATCTACGACGACGAGGACGCGGAGCCGCGCAAGAAGGGGTTCCGCCGCCGCCGCTAGCCGGCGGGCGCGATCTTCTCCAGTCGAACCGACGCCGGCGAGCCGTCGACGTCGAGTTGCGCGACACCGGCATCGGGCGGATCGTTCAGAGCGACATCCCACTCCTCGGCGAGCACTTCGCCCTGGATCCACGGCGCGTGCTGCCGAGCCGCATCAGCCAACGGCTCTCCAGCCCAGATCGTCACGCGCACGCGATCGCTGATGTCGAATCCCGAGGCCTTGCGCAGATCGTTGAGCTTCCGAGCCAGCTCGCGCGCGAGGCCTTCGCGCCGAAGTTCCTCGTCCAGGGTCGTGTCGAGCGCGACCGCGTAGCCGCCGTCCTGGGCGAGGGCGAGCTCGGCATGCGACGTCGCTCGCACCTCGACCTCGTCGGAACCGACCTCGACGGTGTTGCCGTCGCCGAGCTCGATCCGGTAACGGCCGTCGGCCTCGAACGCGCGTTGGACGGTTGCACCGTCCGCCGAACCGAGTGCGGACTTGATCTCGGGCATGAGCTTGCCGACACGTGGGCCGAGCTTGCGGAAGTTCGGCACGACGACGTAGTCGACCAACCCCTCGAGGCCGGTGATGAGCTCCACCGCCCGCACGTTCAGCGCGTCCTTGATCTCGTCGGTGACCGCGTCGCCGAGGTGTTGGCCCTCGGGAAGTAGGACCAGCGCGCGGCGGAGGGGTGTCCGAACCTTGAGGCGCGCCTCGCTGCGCGCCGCCAACCCCAGCGAGACGACGTGCCTGGCCTCTGCCATCTCGGCCTCCAGGTCGTCGTCGAGCGCGGGGACGTCCACGGCGGGCCAGTCGGCGAGGTGGACGGACTCGTCGCGGCCGCTGAGGTTCCGGTGCATGTCGTCGGTCGCGAAGGGGCAGAACGGCGCGAGCAGCTTCGTCACGGTCAGCAGACTCTCGTAGAGCGCCCCGTGCGCGGCGGGATCGGAGTCCTTCCAGAACCGAGGCCGTGACCGCCGCACGTACCAGTTCGACAGGTCGTCGACGAACCGGTCGAGCGCTTGCGCGCCCCCCAGCGCGTCGTAGCTCTCGAGGGCGTCCGTGACTTCGCCGACCGTTCGATGCAGACGCGAGCGGATCCACCGATCGAGCACGTGCTCGACCCGTCCCGCCTGATCAGGCGACCAATTGTCGAGGCTCGCGTACGTGACGAAGAAGGAGTACGTGTTCCAGAGGGTGAGGAGGAACCGGCTGGCCGACTCGTCGATGCCGGCCTCGGACACGCGGCGCGTCGTCCATGGCGACCCCGAAGAGAAGAAGTACCAGCGCAACGCGTCGGCCCCGCGGCTGTCCAGGATCTCCCACGGGTCGATCACGTTTCCGCGTGACTTCGACATCTTCTGACCGTCGCCGGCGACGATCAGTGCGAGGCAGACGACGTTGCGGTACGGAGTCCGGTCGAACACGAGCGCGTTGACCGCGAGCAACGAGTAGAACCACCCGCGGGTCTGGTCGATGGCCTCGGCGATGAAATCGGCGGGGAAGCGCCGATCGAAGAGCGCCTCGTTCTCGAAGGGGTAGTGGAACTGCGCCGACGGCATGGACCCGGAGTCGAACCACGCGTCGATTACAGGGTCGACGCGGTGCGCGCGACCCGCGCACTCGGGGCACGAGATCGTGACGTCGTCGACGTAGGGCCGGTGGAGGTCGAGGTCGGAGAGGTTCCGTCCGGCGAGCTCGCCGAGCTCGGCGACGGAGCCGACGCAGGTGTCGGCTTTGCAGTCGTCGCATCGCCAGACGGGGAGCGGCGTCCCCCAGAACCGGTCGCGAGAGAGCGCCCAGTCGACGTTGTTCTCGAGCCAGTCGCCGAATCGCCCGTGCTTGATGTAGTCGGGATGCCAGTTGATCGTCTCGTTCTCTCGGAGGAGCACGTCCTTGTAATCGGACGTACGAGCGAACCACGTCGGTTTGGCCCAGTAGATGAGTGGTGTGCCGCACCGCCAGCAATGGGGATACGCGTGCGCGTAGTCGACGATCGAGACGATTCGCCCCGCTGTGGTCAGCGCGTCGATGAGCGCGGGGTCGGCGTCCTTGACGAACTGGGCGGCGAGTTGTGGGACGGACGCGTCGAAGCGGGCGTCTGCGCCGACGGGGTTGAGCATCGGCAGCTGTTCGTGCTCGGCCACCTCTCGGTCC
>JBKOWN010000028.1:0-7897 GCA_046724435.1 Actinomycetota bacterium
GCGCTGAAGGTCTCGGCTCTCGTCGTTCTCTTCGCGGCCGGAGCTCTCCTGGCCGGCAAAGTCGTGGCCGGGGGGCGAGCGGCCCAGACGGAGACCACGACGACGACTGCCACCGAGACGACGACTGCCCCCGGGACGACCGAGGTCACGACCGTCGAGCGGACGACGACCCGGCGGGTGTTCGTCCCGACCGCGACGACCTCGTCGACGAGCTCGGAAAACGGCACTCCGGCCTGGGTCTGGGTGCTGCTCGGGCTGCTCGCGCTGGGCCTGATCGTGCTGGCGCTGCTCCTCGTAGCGCGGCGCGGCGGAGGAGGAGGCGGGGCTGTTCCTCCGGAGGAGCGGCGACGGCGCCTGGACGGCGCCGTCGTCAGCTGGGCTGCGCAGGGCTGGGCGCTAGAGAACCAGAGCGCCGACTCCGCCGTGCTCGTGCGCGGGCCGGAACGGATGCTCGTAAGCGTCGACCCTGCCGGTCATGTGAGCACGCAGCCGCTCTCCGCTCAGTAGCCCGGGATCGGGTTGCTGCTCGACTGGCCGCCACCGGATGAGCTCGTGCTCGTGGTGCCGTTCGCGTGGACGACGTGCCATGTGAACGTCCGGCCGCCGAAGGCGTCGTCGAAGCCGTCTCCGCCGACCTTGCCCGGGGAGTCCAGGTAGAAGGTGTAGAGGAGCTTGCCGTTGTAGGTGACCTGCTTGCCTCCGTCCGGGCGGCTGACGACGCCTAGCTTCCCGCTCAGCGAGCCCGCCTTGGGCATGCCGCTCACCTTCAGCGGCTTCCAGAACGACAGGCACGTGCCGTCGCACAGCGCCATCCCGTTCTTCTCCTGGTCGTTCGCGTAGAGCGGCTTGCCGGACGAGTCCACGAGGACGTTGCCGGAGCCGGAGATCTGCTCGGCGGAGACCGTGGCGCCGCCCGCCTTTGCGGGAGCGGCGGACGAGCTCTTGCCGCCGCCGGACGTTGCCGCGATCGCGATCGCGATGCCCGCGATCAGGGCAACGGCGACGACCCCGCCTGCGATGAGCAATCGTTTCATGGCGTGAACCTCCTTGGGTCATTGGCCTTGTTCTTGCTCTTCACCCTCGTCCGACGCCGGCGGGAGTCGATTCCTTCCCGGGCCTGATGCCTCGTCTGCGCAGGCTCGATCCAGACCGTGTCGCGGAGCACCTGCCGCGCCTCTACCGGGCTGCGCGGGCCTGGACGCGCTCCCGCGAGGAGGCCGAGGACCTCGTGCAGGAGACCTACGTGCGGGTGCTCGCGCGCCCCCGGCTGCTACGCAACGAGGACGAGGTCGGGTACTTGCTGCGGGCGCTCCGCAACACGCTGATCAGCCAGCGCCGGACCGAGAGCCGCCGGCCCGTGACGACCGAGCTGGTCGACGAGGTCACACTCGGGACGCGGGCGACCGACGATCCGGTCGAGGCCGCCGAGATCCACCAGGTCTACGCGGCCATCTCCCGGCTGCCGGACGAGTTCCGGGACGCGATCATCGCGGTCGACGTCGCCGGGCTCTCCTACCAGGAGGCGGCGCGCGCGTTCGGCGTCCCCGAGGGCACCCTCACGAGCCGCCTCTTCCGCGCTCGAGACCGCGTCGCGCGCCTGCTCGGTCAGTAGGGCGGCAGGCTCGCCAGCCTGAGCAGCTCGGGGCGGGTCGCGTCTCCGGCCAGGACGCAGGTGTGACCGCCCCGCTCCCAGGTGACGACGAGCCGGCCGTTCACGCGCAGCGTCTGGTAGTTGGGGCCGCTCTGGGAAGGCCGAGGCAGGCCGGAGCCGGCGACGATCACGTACGCGATGCGCCTCCCGTCCTTGCCGTAGAAGACGACGGTTGCGTTGCGGCCGTCGATGTGGCCGCGACGCACGCCCGTGGCCTTCCAGCCGGCGCGCCGAGCGAGGTTCGGGAAGGCGACGCCCTCGACGCCGGCGGAAAGCGTCGTCGAGCTGTTGGCGAGGGGAGGCGGGGCGGGCGCGTTGGCAGGCTGGTTCGCCAGGCCCGCGGCGTCCGCCACCGTGGGCCCGCCAGGGCCTCCGGTCAGCACGACCGCGGCCACCACCGCGGCCACGACGGCGAGCCCTCCGGCGAGCGCCAGCCGCGGCACCAGCCTGGCACGCGGTCGCCGTCTTGACCGGAGCCCCTCCACCGACTCGACCAGCGAGGCCGAAGGCTGATCCTCGGCCAGCGCCCGGGTCGCCGTCACGGCGCTGCGCTGGCGCTCGACCAGCTCGAGCAGCTCGGGAGATGCGGCGACGCGGGCCTCGACCTCTGCGCGGCGCTCAGGCGGGAGCGTGCCGTCGGCGAGTGCCGACAGCTCCGCCATCTCCTGTGTGCTCAAGCGCTCGTTCACGACTCCTCACATACCAGCAAACATCCGCGGCCTACGCCTGCCGAGCGGCCAGGCGCGACGCCAGGAAGCCGCCCAGCAGGACGACGGTCGCGACCTCGGCGACGCGGGCAGCCATGATCGCGGGCGGGTCGTACCCCGGCTCCATGAAGCCGAACAGCGGGGTTCGCTCGGCCACCAGCAGAAAGACGAACGCGGTCGCGGCGAGCCCGATTCCGCCGAGCGCCAGGAGCGCGACGACGGCGTCGCCGAGCCGTCCGAGCACGCGCTCGACGGGGGCCAGGAGCCCGAGCCCGATCGCGGTCGCGCCCAGGAAGTTCAGGGCGAACAGCGTCCCGATGGTCGGGATCGCGTGGTAGATGGTGTGGTACTGCTGCAGGTGGACCGCGCCGACGGCCAGCAGCGAGAGCGCTCCCAGCAAACGCGCCGCCAGACCCACCTCTCGGAGACCCAGGACGTGCCGCGGTGCCTCAATGCTCTTCTCGTAGACGTGCATCGTTGACCTCCTCGACTCGTAGTCGTGTCCATCAAGGACGCCAACCAGCGCCAAGTCTTCCCGCCTCCGACAGCGCGTGATCCACGACTTGGATGGTGTCGTCGAGGAGCTCGTCCTGGGGCGGGAGCGCGTCAAGTGTCTTTGCTGCCTGCAGCGACTTGTAGACGAGGGAGAGCTCGTGAAAGGTGAACTTCAGCTCGTACGCCCTCGGCGGCTCTACTCGGCGCCCCAAATGCGTCAGGGCGCCGAGCGAGCGCGTCCACGGTCTAGTAGCCAACACCGCCTCCGCCGCCGCCGCCGAGGGTCATCGCGAGAACGACGGCGACGACGACTGCGACGACTGCGGCACCTGCAATGAGCAATCGCTTCATCGGAGTGACCTCCTGTCGTGTTGTTGTTCTCACCCCTGAAGACGCCTGGAGGCGCAAGTCCTTCCCGGGGACGAGGGTCTTCGCTAGAGCAGCTCGGCGAGACGCCGGGCCGCCCTGGCGGCGCCGTCGACTTCCACGTCGCGGTAGTCGACGTCGCGGCCAACCTCCTCCGCGATAGCCGCCGCAATCAGCTCGGGTGTGGCCGTCTCGAAGTCCATCGCGCGGCCGGCGCCGTAGCGGCCGAGCCGGTGGCGGACGTGGAAGTTCTGCTCGAAGTGGTGGCGCAGGGGGAAGTAGAGGAACGGCCGCCGGTTGGCGGTCAGCTCCATCGAGGTCGTGAGCCCGCCCTGGACGACGGCGAGGTCGCAGGCGGCCAGATGGCGGTAGAGGTCGTGCACGTAGGCGCGCACCTCGAGCCCGTCGTGTCGCGGCAGGCTGTCAGGATCGATCCGCGGCCCGGCGACCACGATCATGCGCAGGTCGGGGACGCGCTCCTTCGCTTCCGGGAAGGACTCGATCACCCGGCGCAGCAGGTGCCCGCCCACCCCCGAGCCGCCGACGGTGACGATGCAGACGCGCTCGTCGTCTCCGTAGCCGAGCTCGCCCCGGTCGCCGAGCGCCTGCGGGTCGAAGCCGGTCACGTAGCCGGCGAAGTCGAAGTGCTGCTCGGTCCAGTCGCGGATCTGCGGCAGCTCGGGCCCGAAGGAGTCGGGCACGACGTCCTCGCGGTTGCCGACGAACACCGCCCGGTCGCGCAGGCGCGGGAAGCGGGCGATGTGCTCGATCATCTCCGCGTTGTAGTCGGCGGTCAGGAAGGCCTCGTGCGCGCCGCCGTCGTCCATCGGCAGCCAGCCGACGAAGTCGGTCAGCCAGACGTAGGCGGCGCGCTTCAGCTCCGGGTTTTCGTGCAGGTAGTAGTCGAGCTCCCAGGCCTCGTCGCCGATCCAGAGGTCGTACTGCTCCTCGCGCACCAGGTCGTCGAAGACCATGAAGTTGGCCAGCAGGATCTCGTCCATGCGGCGGATCGCCTGGAAGCAGTGCAGGTCGTGCTCGGCCGACTCGCTCTCGATGTGCCCGGACTCGTTGGCGAGGTAGGCGCTGGCCGGATGGATGCGCTCGCCGCGCGCCTCCAGCACCGCCGTCACCGGGTGCTGCGCCAACCAGTCGATCTCGAGGTCGGGGTGGAGCTTGCGCAGCTCGTCCGCGATCGCCGCGTCGCGCTGGGCGTGGCCGAGCCCGATCGGCGAGGAGATGTAGAGGGCGCGCTTGCGGCGTGACTTGCCACGCGTCCAGCGGCGAACCTTGGCCTGTGGCGGCGCGACGAAGTCCTGAAGCAGGTGGTTGACCTTCACCGGATCGCGTGCCTGCGGCAGGTGCCCGGAGCCCTCGAGCGTGACGAGCTGCCCACCGGTCGCCTCGGCGAGCGCTTCGCCCTGCGCGTGCGGTCGGATGCGGTCGCCATCGCCGTGCACGACGAGCACCGGACAGCGAACACGCTTGCAGAGCTCGCGAAAGTCGACACCGATCGGCAGAGCGATGCCTGCGTCGTGGTCCGCAAGCACTTCGGGCGTCGTCTCGAGCGCCCAGCCGATGGCATCCTCGATCTGCTTCGTCGAGTGCGGCTCCGTGAAGCACTTCCCGATGAAGAACTCGAGGAAGTCCCGGTAGTCCCGCAGCCAGCGATGGATGTTGTACTTCGCCCAGCCTTCGTCGGTGTCGAGCAGATCGTCGAAGGGGTAGACCGTACGCTCGGGCAGCGGCGGTGCCAGCGGAACCGCGGGCCCGATAAACGCCGCGCCGGCGACGCGCTCCGGGTGCTGGGCCGCGAGCAATACGCCCCAGAGCGTGGCGCAGGACACGCCGACGACGACGGCGCGCTCCGTCGCGGTCGCGTCCATGACGGCGAGCGCGTCGACCGCGAACTCGCGAATCGCGTACGCCTCGGCGCCATGAGGACGATCGGATCGGCCGTTGCCCCGTCCGTCGAACGTGACGACGCGGCAGTGCCGGGCGAGGTACGGGATCTGCATCTTCCAGTGCCGCGAATGAATGAGCGACCAGGTTGGCAACAGCAGGACGGTCGGCTCGCCGGAGCCGTAGGCCTCGTGGGAGATCCGGACGCCGTCCCGCTCGAGGTAGCCGGACTCGTCCGGGTAGCGCGCCCGCGTCTGCTCCCGAGCCGGGGAAGCGACGATCACGGAAGCGACTCCAGGAACTCACGGATGAGCAGGTTCACCTTCACGGGATCGCGGATGTGCGGCGCGTGCCCGGACCCTTCGAGTAAGACGAGGTCGCCGCCCAGGTGTTCTGCGAAGGCCGTCCCGCGCGTGTGGGACGTGATCGCGTCCTGGTCGCCCTGGATCACGAGCACCGGGCAGCGAACGCGGCGGCAGAGTGCCTGCGCCTCCTCCGGGCTCAGATCCGGAGCATCCATCGTCGCGATCATCACCTCGGCGTCGGTCTCGAGCCCCCAGCCGACAGCGTCCTCGATCGGCTTCGTCGAGTGCGGCTCCGTGAACATCTTCGAGATGAAGAACTCGACCCAGTCGCGGTAGTCGCGGAGCCAGTGGTGGCGGTTGTGCTTCGCCCAGCCCTCGGCCGTGTCGTACTCGGTGTCGAAGTCGTAGACCGTGCGCTCGGGAAGGGGTCTGCCGCCGCCGGGGAAGCTCGGCCCGATGAAGACGGCGCCCTCGATCCGCTCCGCATGCTCCGCAGCCAGCAGCAGGCCCCGCTGCCCGCCGAGCGAGAAGCCGACGATCACGGCGCGCTCGGTCTCGGTCGCGTCGAGCACCGCGACGGCGTCGGCGGCGAACTCGCGCTCGCCGTAGGCCGCCGCCTCGGTGGGCCGGTCGGAGCGGCCGTTGCCCCGCCCGTCGAAGGCCACGACCCGACGGTGCCGCGCGAGGTAGGGGATCTGCATCTTCCAGTGCCGCGAGTGGATGATCGACCAGGTCGGCAGGAGAAGTACCGTCGGCTCGCCCGAGCCGTAGACCTCGTAGTAGATGCGGACGCCGCCGCGCTCGACGAAGCCGGACTCGTCCGGGTAGCGCGCCCGCGTCTGCTCGCGCTGAGGCGCAGTCAGCTCGACAGCCATCCGTCGATCCACTCCAGGAGCCGGTCGTGCCCCGTCTCGATGCCGCCGAGGCGCTCGACCATGATGCCCACGTTGAAGGTGATCACGAGCGAGACGAGCGCTTCGAGCGGGATGCCGATCCCGAGCCGGCGATGTGGCTCCTCGAACGCCTCGGTCAGCACCGCGCGCCACTCCGCGTTCACGCGGGCGAGCCGCTCGCGGACGTCGGGGTTGTTCCAGCCGAGCGCCTGCAACTCGAGCCAGACCTTCTCGTAGGTGACGTCCTCGCTGACCAGATAGCGCATCGCCGTCCGCCACTTCTCCACGAAGGGCATGTCGGCGGCGTACAGCTCGCGCTGGCGGGCTATCAGCCGCTCGGTGAACCGCTCGAGCGCCTGCACCATCAGGTTCTCGTTGGAGCCGAAGTAGTAGTGGACGAGGCCGTGGTTGACCCCCGCCTCCTCAGCCACGCGCCTCGTCGTGATCCGCGCGTACCCGACGTCGACGAGCAGCCGGTCAGCCGCATCCAGCAGCGCCTCCTCGGCCGCAGCGCGGCTGCTCGTCTTCGTCTCCATCAGCGTCGTCGCAAGCGGTGCAACAGGTGCCGACCGGCGATCGCGAATGCGGTCACCGTCACGACCCCGGCTGGCGCGAGCTGCAGGACCGATTCCTCAACGGGAATCCCCATGATGTGGCCGACTATCACTGGAAGATCTCCGTGGTGCAATCCCCGCCCTGCAAGCGCACCTCGTGCGTGCGCGCGGGGCCTCCCGGTCGGTCGTGGAAGTCGACGAAGAAGTCGTGGTCGATCTTCATCCCGCCGTTCGGGTCGCAATCGATCCGCAGCAGCCACGAGCGCATCTCGGGGTAGAACTGGTTGTCCCACGTCGAGTAGAGCGAGTTGGTGACGTAGAGGCGCCGGCCGTCGTACGAGAGCTGGAGCATGTTCGGGCCGCCGCCCAGCTCGCGCCGAGCGTCCGTCGGCTTCCCGATCACGCCGCCGAGCCAGACCTGGCCGGTCAGCTTCGGCTCCGCGGGGTTGGAGACGTCGTACTGGCGCACGTCGCCGTGTAGCCAGTTGGCGAGGTAGAGGAACCGATCGTCCATCGAGAGCAGGAGGTCGGTGATCAGGCCGGGAACCGGGAACGGCCAGCCCTCGAGCTCGACTCCCTCTACCGCGATTACCTGGTCGGCCTGCCAGCTGCCGTTGTGGTGGAAGTGCCACATCGTGCTCGAGAGCGCGGCCCCGACGAAGCCCTCGTCGGCGTCGGGGTCGTGGAGCCACCGCGCCTCGAGCGGAACGAGGCCGTTCTCGCCGAGGTCGACGCTCTGCTCGAGGCTCCGCTCGGCGAGGTTCCAGAAGTGGAGCCTGCTGCCGTAGCGTCCGGCACCGACGTCCTCGAGGTCGAAGCCCGGCTCGTACGCGTTCGGCTCGCCGAACTCGGACGAGATGAGGGCGTTCTTCCGCGGCTGGTACCAGAAGTCGTAGTTGAAGGACGGCGTCTTGCCCCCGTTCTCCCAGCGGCCCTTCACCTCGAATGTCTACGCGTCGATGACGGCGAACCCGCCGGCCCCGTTGCCGTCGGCGTCGCCGAGCATCGAGATGACGACATTGTCGCC
>JBKOWN010000177.1:0-11192 GCA_046724435.1 Actinomycetota bacterium
GTGATGACGATGCTCATCACGGTCGGGTGCGTCATCTACACGTGGGACCACTTCCCCGACCCACGCACGCCCAAGGCGTTCCTCGCTCTGATCCTGCTGCTCGAGACGGGCATGAACGGCACGTTCTGTGCCGAGGACCTCATCCTCTTCTTCATCTTCTTCGAGCTCGTGCTGCTGCCGATGTTCTTCATGATCGGCATCTGGGGTGGGCCGAACCGCGAGTACGCGTCGATCAAGTTCTTCCTGTTCACGTTGTTCGGGTCGGCGCTCATGCTGCTGAGCTTCTTGGCCCTGTTCTTCCTCTCCGATCCGCAGACCTTCGACATACCGAGACTGGCGGCGCAGGGAGGCGCCGGGATCGTCGCGAGCACGCAGAACCTCATCTTCGTCGGGATGTTCCTCGGCTTCGCGATCAAGGTGCCGATGTTCCCGTTCCATACGTGGCTGCCCGATGCCCACACCGAGGCGCCGACCGTGGGCTCGGTTCTGCTGGCCGCCGTCCTGCTGAAGCTCGGCTCGTACGGGTTCATCCGGATCGCGTTGCCGATCCTGCCCCAGGCCGCCCACGACTGGGCCCCTTGGATCGGGCTCCTCGCCGTGATCGGGATCATCTACGGCGCGTTGTGCTGTCTCGCGCAGCGCGACATGAAGAGACTCATCGCGTTCTCGTCGGTGGCGCACATGGGATTCATCATGCTCGGCATCGCGACGTTGACGAACTTCGGCATCAACGCCGCCATCTTCGGCATGGTCGCCCACGGGCTCATCACCGGGATGCTCTTCTTCCTCGCGGGATCGGTGCAGGAGCGCTACGACACGCGGGAGATCAGCCGGCTCGGCGGGCTGCTGGACCAGGCGCCCCGGCTGGGCTGGATCCTCGGGTTCTGCGCGATGGCGTCACTCGGCCTCCCCGGCCTCGCCGGGTTCTGGGGCGAGTTCCCCGCCATGCTGTCCGCCTACAACCCCGCCGCGGGTATCTCCCAGATCACGTTCCGCGTGTACCTGGTCGTGGCCGCGATCGGCACGGTGCTGGCCGCTGGCTACCTGCTGTGGATGTTCCAACGGGTGGCGTTCGGCAGGGTGAAGACCGAGTTCGAGCACGCGCATGTGCACGACGTGCACTGGCCCGAGTGGATCGCCTGGACACCATTGCTCATCGGGATCGTCGTGCTCGGCATCTATCCCAACCTCATCTTCCGCATCACCGACGGCGCGGTCACCAACCTCGCCCAGGGCATGGCGAGGGCGCTCGGATGATGTCGCCGTGAACCCCGTCTTCGACTACCACGCGCTCGCGCCCGAGATCATCCTCACGGCGACGATCGTCGTCGTGCTGGTCGCCGACTTCTTCTTCCGCGACCGTGAGCGGATCCAGACCTCGCGGCTCGCCACGATCGGTGTGCTGGCCGCTCTGGTGCCGATCCTCACGCTGGCCGCCGACGGGACGACGCGCACGATGTTCGGTGGCGCGTACGTGGTCGACGATTACGCCCTCGCGCTGAAGGGCTTCTTCCTCCTCGTGGCGTACATCACGCTCCTCGTCTCGGTCGACTACATCGGCGAAGGCGACTACTACCAGGGCGAGTACTACTTCCTGCTGCTCAGCTCCGTGCTCGGGCTGGTCGTGATGGCATCGGCCCGCGACCTCATCACGATCTTCGTGGCGCTGGAGCTGATCTCGGTACCGACATACGTACTGGCCGGCTGGCGGAAGCACGACACGAAGTCGAACGAGGCCGCGATCAAGTACTACCTGTTCGGCGTGTTGTCGTCGGCCGTGATGCTCTACGGCATGTCGTTCATCTTCGGGCTGTCCGGTTCGACGTTGCTCAGCAAGATCGGTGCGTACGCCTCCCGACCCGACCTGCCGCCGTTGTTCGCGGTCGCGATCTTCCTCACCCTGGTCGGCTTCGCGTTCAAGATCAGCGCGGTGCCGTTCCACTTCTGGGCGCCCGACACGTACGAGGGCGCGCCGACGCCCGTCACCGCGTTCCTGTCGGTGGCGTCGAAGGCGGGCGGGTTCGTCGCCATCCTGAGCCTCATCTACTTCGGCTTCTTCGGGACGCAGACGGCGTGGCAACCCGTCTTGTGGGCGCTGGCGGCGGCGTCCATGACGCTCGGGAACCTCACCGCGCTGCGCCAGACGAACATCGTCCGGATGCTGGCCTACTCGTCGATCGCGCAGGGCGGGTTCATCCTCGCCCCACTGGCCGTGGCGGCGGACGGGCACGCGGCCCGCTCCGCGTTCGAAGCCGTCGTCATCTACCTGCTGATCTACGGCGCGATGAACCTGGGCGCCTTCGCGGTCGTCATCGCAGTCGCCCGCCGGACCCGTTCGGGCGAGATCAGCTCGTACTCCGGGCTGGGGCAGACGGCGCCGGTGCTGGCGCTGCTGATGTCGGCGTTCCTCTTCGCGCTGGCCGGGATCCCGCCCCTGGCGGGGTGGTTCGCCAAGTTCGTGATGTTCAGGGCGATCTTCGACGCCGGAACTCCGTCGGCGTACACGCTCGGCGTCGTCGCCGCCGTGAACTCGGTGATCGCCCTCTTCTATTACGCAGGGGTCGCGCGCCGCATGTGGTTCCGTGATCCCTCCGAGGCCGGCGTCGAGACCGTCCCGGCGCGGACGCCGCCCGCGCTCGGCATCGCGCTCGGCCTGTCGGCCGCCGTGGTCGTCGTGATCGGCATCTATCCCCAGCTGTTCGCCAGGATCGGCGAGGTGGCGTTCCCGGGCTGATTGGTGGCCGGCCGTGAGTGAGCTCACCGAGCGCATCGCGGAGAGCATCCGGCGCGAGGGGCCGATCCCGTTCGACCGTTTCGTCGACGCCGCCCTGTACGACGAGCCGGGCGGGTTCTTCGCCCGCGGTGGCGGCGCGGGCCGGGCCGGGCGCGACTTCGTCACGAGCCCGGAGGTGGGCGTCCTGTTCGGCGCCTTGGTGGCGCGCTTCCTCGACCGGGCGTGGTCGGAGCTTGCGCAGCCGGACCCGTTCCTGGTCGTAGACGCCGGCGCCGGGCGCGGGCGCCTGGCGTCCGACGTGCTCCGGGCCGACCCGGAATGCGCGCGTGCGCTGCGCTACGTCCTCGTCGAGCGATCGGCCGCGCTGCGGGCGGCGCAGCGCGACCTCGTGACGCTCGAACCCGCCGACCGGGCGTTCGGTCCCGCGGAGCCGATCGAGGGCGACGCCGAGGTCGGGGAGGCACCGCGCCGGGTCGCGGGGGTCGGCCCCATCGTCACCGCGCTCCCCGAGCTCCCCGCCCTCGAGATCGAATCGGGGGTCGTGGTGGCGAACGAGCTGCTCGACAACCTGCCGTTCCGGATCGTCGAGCGTACCGGCGACAGGTGGACCGAGGTGAGGGTCGGGCTCGGCGACGGCGGGTTCGTCGAGGTCGCGGTGCCCGCATCCTCCGAGGTCGCCACCGCCGCCGACGAGGTCGCCGCCGGTGTCGCCGTCCCGAACGGGGCCCGGCTTCCGGTGCCGACCGCCACCGCCGAGTGGCTCGCCGAGTGCGGGTACGTGGTGCGGCGAGGGTTCCTCGTCGTCATCGACTACGCGGAGACGGCTGCGTCCCTTGTCACGTTCCGCCAGGACGAATGGCTCCGCACCTACCGCGAGCACCAACGCGGTGACACCCCGCTCGCCGCGCCGGGCGCGCAGGACATCACGACCACGATGCCGGTGGAGCACCTCGTCGCCCACGCCCGGCGGGCCGGCTTCCGGCTCGTCGAGCACACCCACCAGGCGGACTGGCTGGGCGCGCTCGGCATCGACGAGCTCGTCGACGACGCCCGCGGCGTCTGGCGCGAGCGGGCGGGCGTCGGCGACCTGGCCGCGATGGCCGCCCGCAGCCGCGTGAGCGAGGCCGCCGCCCTCACCGACCCGTCCGGCCTCGGCGCCCACCACGTGCTCGTGTTCGCGAAGGGCGCGCCTAACCGGCCCTAGCACCCGCCGTGTGCACGTGACTCGGAATCGCCAATTACTGTCGACCTCGCGTCGAGGTACCCGCGGAGCGCGATCGGAGTTGATCATGGCGGCAGGGCAGGAAATCAATGTCGAACCGGTTGCTGACGAAGATCGCGCGATAGGCACCATCACGATTGCCTTCAGTAGCGACCCTGTTGTGCGCTGGGTGCTTCGGGACGCCAATCTCTACCTGACGTACATGCCACAGATGGTGAACGCGTTCGGCGGTGCCGCGTTCGCGAACGGCACCGCGGATGCGATCGACGATTACGGCGGTGTGGCGTTGTGGCTCCCGCCCGGTGCCGCGTCGGATGAAGAAACAATGGGCGCGCTCGCGGCGCAGGCCGTCCCCGCCGCAGAGCAGGAAGAGGTCTTCGGCTTCATGGGACAGATGGGCGAGTTCCACCCCACCGAAGCGCACTGGTACCTGCCGCTCATCGGGGTCGACGTCACCAAGCAGGGTCTCGGGCACGGCTCCGCCTTGCTCCGCCATGCTCTCGAGCGCAGCGACGGGGACCGACTGCCCGCCTACCTCGAGGCCTCGAGCCCGAGGAACAAGGCGCTCTACGCCCGCCACGGGTTCGAGGAGCTCGGGGTGATACAGGAAGGTGGGTAGCCCCCGATGTGGCCGATGCTGCGCCCGTCCCGATAGGCCGGACGCCTGGCCGGCGCGCGGCGGGGGGAGCGCCGCGCGCCAGCGTGCGTCAGCTCGGCTCCTGGAGGGTGGCGATGCGGTGACCCTCCGGGTCCTGGACCATGGCGATGGTCGGCCCGTCCGGCGTCGTCGGCGTCGGCGGCTGCACCACCTTCGCCCCCAGCTTCTCGGCCTGTCGTAGCCGGGCCTCGAGGTCGGGCACCTGAACGTAGAACGACACGTACTCCGTGTCGGCGCCGGCGAAGATCCCGCCCGGGACCCCGCCCTCGGCATCCGTGTCGACCATGCCGTAGCCGATGGGGTTGTCGGCGTCGACCTTCCAGTGAAAAAGCTCGGTGTAGAACTTCGAAAGAGTGTCGAAGTCGCGCCCCGCGACCTCGAACCACACCACCGGTGCGCCCATCTCGATCCTCCTGTCGCTGCCGTCTCGGATTTCTCGGTTGCAGAGACAGGGTGGGAGAGGCCGGCGACAACCCTCTGTCGGGATTTCCGGCGAAGTGACGTGACCCTCGTCGCAGATAGCCTGATCCGGGCAACCAGCGACGAAGGGGGAGCGATGCCGGAAGCCACCATCGAGGCCCTGCTCGCCGAGGGACGGACGTTCCCCCCGCCGCCGGACTTCAAGAAGACGGCCCGCATCGTCGACGCCGAGATCTACGACGAAGCGGAACGAGACTTCGAAGGCTTCTGGGCCCAACAGGCCGCCGAGCTCCTCGACTGGACCGAGGAGTGGCACACGATCCTCGAGTGGAACCTGCCGCTCGCGAAGTGGTTCGTCGGCGGCACGCTCAACGTCAGCTTCAACTGCATCGACCGCCACGTCGCTGCCGGCCACGGCAACCAGGTGGCGTACCACTGGGAAGGCGAGCCCGGCGACACGCGCACGATCACCTACGCGCAGCTCCTCGAGGACGTGCAGCGCGTCGCGAACGCGCTCCGATCGCTCGGCATCCAGAAGGGCGACCGGGTCAACATCTATCTGGGCATGGTCCCCGAGCTGCCGATCGCCATGCTGGCGTGCGCGCGCATCGGCGCACCGCACTCGGTCGTGTTCGGGGGTTTCTCCTCCGACGCCCTTCGTGACCGCATCAACGACGCCGAGGCCCGGCTCCTGATCACCGCGGACGGCGCGTGGCGGCGCGGCCAGGTCGTGCCGCTCAAGGAAAGCGCCGACACCGCCATGGCCGAGACGCCCGCGATCGAGCGCTGCCTTGTCGTGCGACGCACCGGACAGGACGTCGTCATGCAGGACGGGCGGGACGTCTGGTGGGACGACGTCGTCCCGGGCCAGCCCGCCGACTGCCCGCCCGAGCCGATGGACTCGGAGGATCTTCTCTATCTCCTCTATACGAGCGGGACGACGGCCAAGCCCAAGGGGATCATGCACACGACCGGCGGCTACCTCACGCAGGTCGCGTGGACGCACCTGAACGTCTTCGACATCAAGCCGGACACCGACGTGTACTGGTGCGCGGCCGACGTCGGCTGGGTCACCGGGCACTCGTACATCGTCTACGGACCGCTCGCGAACCGCACCACCAGCGTGATGTACGAGGGCACGCCCGACTTCCCCGACAAGGACCGGCTGTGGTCGATCGTCGAGCGCTACGGCGTCACGATCCTCTACACCGCGCCCACCGCCATCCGCAGCTTCATGAAGTGGGGCACCGAGTATCCCGACAAGCACGACATGTCGGCGCTGCGCCTGCTCGGCACGGTGGGCGAGCCGATCAACCCGGAGGCGTGGGTCTGGTACTGGCAGCAGATCGGCGGGGGCCGGTGCCCGGTCGTCGACACGTGGTGGCAGACGGAGACGGGCGCGATCCTCATCAGCCCGCTGCCGGGCGCCACGACGCTGAAGCCCGGCAGCGCCACGTTCCCCCTTCCCGCCGTCGGCGCCGACGTCGTCGACGACCAGGGCAACCCGGTGCCGATCCCCGGCGGCGGCTACCTCGTGCTCACACGGCCGTGGCCGTCGATGCTGCGCGGCATCTGGGGCGACCCGGAGCGCTACCGCGACACGTACTGGAGCCGGTTCGAGGGCAAGTACTTCGCCGGCGACGGCGCCAAGCGCGACGAAGAGGGCTTCTACTGGCTGCTCGGCCGCGTCGACGACGTGATGCTCGTCAGCGGTCACAACATCTCGACCGCCGAAGTCGAGCACGCGCTCGTCGGGAACACGATGGTCGCCGAGGCGGCCGTGATCGGCCGCACCGACGCCACCACCGGCCAGTCGATCAGCGCCTTCGTGATCCTGCGCGCCGGCAACGAGCCGAGCGACGAGCTCGCCGCTCAGCTGCGCGACCACGTGGCCAAGACGATCGGCCCGATCGCAAGGCCCAAGACGGTGCTGTTCACCGAGGAGCTGCCGAAGACGCGCTCGGGGAAGATCATGCGGCGGCTCCTGCGCAACGTCGCCGAGGACGAGCAGCTCGGCGACACGACCACGCTCGCCGACCCGAGCGTCGTGGAGGGGATCAAGGACCGCTACCTCTCGAGCCAGGGCGCCGGCGACGAGGAGTGAGCAACCCCTCTCCTGAGCACTGGTCATGGCGAGACGGACCGGTCGAGCCCGGCCCTGCCGTGGTGATCGACCTCGACGGGGTGCTCTCCGACGCCGCCAGCCGCCAGCACTACCTCGAGGCGCCGCGCCGGGACTGGCGCGCCTTCTTCGACGCCTGTGGTGACGACCCCGTCATCGAGGAGGTCAGAGTCCTCCTCGATCTGCTCGACCCTTCACTGGCGATCGTGCTGCTCACGGCGCGACCGGAGCGAGTGCACCTGCTGACCGAGGCATGGCTCCACCGGTACAAGATCCGCTGGGACGTGCTCGTGATGCGGCCGTGGGGCGATTTCGAGGTCTCGCGCGACTTCAAGCAGCTGTCGGTGGAGGAGTTCCGCCGGTACGGCTTCGACCTCCGGCTCGCGATCGAGGACGACCGCCGCAACGTCGAGATGTTCCGGGCCGAAGGCATCCCCTGCATCTACTTCCACTCCGGTTACTACGACTGACGCGGCGACGGCGGCTTTGCCGACCGGCGCCGCAGAGCCGGGAGCTTGCGACGGCGCCGGGCAGGGCGGCGACGGCGGCTTTGCCGACCGGCGCCGCAGAGCCGGGAGCTTGCGACGGCGCCGAGCAGGGCGGCGACGGCGGCTTTGCCGACCCGCGCCGCAGAGCCGGAGCTTGCGACGGCGCCGAGCAGAATGTCGCGGTGGTCGCGGCGACGTTCCTTGCGCTCGGCTCCGCCGTCCTGCACGCGGCGTGGAACCTGCTCGTCAAGATCAGCTCCGACCGCCTGATCGCGGCGTGGGGGCTGTACGTGACGGGCGGGATCATCTTCCTTCCCGTGTTCCTCGTTGTCGACAGACCCGGTGTCGACACGCTCCCGTTCCTCGCCGCGTCGAGCGTCATGCACGTCGTCTACGCCGTCGCCCTCACCCGCGCCTACCGCCACGGCGACTTCTCGTTCGCGTACCCGCTCTCCCGGGGTGGGGGAGCGCTGGTCGCCGCGGTCGGCGGCGTGCTCTTCCTCGCCGACACCCTCTCGGGCTTGGCCTGGCTCGCCATCGCAATCGTCGTCGGCGGTCTCGCCTCGCTCGTTCGGCCGGGCGTGGCGCCGGTCGCGCTCCTGTGGGCAGGTCTCACCGCCGCCATGATCGGCACGTACACGACCCTCGACGCCGCCGGTGCCCGCCGCTCCAGCGGGTTCGGCTACGGCGTCGCGCTCGTGCTCGGTGCCGGCCTCCTGCTCAGCGCCGCGATCGTCGCCTCGGGGCGGGCGGCGCGGCTCGCCCCCGCGATCCGCCAGGAATGGCCCCGCTTCGTCGCCGGCGGGGTGTGTTCGACGCTCGCCTACTCGATGGTCCTGGCCGGGGCGCGGCTGGCGCCCGTCGGCTACGTCGCCTCCCTGCGCGAATCCTCGGTGATCCTCGGCGCGGGCGCGGGCTGGCTGTTCCTCCACGAGCGGCTGGGCCGGGCCCGGCTCGGCTCGGCGCTGGTGGTGACGTCCGGGCTCGTGCTCCTCATCGTCTGGCAGTAGCCGCGCCCGGGGTCATTCGCACACCCCCTACGATCCCAGGGAACGCCCAACCCGGTCCGGGCGTTGCATGAAGAAGAGGTGATGTGAAAATGGGAAGCGCGTTCACGAACACGTTCAAGACGTTCGTGCTCCTGGCCTTCCTCGGCGCTGTGTTCATCGGCGTCGGTGCCATCTTCGGCACCGGCGGCCTCGTCATCGGCGCCGTCTTGGGCCTGTTGCTCGTCGGCGGTGCGTACTGGTTCAGCGACAAGGTCGCCGTCGCCGCTGCCCGGGCGAAGCCGGTCACTCGCGAAGAGGCTCCCCGCCTCTACGCGATCGTCGAGGATCTCGCCCGCCGCGACGGGATCCCGATGCCCAGGTTGTACGTCTCGCCGGAGCAGCAGCCCAACGCGTTCGCGACCGGCCGCGGGCCGAAGCACGCCGTGGTCTGCTGCACGCAGGGCATCCTTCAGGTGCTCGACGACGACGAGCTGCGCGGCGTCCTGGCCCACGAGCTCTCGCACGTCCGCAACCGCGACATCCTCATCGGGTCGGTGGCGGCCGCCGTCGCCCTGGCGATCACGCTCATCGCGCGTCTCGCGTTGTTCAGCGCGATTTTCGGCGGGGGCGACGGCGAGAACGGCGGCAATGCAATCGGCTTGCTGGCGATGGCCATCCTGGCGCCGATCGCAGCCGGACTGCTCCAGATGGCGCTCTCCCGCTCCCGGGAGTACCAGGCCGATGCGTCCGGTGCCCACCTGATCGGCGACGGCGAGCCCCTGGCTCGTGCCCTCCAGAAGATCGAGGCAGCCGCCAAGCGGACACCGATGGACGTCAACCCGGCCGAGGCCACGGCGTACATCATCAACCCGCTGACCGGGCGCAAGGTCAACTTCGCCAACCTCTTCTCGACGCACCCGCCGACCGAAGAGCGAATCGCCCGGCTCCGCAACTTCGACCGCACGCACGCCATGTAAAGACTCCACCCGCACAACCGGACGGCCGGCTCTGCCCCACCCCAGAGCCGGCCGTTCCGCGCGCGCAGACCTCACGGCGAGCGGCCGCCGGCGCGCCGGGCGAAGCGTTCCGGGCAGTCCGGCCCGCCCGGCCGAGACCCGGGTGCGAGCAGGGGCTCGGACGGATGAGCGGTGCCGGCCCGGACGCATCAGTCCGGTGCGGCGGTGGCCGCGGTCACCCACCCGGCGGCCGGCGTGCGCTCCCGCCGTTAGTCGCGGAAGTTGGTGAACTGGAGGGGGATGCCGAAGTCGGTCTCGCGCAGCTTCGCGATCGCGGTCTGGAGGTCGTCCTTCTTCTTGCCGCTCACGCGCAGTTGCTGGCCCTGCACCTGGTGGGAGACGCCCTTGAGGCCGAGGCCCTTGATGAATTTGCCGATCTCGCGGGCCTTCGCGTCGGAGATGCCGACGTTCAGGGTCGCGGTCTGGCGAACGGTTCCCTTGGCGGCGTCCTCGACCTTCCCGTAGGCGAGGGCCTTCAACGACACCTTGCGGCGCACGAGCTTCTCCTCGAGCACCTGCGTGAGCGCGCGGAGGCGGTCCTCGCTCGCCGTGTGCAGCTCGATCGACGTGTCGCCGAGGTCGATGGAGCTGTTGGTGTCCTTGAAGTCGTAGCGGTTCGCGATCTCCCGGCGGGCCTGGTCCACCGCGTTGCGGACTTCTTGCTGGTCGACTTCGGAAACGACGTCGAACGTCGGCATGTGACTCCAGGGAGCAGTTTGGCGCGGCTGGTATCGTACGCGCCCCGGGTCGGTACCCGAGTGGCCAAAGGGGGCAGTCTGTAAAACTGCTGCGAAAGCTACGTTGGTTCGAATCCAACCCGGCCCACTCGTCCGCCCCCCTCTCGGCACGGGAGCGAACGTGCAGCGAGCCGGGTATCCCGGCTCGCAGTGAGCGACCCCTGAGCAGGTGGTCTCGGCAATCGGACTACCGAGGGCGCGAGATCTGGTCGATACTGTGCGGGTATGAGGGAACACCCGGGGTGGGTGCGCTTCCTGGCCGTCGGCGTGTTCCTCGCCGCATCCGTCCTGCTCGCCGCGTGTGCTGGTACCGGCTATCACTACGTCAAGAACTCGGGCGACAACACGTATTTCAAGGTGCCGGACACCTGGAAGCTCTACGATCAGGAGGCGGTCCTCATCGCCTTGAAGGGCGCCCTCTCCAAGGACGAGATCCAGCAGCGTCGCGACACCACCTGGACCACGGTCTTCGATGCCAGTCCCGCGCCCACGCTCCGGCACCTTGCGAACAGCAGCCCGCGATACCCACTCGGACGCGCCGTCGTCCAACCGTTGTCGGCCGAGGCCTCGGACGCGGCCTCGCTCCAGTCGCTCCGCAACATCTTCTACGACGTCGACAACGCCCTCGAGAAGGGCACCGCGGAGGTACTGAAGTACGAGCCCGTCGAGCTCGACGGCGGCTTCCATGGCTCCCACCTGGTCGCGCGCATGGAGGGCAAGGGCGCGTCGTCGATCACGTTCAACCAGGTCGCCGTGTTCGATCAGTCGACGTCGAAGGTCTACGCGATCAGCATCTTCTGCAACAC
>JBKOWN010000016.1:0-11204 GCA_046724435.1 Actinomycetota bacterium
CGGTCGGCCAAGCCGCCGCCGCCGCGCCTAGGTGGTCGAGCCGTCCGCCAGCGTCGCGTGGGGGAGGCAGAGATCGTCGTACTCGGCGATCACGATCTCGCCCGCGTTCTCTCCGCACGCCGGGCACGCGGGGTCGCGGCGCACGTTGAACGTGCGGAACGACTCCTCGAGCGCGTCGTAGGCGAGCAGCCGACCGACGAGCGGATCACCGAGGTCGAGCGCGACCTTGATCGCCTCGAGCCCCTGGATCGACCCGATGATGCCCGGGAGGACACCGAGCACGCCGGCCTCGGCGCAGCTCGGCGCGAGCTCGGCCGGCGGCGGCTCGGGCAGCAGGCACCGGTAGCACGGCCCCTCGTAGGGCTCGAACACCGTGACCTGTCCTTCGAACCGGAAGATCGACCCGTGCACGACGGGAATGCGCTTCAGCAGCGACGCGTCGTTCAGCAGATAGCGCGTCGGGAAGTTGTCGGTGCCATCGACGATCACGTCGTACCCGTCGATGATGTCGAGGACGTTGTCGGCGCCGAGGCGCACGTCGTACGTGACGACGTCGACGTCCGGGTTCAGCTGCGTGAGCGTCTTCTTCGCCGAGTCGACCTTGCGCTCGCCGATGCGATCGACGTTGTGCAGGATCTGGCGCTGCAAGTTCGACGAGTCGACGACGTCCATGTCGACGATCCCGAGCGTGCCGACACCGGCAGCGGCGAGGTACATCGCAGCCGGCGATCCCAGGCCGCCGGCGCCGAGCAGCAGCACCTTCGTCTCGAGGAGCTTCTGCTGGCCGGCCTCCCCGATCTCGGGGAGGAGCACGTGGCGGTGGTAGCGGTTGCGCTGCTCGGGCGTGAGGGTCTGGGGCGTGATCCAGGGCCGGCCTTCGTCCTTCCAGCGCCCGAACCCGCCCTTCATCGAGACGACGTCCGGGTAGCCGAGCTCCTGGAGCGTCTCGGCCGCGAAGGCCGAGCGGTTGCCGGCGGCGCAGTAGATGACGACCGGCTTGTCCTTGGACACCTTGTTCTCGACCTGGCTCTCGAGGTGTCCCCGGGGGATGAACACCGCGTCGGGCACCGCGCCCTGCTCGTACTCGTCGAGCTCGCGAACATCCAGGAATGTGGCGTCGTCCAGGCGCGTCTCGGCCTCGGCCGGATCGACCTCGCGGATGTTCTTCTTGACCTTGGTCAGCAGGTCGCGGTAGCCGGGCATCGTGGGTCCTCTCGGTCTTTCTCGGCTCGGCCGGACGGGCCTGGGAGGGAGGCCCTCTACCCATGAAATGCTACCGCCAGGGTCGGGTATTCCCAAGCGACGGGCTGTGGTGCCACGTCGTCCGCCCCGTCCGTAGGCGGCGAATTAGCCTCGGAGAGTCTTGCAAGCGGTAGCGGAGAGTGTCGTGGCGCAGCAGGTGCTCGGGATCGACATCGGGGGGACGGGCATCAAGGGCGCCCCGGTGGACGTGGAGCGGGGGACGCTCACCTCCGACCGCTACCGGCTGCTCACGCCGTCGCCTGCAGTCCCCGCGTCGGTTGCAGACGTCGTCGCCCAGGTCGTGGCCAAGTTCGGCGGTGAGGGCACCGTGGGTGCGACATTCCCCGCCGTCGTCCGCGGGGGTGTCGCCGAGACCGCCGCCAACGTCGACAAGTCCTGGATCGGTGAGGACGTCGCCAAGCGCCTCGGCACGGCGGTCGGCCGCCCGTTCGTCGTGCTCAACGACGCCGACGCCGCCGGACTCGCCGAGATGCGCTTCGGCGCCGGCCGCAACAAGCAGGGCGTCGTGATGATGGTGACGCTCGGCACCGGCATCGGCAGCGCGTTGTTCATCGACGGCGTGCTCGTGCCGAACACCGAGCTCGGCCACCTCGAGCTGCGGGGGAAGGAGGCCGAGAAGCGCGCGGCGGAGATCGTCCGTGAGAACAAGAAGCTCAGCTGGAAGAAGTGGGGCTCACGGGTCGACGAGTACCTCCGTCACCTCGAGATGCTGTTCTCGCCCGACCTGTTCATCGTCGGCGGCGGCATCAGCAAGAAAGCGACGAAGTTCTTCGGATACCTCAAGACGCGTGCCCCGATCGTCCCCGCGCAGCTGCTGAACGAGGCCGGGATCGTCGGCGCCGCAGTTGCCGCGGTCGAGGCGAAGTAGCCGACGCGCCCCACGGCCGGACGGACGTCGGCGGGTAGAGTCGCCGCCGAAATGGGCTGGCCGGAGTGCAACGTCGCGGTCTTGGTGCCGTGCCACGACGAAGAAGCGTCGGTGGCGCAGGTCGTGCAGAGCTTCCGCGCCGCCCTGCCGGCTGCCGACATCTACGTGTACGACAACCTCTCGCGTGACCACACCGCCGAGCGCGCCCGCGAGGCAGGTGCGATCGTGCGCAGTGCTCCTCGCCCGGGCAAGGGAAGCGTGGTTCGGCGGATGTTCGCCGATGTCGACGCCGACGTCTACCTGCTCGTCGACGGTGACAACACGTACGACGCCGGCGCGGCGCCGGCGATGGTGAAGCTTCTCCTCGACCAAGAGTTCGACATGGTGGTGGGCAAACGAGAAGCAGTCGACGGAGAGGAAACGGTCTATCGACGGGGTCACTACGCCGGTAATCGGCTCTTCAACCGCATCCTCCGCGTGCTCTTCGGCAGCGACTTCACCGACGTGCTCTCGGGCTATCGCGTGATGACACGGCGGTTCGTGAAGTCGTTCCCGGCCCGTTCCTCCGGCTTCGAGATCGAAACCGAGATCACTGCGCATGCGGTGGACATCGATGCGCCGTCCACCGAAGTCGCGACGCACTACCGCGCACGTGCAGATGATTCCAACAGCAAGCTGCGGACCTACCGGGACGGGTTCCGGATCCTCTCCAGCACAATCCGGCTGTTCAAGGAGATGCGCCCACTGCTCTTCTTCACCATCCTCGCGTTCGCGCTCACGTGCACTGCAGTGGGCATCGCTATCCCACTTTTCATCGAGTACGCAGAGACCGGCCTCGTCCCCCGATTTCCCACCGCGATCCTGGCGGCCGCGATTCAGATCGTGGCGTTGATCCTCTTCACCTGCGGCATCGTGCTGAACTCGGTGTGCCAGTTCCGACGTGACGCCAAACGTCTCACGTACCTCGGGATCCCTCGAGAACCTCAGTAGGCGCCGGCTCGCCGATATCCGCGATCTCAGCTCGCTTCGCCCGCGAGGCTCGCCGCCGGCGGATCGCGATGAAGACGATTCCCGCCGCGCCGAAGAGCACCGCTCCGCCCGACACCACGGCACCGGCACGTACCGTCGTCGCCGCGTACCGAAACTCGACGACGTGCTTCCCCGGTGGCACGTGAACAGCCATGATGCCGCCGTCGACGAGAACCATGCCGGACGTCTTGCCGTCCACGGTGACCTTCCAGCCGTCACCCACGACCTGTCCGGCTGACACCAGCGAGGATGTCTTACCCTCGACTCGCGCGGTGACGGACTCGTCTTCGATGCGTCTCGTGAGCACGCGGGCGGCCTGACCATCAGCGGCCGACGGGCGCACGTTGCCCACGACCGGCACCGCACTCCCGTCGGCCGGCGGCGACTCTCGGAGCGAGGTCAACGCCTCGGCCTGGGTGGCGAACCTCGTCCATAGGCCGTAGGAGGTGACCATGGGCGGAGCCGATGGCCGCTCGTAGATCCAGCCCTGATCGGTGGAGACCAGACGCACGGGAGCTCCATCGTCGATGTGCAGGACTGCTCCGGCGAAGCCGCCATCGGGGCCGACGCCCATCTCGAGGTTGCATCGGGGGTTGGTCGCGCTCACTTGCAACGTCGCCTGGCCGGATGCCGAACCGGGGTTCACGATGGCGAACGAAAGGGGCGCTCCGGTCACGTCGTGGAGCGGGCGCGCGCTCGTAGTTGTCGCACCGTCTCGGCCGAGGCGTACCCGAACCGAGCCGGTCGTGCAGTCTCCGGTCGCACGGAGCGGCACGACGAGCCCGTCTACGCGCGAGACAGGAGTCGTGAGCGCCGTCGTCTGGTGCGCGTCGGCGGGGACCCAATTCGTCGGCGTTGCGACTTCACGGTCAGGAGATCCGTATGGCTCCTCGTCGGTGCCCAGAGCGAAGTAGCGGACTCCGAGATGGTCGAGTACGGGCGCGGCGAGGTTCCACTGATCGCGAACCAGGTTGATGGCGAATGGGTTGAGCGCGAAGGACTGGGTGCTGACGTCGTCCATGATGCTCCGGAACTTCGGTGATTGGAGCGTGACCCCCCGAAGGTCATAGAGGCCGAAGACATCGCTCGTGTTCCAGGTGAAGTTGTGCCCGCTCGCCGCGTAGCGGAACTTCCCACCGGTGAGCCGCTTGAGAGTGTGGTGACCGCTTTGCTCGGTGAAGAAGTCAGACTTTGGTGCAGCGGGTGTGAAGTCGTAGCCGGGAACGATCAGCTGCAGGTAGATCACCAGCCCGGTCAGGGCCGACGCTCCGACGACCAGCTTGGGCCACCGCGCTGCAGCGAGCACGACCAGCAACACAGCGGCGGCGATGAGCGTGCCTCTCGCGAGGTCAGCGCGTGCGCCCGTCCCGGAGGCGGCGTCGACAAAGCGCGGCGCGAAGCGTACGAAAATCGCGGCGACGGCGAGGAGCGTCGCTCGTGACCACCAGGCCAGGACAGTGCGGTGACGAACCACGCGCGCTCGTTGGCGCCACAGGCTGTCGAGCGTGAGTGCGAGGAGGACGGCGGCCGCGAAGGCGATCAGGAAGCGCGACCGCCAGATCGGGTTGTTCGCGACTCCGGGAAGGCGGTATGCGAGCGTGAGAAGTGGCGTGCCGATGTAGCACAACACGATCACGAGGAGCCCGACCGTCGAGAAGAACATGAAGCTGACGGACCCATCGCTGGAAAGTCGAAGTCGACGCAGCGACGCGAGCACGAGCCCCAGAACGACGATGCCGGCGGCCGCGAGACCGATGTACGCGGTCGCTTCGTACGGGGCCACGTTCGTCCAAAAAGGTCCTCCCGCCGGCGGTCCGGGCACGTTCGACGTGAGTAATCCGAAGACGTTGATGGAAGCGAGGTGCGAGCTGGAGTCGGAGCTTCGTCCTGCGAGGATGTCGCGGGCGGACACCTCGTGGACGAAGGGGATCAACGTCAGCGCCGAAAGCGCCACGCCCCAGGCAAGTCCCAAGCCGGTCATGGCTGTGCGGCGCAGCGCCAATCCGCGCCGGACGCGGTCTCGCCAGGGATCGCCGGTTCCGTCCTCGTTCCTGAGCCACCGCGCCGCGATCAGCACCGCAGCGAACGCGGCGGTCGCGATCATGCAAAAGACCCAGACCGAGGGGAATCCCTCGTACCACGCCCAGGCGACGAATCCACCGAGGACGAGGCTCGAGGTGTAGCTCGGTTTCTCGACGAGTCGGTGAACCGCCCAGAGCAACGCGGGAAGGAGGAACGGTGCCCAGATTCGGTTGATGAAGACGATGTTCGTGCCCGTGAACCCGTAGGCGACCGCACCGATGATCGCAGGCAGTAGCGCCGCTCCCAATCTGCGCAGGAAGAGGTACATGAAGCCCTGACACGCGAAGATTGCCAACGCGGCGGTGAGCCCGACCGCGTACCACGCCGGCAGGAAGAAGTAGGTCCAGTCGAACGGCGGAACGTTCGCGACGAGTGGCGGAATGGCCGCCGGCGTGCCGGCCGCGACGCGTGGGTCCCATGTCTGCCACTCGAAGCTCTTGAGCGAGCGGGCGGACATGATGGCGGCAGGGCCGAACTGCTCGGGTTGATCCGTCTGGGTCGGAGACACGACATGAGGGGGACGTTCGATCGCATCGCGATACGGCGCGCTGCCTTCGAGGATGTCGACCGCCATGTACGTCCTCTGACCGAGCAGCGGCCGAGCGACGAAGATGAAGGTGGTGACGGCGAACACCGCGAGCGGCACGGCGATTCGAAGGACGCGTCGCCGACCGACCGTCTGCGTCACGTTGCGTTCAACCTCTCCACGACGAAGGAACGGGAAAGGCTAGTTGGGCTCTCCCGAGAAGCCTCCGCACGAGCGTTCGCACCCGGACGCGCCGAGCCGGCGGCGGCCTCGAGCCGTCACACGAGCCGGACGAGCTCCGGCAGGACCGTACCCAACTGCTCGGTGAAGACGGCGGCAGCGACCCGGTCGAACGGCGTCTCCTGCGCGTTCATCACGACAAGCCGGGCCCCGGCGTTCAACGCCACCTCCGGGAGACCGGCCGCGGGATAGACGGTCAGCGAGCTGCCGACGGCGAGAAACAGATCGCAGTTCTGGGCGGCGAGCTGGGCGCGTTCGAGGTCGGCGGGCACGAGGTTCTCGCCGAACGAGATCGTCGCCGACTTGAGGATCCCGCCACAGTCGAGGCACCGGGGATCGTCCTCGCCGGCGCGCACGCGGTCGAGCGTCTCGGGCATCGGTCCCCGCCACGTGCACGACAGGCATTTCACCTCGTGCACGTTCCCGTGGATCTCGATGACGCGCTCGGGGCTGGTGCCCGCCGTCTGGTGGAGGCCGTCGACGTTCTGGGTGACGAGCGTGTGCACCGCCGCCTTGCGCTCGAGCTCGGCCAGTGCCCGATGGCCTGCGTTCGGCTCCGCCTTCCACATCTCGCTGTTCACCCGGTTCTGCCACGCCCGCTTCCGGATCTCGGGATCCGAGACGTAGTACTGCAACGTCGCGGTCTTCTCGGCGTCCGGGTTCTTCGTCCAGACGCCCTGCGGGCCGCGGAAGTCGGGAATCCCGGACTCCGTCGAGATGCCGGCCCCGGTGAGCACGGCGATGGCCCGCGCGTCGCGGATCCAGATCGCGACGGTCTCGAGATCGGTGCTGACGGCCATCGGCCGCGAGGCTATGCCGACTTGGTGGCGGGATCGGACGCCGCGGCGACGGCGGCGTCCATCGCTTCGCGGTGGCGTTGGTACGCCCACCGTGCCGCGTCGTGGCACACAGACGGGTGAAAGCCCGTCGCGAACAACACTCGCTCGACGTGGTCGGCGTCGTCGCCCTGCTCGAGGAGGGTGAACGCGACCTGCCGCGCCCGGCGGCGGGCCGTCGCTAGCGGCGGCTCGGCGAGCTTGGCCTCCGCCCATTCGGCGTGCGCGACCTGGAGGTTCGCCGGCAGGCGGCGCACGTGGCGTCGATTGATCGGCGGCAGGTTGCGGCGGACGGCGACCGTGCCCCGCCCGTCGTCGCAGGCAAGGTCGAACTGCGACAGCCGAGTGAGGGTTCGGACGATCGGCGAGCTGTTGCCATCGCGCTGACCGAGACCGAGCGCGTGCGACGTGTCGGCGACCGCCAGCTCCACACCGTTTGGCGACTCGTCGAACCTCGTGGCGAGGTGGCGGAGCAGCAGCACGGCCGTCGGGCCGAGCGTCGGGAGCCAGAACGTCTCGACGTACATCGAACGGGGATCGTGGCCCAGCGTGTCGAGCAGCGGGTCGGGCCAGGGCGTGATCGTGAGCGTGGCGGGCATTGGTTCCTCCCGGCGAGGCGGCGAGCGGCCGGGGAAGTGAAGGTGTCTCAAAGTGTAAAGAGTTGTCTCCGATAGGTCAACGGGCCCCGAGGAACGCGTCGAGGATCTGGCGAGCCGCCGCCGCGGGAGGGAGCTCGCCGGCCGTGACGGCGGCTTCGAGCCTGTCCGCCAGGTCCGCCACGCGTTCGTCGGAGCGGAGCGCGTCGATGAGGCTCTCGGTCACCTCGGACCACATCCACTCCCGCGCCTGCTCGGCCCGGCGGCGGCCGAGCTCGCCGGCGCAGTCGAGGGTGGAACGGAACTCCTCGACCGTCGACCACAGCTCGTCGATGCCGGCGCCCTCCAACGCGGACACGAGCACGACGCGCGGCGTCCAGGCCTGGGTCTTCGAGCGCACGAGTCGGAGCGCGCTGCTGTAGTCCGTCGCAGTGGTCTTGGCGGCCGGAGCGAGCTCGCCGTCGTTCTTGTTGACGACCACGACGTCGGCGAGCTCGATGATCCCCCGTTTGATGCCTTGCAGCTCGTCCCCCGCGCCCGGCGCGACCAGGACGGCGAACAGGTCGACCATGCCGGCGACCGCGACCTCGGACTGGCCGACACCGACGGTCTCGACCATCACCACGTCGAAACCGGCCGCCTCACAGAGCAGCATCGCCTCGCGGGTGCGCCGGGCGACGCCGCCGAGGGTGCCGGCGGTCGGCGACGGGCGGACGAACGCCGAGTCGGAACGGGTGAGCTCGCCCATGCGCGTCTTGTCGCCGAGGATCGAGCCGCCTGTACGCGTGCTGGACGGGTCGACGGCGAGGACCGCGACTCGGTGCCCGTGGTCGACGAGATGGAGGCCGAATGCCTCGATGAACGTGGACTTCCCCGAGCCCGGCGCGCCCGAGATCCCGATACGGATCGCGCCGCCCGTGTGCGGGAGCACCTCGGTGAGCAGCGCCGCCGCTTCCTCGCGGTGATCGGGACGGGTCGACTCGACCGTCGTGATAGCCCGCGCCAGCGCGCGCCGGTCCCCGGCGACGATCTGGTCGGCGAGCTCGCTCACTCCGTGTGGCGCCGGCGCAGAAGCTCGAGGATCTCGGCGGCGGCATGCGGGATGTTGGTGCCCGGGCCGTAGATCGCCGCGACGCCGGCGTCGAGCAAGAAGTCGTAGTCGCCGGGGGGGATCACGCCACCGCAGACCACGAGGATGTCGCCGCCGCCCTGCTTGCGCAGCTCCTGGATCAGCTCGGGCACGAGCGTCTTGTGGCCGGCGGCCTGGCTCGACACGCCGACGACGTGCACGTCGTTCTCGATCGCCTCGCGGGCCGCCTCCTCCGGTGTCTGGAATAGCGGGCCGACGTCGACGTCGAAGCCGATGTCGGCGAAGGCGGTCGCGATCACCTTGGCGCCGCGGTCGTGGCCGTCCTGGCCCATCTTCACGACGAGCATGCGGGGCCGGCGCCCCTCGGACTTGGCGAACTCGTCGACCTCGCGCCGGATGCGCTCGTAGCCCTCGTCGCCTTCGTACTCGGACCCGTACACGCCGCTGATGCTACGGATCGTCGCCCGGTGGCGAGAGAACACCTTCTCCAAGGCGTCGGAGATTTCGCCGACCGTCGCGCGGGCGCGCACCGCGTCGATCGACAGCTCGAGCAGGTTGGCGTCACTCGCCGCGCCCTCGGTCAGACGTTGCAACGCGTCCTGAACGCGGGTGTCGTCGCGCGTTTCGCGCAGCTTCCCGAGGCGGGCGATCTGCTGCTCGCGCACGGCGGTGTTGTCGACGGCGCGGATCTCGACGTCGTCGTTGCCGTCCGGCCGGTACTTGTTGACGCCGACGACGACCTCTTCGCACCGGTCGATGCGGGCCTGGCGGCGCGCGGCCGCCTCCTCGATGCGCAGCTTCGGCATCCCGGACTCGACGGCCTTGGTCATGCCGCCGAGCTCCTCGACCTCGTCGATGAGCTTCGACGCCTCGTGAGCGAGGGAGTGCGTCAGCGCCTCGACGTAGTAGCTGCCGCCGAGGGGGTCGACGACGTGGGTGATGCCGGTCTCCTCGGCGAGGATCAGCTGCGTGTTGCGCGCGATCCGGGCCGAGAACTCCGACGGCAATGCGAGCGCCTCGTCGAACGAGTTCGTGTGCAGGCTCTGCGTGCCCCCGAGCGCGGCGGCCATCGCCTCGTAGGCGGTGCGGACGATGTTGTTGTACGGGTCGTGCTCGGTGAGCGACACGCCGGACGTCTGGCAGTGCGTCCGGAGCATCATCGAGCCCGGCTTCGTCGGGCCGAACTGACGGATCAGCTGCGCCCAGAGCAGCCGTGCCGCCCGCAGCTTGGCGACCTCCATGAAGAAGTTCATGCCGATCGCAAAGAAGAAGGAGAGACGACCCGCGAACGCGTCGATGTCGAGGCCCCGGCCCGTTGCCGTGCGCACGTACTCGACGCCGTCGGCGATCGTGAACGCGAGCTCCTGCACCGCCGTCGCCCCCGCCTCCTGCATGTGGTAGCCGGAGATCGAGATCGAGTTGAACCGCGGCATGTGCTTCGCCGTGTACTCGATGATGTCGGCCACGATGCGCATGCTCGGCTCGGGCGGGTAGATATAGGTGTTGCGGACCATGAACTCCTTGAGGATGTCGTTCTGGATCGTCCCCGAGAGCTGGTCCTGGCCGACGCCCTGCTCCTCCGCCGCGACGACGTAGCCGGCGAGCACCGGCAGCACAGCGCCGTTCATCGTCATCGAGACGCTCATCTTGTCGAGCGGGATCCCGTCGAAGAGGAGCTTCATGTCCTCGACCGAGTCGATGGCGACGCCCGCCATGCCGACATCGCCGGCGACGCGCGGATGGTCGCTGTCGTACCCCCGGTGGGTCGCGAGGTCGAAGGCCACCGACAACCCCATCTGCCCGGCGGCGAGATTCTTGCGGTAGAACTCGTTCGACTCCTCGGCCGTCGAGAACCCGGCGTACTGGCGGATCGTCCACGGCCGGTTGGCGTACATCGTCGCCCGGATCCCGCGCGTGAACGGCTCGAACCCGGGCAGGGTGTCGAGCCCCTCGAAGTCCTCCAAGTCGGCGGCGGTGTAGAGCGGCTCGACGTCGATGCCCTCGGGCGTGCGCCAGGTCAGCTTCGAGGCGTCGCCGCCGACTTCCTTCTCGGCGAGCGCGCGCCAGTCGTCGAGTGATTTCCTCGGAACGTCGCCTTCAGCCAAGTGACCCTCCTGGACGCCGTCGCAAGCTCCGGCTTCGCGGCGACGGTCGGCAAAGCCGCCGCCGCCGCGCCCAGGCTACTTGTGCGCTTGTGGACGGCTCCGGTTCGGACCGGCGGGTCAGCTCGCCTTCGGGAGCGGGGCCTCGGGGTTCGGGTTCTGGGCTCGGGCGAGGGCGGCGCGGGCCTGGGCGACGCCCGCCCGTCCGACGTGGCGGGCGCGGTCGTCGAGCCGCCAGTCGGGCCAGTGCGCGGCGCGGCGGCCGCTGCGGGCAGGCTCGCCCCGACGGCGGGTCCGTGCCGGTGTGTCGACCTTGACGAGTCGAAGTTGCGTACCCATGTCTGCAGTATCGCTCCGGGGTATGACAGGTATTCCGGCCACTCACCGCTTGAACGTCGGCGCGGCCGGGATCGGTTCCGGATCACCGGGATCCTCCGCGGCTCGGGGGTGCCGGCGGTCACAAACCGAGGTCACGCCGGATCGGCTGCGCCATCGCGATGCCGAAGCGCACCGCGCCACCGGAGTAGACGGGGCAGCGGTCGTCGGCCGGGCCCGTCCGCACGGGACAGAAG
>JBKOWN010000074.1:0-9720 GCA_046724435.1 Actinomycetota bacterium
CCTTGGCGTGGACCTTCAGGTGCTCCGTGAGGTGGTTGATCCGCTCGGTGAGCAGCGCCACCTGCACCTCCGGCGAGCCGGTGTCGGTCTCGTGGAGGCGGTGCTCGGCGATCGTGGCCGTGGTGTCGGGCATGCAGCAGCTTCGGTCTTCGTGCTGAATGTGGGAATGCGTCAGCACGTGCCGACGCACTCGCAGGGTACCACGCGGCCTCAGACGGCCAAGATGCGGCGGGTCGCCTCGACGTCGGCGTTCATCTGCTCGACGAGTTCCTCGGTGGAGTCGAACCGCTCTTGACCACGGACCCACTCCCGGAAGCGCACCCTCACCCGCTGCCCGTAGAGATCGCCGTCGAAGTCGAGCACGTACGCCTCGACGAGGACGTCGCCGTCCTCGTAGAAGGTCGGACGGGTCCCGACCGAGATCGCGGCCGGGCGCTCGACCTCGTCCTCGGCAACGAAGGTGCCCGCGTACACGCCGTCGGCGGGCAAGCAGATGCGCTCAGGAACGGTGAGGTTGGCGGTCGGCATGCCGAGATGCTCGGCGCCGCGCTGGTCGCCCCGCTCGACGACCCCGCGCACCTCGTGTGGCCGTCCCAGCAGGCGCGCCGCCTCGGCGACGTCGCCCTTGGCCAACAGCTCACGGATCCGGGTCGACGAGTACGGAACGGCGGTTGCGTCTCCCTCGACCGCGACCAGCCCGAGGCCGAGCACCTCGAAGCCGAGCTCTGCACCCATGCGCTCGAGCAACGGCACGTTGCCGCCCCGACGGTGGCCGAAGTGGAAATCGGCTCCCACGACGACCAGCCGAGCCCCGATCCCGTCGACCAACACCTCGCGCACGAAGTCCTCCGCCGCTTCCTTACTGCGGGCCTCGTCGAACGTGAGCACCCAGCACAGATCGAGGTCGCCGGTCGCGTCGAGCAGCTCGAGCCGCTGCTCGAGTGTCGTCAGCAAGCGTGGCGCGGACTCGGGCCGGACCACCTCTGCCGGATGGCGGTCGAAGGTGACCAGCGCCGCGTCGAAGCCGCGGGCCTCCGCGAGCTCGCGCACGAGGCGCAACACGGCCTGGTGGCCGAGGTGTACTCCGTCGTAGGCGCCGATCGTGACGACCGCGCCGTCGGTGCGGACCGCGGCGAGGGCGGCGTCGTCGCTGCCGGTGACGATGCGCACTGTCAGGTCGCCTCGACCGGCGCGAGGACCACCGCCGGCTTCACTGCGGCGCGGCGACGCTCGTACACCGCGAGCAGCTCGCCATCGGGCCCGATGACCGCGAACGGTCCGGGCCCGGCGTTCTCGCCGGCGAACACCGCGGCCGGGAAGGTGACGCCGTGCGCGACGGCACGCGCCTGCTCGGTGTCGATGGTCACCTGCTCGAGGTCGCGCATGGCTACGACCGGTGGCAGCACTGCCGTATCGGGATCCGCTTCGATGTCGGCGAGGGTACGGGCCTCGTCGAGCGTGAACGAACCGATGTGCAAGCGGCGCAGCTGACCGAGGTGCGCGACACCTCCGAGCCGCCCGCCGATGTCCGCGGCCAACGACCGCACGTACGTGCCGCTGCTGCACTCGACCAGGACGGTGGCGGCGGGGTACGGACCGGGCTCGAAGGCCTCGACGTCGATTCGGTCGACGCGGACGCGGCGCGGCGCGCGCTCGATCTCCTCGCCTCGCCGGGCCAGCTCGTGAAGACGCCGGCCGCCGACTTTCACCGCCGACACCATCGGCGGGAGTTGCTCGATCTCGCCGAGGAACGCGGGTACGACCGCCTCGATGTCCCCCTGATCGATCGGCATCGGTCGCCGGTCGACGACCTCTCCCGACGCGTCGAGGGTCGTGGTCGAGACGCCGAACACGATGGTGGCGCGGTACCCCTTGCCGGTGTCCTGGAGGAAACGCAACAACCGCGTCGCTCGTCCGAGCCCGACGAGGAGGACGCCCGTCGCATCCGGATCGAGCGTCCCGGCGTGCCCGACACGGCGCTGGTGGTAGATCCTGCGGATCTTCGCCACCACGTCGTGCGAGGTCCAGGCGGCGGGCTTGTCGACGACGATCACGCCGTGCGTGGCCATGAACGGCCGGTCAGCGCGCAATCGGAAGCTTGTGCTCGATCCGTCCCACGACCGTGTCGACACCGTCGTCGGAGCTGAAGCCGGCTGCCAAGCGATGGCCGCCGCCGCCCTCCGCCTCGGCGATGGTGCGCACGTCGACGTCTCCGAGCGACCGGAGGCTCACGCGGACCGTCCCGTCGGCCTCTTCTTTGAGGACGCAGGTGACTTCGGCCTCTGCGGTCCGTCGCAGGATGTCGATGAGGCCTTCGACCTCCTCGATGGTGACCTGATACTTCGCGAGGTCGCCCTGGGTCACAGCGGTCCAGACGAAGCGTCGCTCTGGGACGAGGTGGGCGCGGCTCAACGCGTCGCCAAGGAGCTTGAGGTACGCGAACCGGTGCTCCTCGAACAGGGTGCGACTCAGGCGCGAGACCGGGACGTCGTGTTGCACGAGCTCGCGCGCCATGCTGAAGACGGCGGGCGTCGTCGTGTCGTACTGGAACCTGCCGGTGTCGCAGACGAGCGCGGCGTACAGGCACACGGCGGCGTCGCGGTTGAGCGACAGGCCGAGGGCGCGGACGAGGCGGTAGACGAGCGATCCGCTGGCCGCCGCGTCGGGGTCGACCACGTTGATCGAGCCGTACCGGTCGTTCGAGATGTGGTGGTCGATGACGATCAGCTCGGTCGCGGACTTGGCCGACTGCTCGAGGTCGCCGAGCCGGCCGAGCGAACCGCAGTCGAACGTGAGCATGACCGCGGGCTCACTCGGGAAGTCGTGCGGCGGCGTGAGGCGGTCGAGGCCGGGAAGCTCGCGGTAATGAGGTGCGACGACGAACGGCGTCGGGAACGACGCGACGCAATTCGTGCCCGACCCGCGCAGGACGTGGAAGAGCCCGAGCATCGAGCCCAGGGCATCGCCATCCGGACTGACGTGACACGCGAGCGCGACATCGGGGGCATCGCGAATCGCGCCGACAGCGCGATCGAATGCCCGGTCGACTTCCGTCGCGCTGGTCTGCGTCATGGCCCCTCCTGCCGATGGAGGTCCCGGATGATGTCCTCGACTCGCTGGCCGGTCGTGATCGCGGGGTCTTCACGAAACGACAGCCGGGGCAGGTACTTGAGCCGAACCTGGTGACCCAACACCGTTCGCAGGTGCGACCCCGCGTGCCGCAGCGCCTTGGACGTCGCTTCGTGCTGCTCAGCCGGGCCGAGCACGGAATAGTAGACGGTGGCTTGCCGCAGATCGGGACTGACCTCGACGCCGGTCAGGGTGACGAAGCCCAACCGGGGGTCGGACAGCCGCTCGAGCTCCTCGGCGAGCGTCTCCAGGACGACCTCGTTGACACGCGCCGTCCGTGGGTACCGCCGCGGCGGCTGGCCCGGGCGCGCCACGTCAGCCGTCCTCCGGCTCGAGATACGCAGTCGAGACATCCAGGAGTTCGACATCGGGGGCGCCGGCAACGTAACGCTCGACCTGCTCGAGCACCCGACGGAGCCGTCCGTCGCTCTCGGCCACGACCGCAACGGCGATGGCCGCCCGCTGCCACTGGTCCTGGTGGTCGACCTCCGCCACCGACAGCCGGTACTTGTGCCGGAGCCCGTCGACGATGGGGCGGACCGCTCCTCGCTTCGCCTTCAGCGACCGGCTCTCGGGCACGTGGAGATCGAAGCAGACCGCCGCGGCATGCACGACTCCATTGTGGCGGGCCGGCGTCGAGACGTGGGCGTCAGATCCGAGCGGGGCGTGGGCGGTGAGCATCGTCAGGGCGGGACGAGGTCCCGATCGGCGTTCTGGCCGACGACCTTCCATCCTTCGTAGGTCTTGAGGCGGTGGTGGTGAGAGCAGAGTCGCCAGAGGTTGTCGATCTCGGTGCAGCCGTGCTCGGCGACGGGGACGATGTGGTCGATCTCGAGGAAGTGATCGTTAGCGCACGCCTTGACCCCACAGGTCGGGTAGCTGGCCTCGAGCGCCCTGCGCAACTTGGTGGGGATCGTGCGCGTCGGGCGCGACACGGCGGTGATCTCGTCGGAGTCGCGAACCATCACCGCGACCGACGCGTCGTCGAGCAGAGCCCGGGCCATCGTGACCGGCACTGGGCCGACCCGATCTATCTCGCAGCGCTCACCTCTCTTCGAATGTCCCCGGGAGAGCGCGGCGCTGTCGACCGTCACCCGGACCTCGACCGGTTTGCAGGGGCCCTCGGCGGCCAGCGCCACGAGCGCGTCAGCGGCATAGGCGGCGTGCGCCTCCCGGCGCCCGGCTCGACGGGCGTCACAGAAGATCCGGTCGGTATGCACCTTCCACGCCGAGCTGAAGCGCGCGCCGGCATCGGGAGCAAGTCGAGCCTCGATGCGGTACGCACCGTCAGGATCGGTCCACTCGTGCGCGCGGCGGTTCACATGCGACCGGCGCGCCCACGCCTGGTCGTCGCCCTCGGCCCCGGCGCGCACCTCACGACATCGGTCGCGCAGCCCCTTCACGCTCGTCGAGACCGCGGCTTCGAGCAGCTCGGCCTCCGCGGACGGATCAGTGACGGCCGTCGACGTGATCTCCGCCGCTTGGATGTCGGAGAGTTGCCCGGCACGGAACGCGGCGTCGGTATCGGGCAATTGCTCGAGCGCCCGGGACGTCTCCAGCGTCCGAGCCGCTGCACCCACCGTCGCGCCGGTCGCCTCCGCCATCCAGTGCGCTGCGCTCCGGTGGCCGCTGACGCGCCAGACCTTCGTCTCCTCAACCCGGCGGGCCAAGCGACACTTGATCGCCGAGCACAATCGCTCCGCGCGGGCCGCGTCATTGAAGAGCTGCACAGCTCGCTGCGCTTCGAGCGTGCCTGGAATCAGCTCCTGCGAAATCTGCTCGAGCTTGCCCAGCACCTGCGCGAACACGCTTCCTCCGAGCGAATCGATCCGACCGGGGAAGCTCCGGAGAGCTTCACCGAACGTATGTTCGCCTGTCAAGTCCCGCGGTCAGGGACGAGCAGGCTGCGAACTTCCTGGACGGCGTAGTCCTCGCTCGAGCGGAGGACGGCGACGCCCATGGGCGTCGGACGAGGTGGCAGGCCGGGGCCGGTGAGGACGAAGTCGGCGCCCCAGCGCGCGGTAGCGACGATGCGGTACCGGCCCTTCGTCTCGTACACGTAGCGCGCAGCGGGGTCGGATGCGGACCCGGCGCGGTCGGCCCGAGCTGTGCGGCCCTCGCCCATCTCGAAGACGACATCCTGGACGCGCGCCGTGCCGGTGACGGTCCACGGTCCGATGCTCGTGCTCACCTGGAGCTCTTCGGGGCCCTCGTACCAGAGCCACGTCTCGAGGCCGGTCAGGCCCGTCGGGCGCGGGTTGAGGCCGATCTCGGGCGGCGGGATCTGGCGAAGGGCGGCGCGCCAGATCTCCCCGATGCTCGGCACCGGCGGCAGCGGGGGCGGCGGGGGAATCGAGCCGTCGGGGTTCAGGGCCACACAGCGGATCTCCTGGCTGACGATGGCTCCGGAGAGATCGGTGACCACGAGCGTCTGCAGCCAACCCGGCTCCCCGAAGCCGGCGTCGCAGCCCGGGCCGCGCCCTCCGATCACGCCCCCCGGCACCCACGTGTACTTGTACGGCGACGGCCCGTTCGGATCACCGGCGCTCACGGTTCCTGCTCCGCCACTCTGTCCCGGGGCGATGATGCCGACGAAGAAACTGTCGCCGCTCGTGCCACCGCCAGCCTCGGGCGGGCCGCCGAGGCTATCGGCAAGAGCCGGACTCGAGGTCAAGGCCAAGGCGACGAGAAACAAGGAGATGATCCTCACAACTGCACCTCAGAAGCGTCGACTCGACTGGAACTCGCGATTCGCCATCTCGAATCTGCTCGGGTGAGAAGGACGGTGACGCTTTCGGGGGTGGCCCGAGGTCGGATTTCGCCGACCTGATTCCCGTTTGCGTCTACAAGCCGTTCGTATACCAGGTTTTCAATGACGTTCAACGAAACGGCATCGTCCCTCGCATCCGCGACCTGAACGTCGAGAAGTTGGTATCCGTCATCTGCCCAGCGATATCCGTTATCGACGAGGAACTGGTAGGCGGCTGCACGCTGGTCATGAGGCGGCGTCCCGGGCACGAACAACTCAGACAGCGTCGACGGGTTTGGATTCTCCGTGAGCCAGCGAAAACTCGCAGTCAAAGACTTGAAGATCGCCACGTAGTCAGTGCCCGTGTTCTCGAGGGGTGGGCGGGGGGTGCCGTGGAGTGAGCCGCCGGGGATGGGCTTGCTCAGGTCGATCGTCGCCGGCGGGGCGCTCGTGGTCGGCGACGTCTTGGGGGCGGCGTGCCCACCGCTGCCTCCGGAGCCGCCGCTGCACGCGATGAGGACAGCCGCGAGGGCGATCACAAGCGACCTTGTGACAGATTGGGAAGAGCAGCCACCCATCACTCTCTCCCTGTACCTGAGGGCCTCGGCGGACACTACCCGGATGTCCGCTTTGTGGCAAGAGGCCGTCAGGCGGCCGGGAGCTCGAACACTGTGAAGAGCGACGGCAGCGGGATCTCGCGCTCTACGGCGAACCCGGCGCCCCGGAAGAGCTGCCGATACTCGGACGCCGTCCGTTCCCGCCCCGAGCCGGTGAGGATGAGCATCTCGAGGTCCATCACCTTGGCGAAGCTCGGCGCCGGGCCCTCGGGGACGGGCATCTCCGTTACGAGCACCCGGGCGCCCTGCGTCATCGCCCGCCGGATGTTGCGGAGAATCATCGTGCAGCGCTCGTCGTCCCAGTCGTGGACGACCGCGAACAGCGTGTACAGGTCGTGCCCCTCCGGCAGGGAGGTGAAGAAGTCGCCGGCGATGAACTCGCACCGATCGTCGACGCCGCGCGCCGCGAGGGCAGCACGCGCCGGCTCTGCGAGCTGTGGAAGGTCGAACACGACACCGCGCAGCGCAAGATGCGCGGCGAGCAGGTCGCCCATGACGGCGCCCGTGCCGCCCCCGACGTCGCACACGCTCGTCACACCAGAGAAGTCATACGCGTCCACGACGAGCAGCCCCTGAACGCGAGAGCCTTCGGTCATCGCGCCGTTGAAGGTCGCACCGGCATCCGAGTCGACCGCGTTCACGTACTCGAAGAACTCGCGACCCGTGGCGGCCCGCGCCGCGCTCTCCCCCGTCAAGACCGAGTGCTTCGCCTCGCTCCACATCCTCCAGTGCCAATCGCGACCGAAGAACAACACCCAGTTGCGAGCCGACCACGGATGCTCGCGCCGTAGCGAGTCCGACACCGTGTTGTTCCGGTAGCGGCCGTCCCTTGTCATGCCCAGCAAGCCGCGCGACACCAGGAACCTGAGTAGCCGGTTCAGCGCGTCGGCGTCGGCGCCGACGTCGCGGGCGAGGTCGGTGGCATCCCTCGGTCCGCCGTGAAGGCGATCGGGGATCTCGAGCTCGACGGCGACCGCCAGGGCTTTGTTGTCGATCATCCCCTGGAGGTGCTCGAGGGTGACGATGAACGGCGGCGCGAGCCGGCGGCGTCCGAGCCCGAGGGCGTCACGCACACGCGAAACCCAGCGAGCGAGCCAGGACGGAGGGACCGGTATCCCGAGCGCGTCGCGGGCGGTCACGCGACGTGAGCTCATCGCGCCACCTTCGCAGCCGAGCTCAGGTGCGGGCGACTTCCCTGAGCTCGTATGTCTCGATCACGTCGCCCTGCTTCAGGTCCTGGAAGTCGCTGAGGCCGATGCCGCACTCGAAGCCCTGCTGCACCTCGCGGGCGTCGTCCTTGAACCGCTTGAGCGAGGTGATCGTGCCGTTCCAGATGACGACGCCCTCGCGCAGGAAACGGACCCTCGAGCCACGCGTGATCACGCCGTTTTGCACATAGCAGCCGGCCACCCGGCCGACACGCGGGATCGAGAACACCTCGCGGACCTCGGCGTCGCCCGTGACGACTTCCTGGAACTCGGGCTTGAGCATGCCGACGAGCGCCTGCTGCACGTCCTCGAGCACCTGGTAGATGACTTCATAGAGCCGCAGGTCGACGCCTTCGGCCTCGGCGAGCTCGCGGGCGCCCCGGTCGGGCCGCACGTTGAAGCCGATGACGGTGGCATTGGAAACTGAGGCGAGGTTCACGTCGGACTCGGTGATCCCGCCAACGCCCCGGTGCACGAACGACAGCCGGACCTCCTCGTGCTCCTGGTCGATCTTGCGCAGCGCTTCGGTCACGGCCTCGAGCGATCCCTGCACGTCCGCCTTGAGGACGAGGTTCAGCGTCGCGATCTCGCCCCGCTGCACCATGGCGAAGATGTCCTCGAGGCGGGCGCCGCCGGCGAGCGTCATCGGGTGGGAGAGGCTGGCGGCCCGGCGCCGGCGGGCGCGGGCCTCGGCGACCGTGCGTGCCGTCTTCTCGTCCGGAGCGACGCGCAGTTCGTCACCCGCGAGGGGCACGTCGTCGAGGCCGAGCACCTCGACCGGGGTCGACGGACCGGCGTCGGCGACTTGCTTGCCGTGCTCGTCGAAGAGCGCCCGCACCTTGCCCCAGCCGCCGCCGGCCACGACCGGGTCGCTGACGTGCAAGATGCCCCGCTCCACCAGCAGAGAGGCGACAGGGCCGCGGCCCGGATCGAGGTTCGCCTCGAGCACGAACGCCCGCGCCGGGGCCTTGGGGTTCGCCATGAGCGGCGGGTCCTGGACGTCGGCGACGAGCAGGATGGCGTCGAGCAGCTCGGGGATCCCCGTGCCTTCGGTGCCGGACACCTCGACGACGAGCGTGTCGCCGCCCCACTCCTCGGGCACGAGCTCCTGCTCGACGAGCTGTTGACGCGTGCGCTGCGGATCGGCATCGCCCTTGTCGACCTTGGTGATGGCGACGATGACGGGCACCTCGGCCGCCTTGGCGTGGCTGATCGCCTCGACGGTCTGAGGCATGACGCCGTCGTCGGCCGCGACGACGAGCACGGCGATGTCGGTCGCCTGCGCGCCACGGGCGCGCATGGCGGTGAACGCTTCGTGACCCGGTGTGTCGATGAACGTGATCTGCCGGTCGTTCTTCACGACCTGATACGCGCCGATGTGCTGGGTGATCCCGCCGGCTTCGCTGTCGACGACGTGCGCCTCGCGGATCCGGTCGAGCAGCGTCGTCTTGCCGTGGTCGACGTGCCCCATCACGGTCACGACCGGCGCTCGCGGCTCGAGGAGGCTCTCGTCCTCCTCTTCCTCGTCGTCGTCGCCCAGCAGCGCCCGGAGCTCGAGCTCCTCCTCCTGGCCCGGCTCGACCAGCAGCACCTCGGCGCCGAGCGTCTCGCCGATCAGCTCGACCATCTCGTCCGCCAGCGACTGTGTGCCCGTGACCATCTCTCCGGCGTCGAACAACACCCGGACAAGGTCGGCGGACGTGCGGTTCAACTTGGGCGCGAGCTCCTGGATCGTGATGCCGCGCGGCACCACGATCTCGCCCTCGGGGACAGGCGCGTCGGCCGGCGTGAGCTGCGGATGCTCCGCCGGACCGAGGTCTTCGAAGTTACGGCGGCGCCGCTTCTTGCGCCGGGGCCGCTGGCCCTGCGGGCCGGGGCGGCCGCGACCCTGATAGCCGCCGCGACCGCCGGGCGGCCCGCCGGGAGGCCCGCCGGGACCACTGCGCGGGAAGCCGCCTCCGCGCCCGCCACCGGGACCACCTCGGGGCGCGCCGGACGGCGGGCCTCCGGTGCGGGG
>JBKOWN010000089.1:0-7489 GCA_046724435.1 Actinomycetota bacterium
GGCCAAGACCGTCCGGTTCGCGACGACGTCCGACGTGAGCGCCCAAGTGGGTGAGCTGGCCGACGCCAAGTGCGACGCCGTGACCCTCGTGTCGCTGCCGAACGACACGGCCTCGATCGTCACGAAGATGATCGGGCGGAACTTCACGCCCCAGATCATCGGCACGGGCCCGACGTGGCTGACCGGCTTCGAGAACGACGCCAACAACGGCGCCTTCTACCGTGATCACTTCATGCTGGTGACTGTGGGGCCGGCATGGGGCGACACCTCGGTCCCGGGCATGGCCCAGATGATCAAGGACCAGCAGCAGTTCGCGTCGGACCAGAAGCCGGACCAGTACTTCGCCTTCGGGTATGCCCAGAGTTGGGCGGTCGACCAGGTCCTCGAGCAGGCCGTCAAGAACGGCGACCTGAGCAAGGCGGGGCTCCAGAAGGCCGTGAACCAGGTCGGCACGCTCAAGTTCGACGGGCTGATCGGCGACTACAAGTACGGCAGCTCGGCGAGCCAGCGGAACCCGTCCCGTGCCTCGACGATCAACAAGATCGTGGAAGGCCAGCCGATCGGGTTGTCGATCCTCGCGCAAAACGTCACGTCCCAGGCGGCGAAGAACATCAAGTTCAAGGGCTGAGGATCTGACGGGCGAGTAGGGAAGCAGGAAGCGAGCGGGCCCGCCCTCCACCGGGGCGGGCCCGCTCGTTTCTCTGTCGCCGTCGCAAGCTCCGGCTTTGCGGAAACGGTCGGCAAAGCCGCCGCTTCCGCTGCCACGATGTCGTTGTGAGCGTGCAGGCGGAGCCGCGTGAGCGCGTCCTCGAAGCGACGTATGCGTGCGTCGCCCGATTCGGCATGGGGAAGACGACCGTCGAGGACGTCGTCAAGGCGTCGGGCGTTTCGCGAGCGTCGATCTACCGGCTCTTCCCGGGCGGGAAGGACCAGCTCCTGCGCGAGACCGTCGGCTGGGAGATGAATCGGTTCTTCGCCCGACTCGCGGAGGCCGTGTACGACGCGCCCGACTTCGCGACCCTGCTCGAGGAGGGCTTGGTGTTCGCGCACCGCTCTCTCCAGGAGCACGAGGTGCTCCGCAAGGTGCTCGACACCGAGCCCGAGCGCTTCCTGCCGCTGATCACCGTCGAGCAGCACCGCGTCCTCGACTTCATCACCGCGTTCCTGCTGCCGTATCTCGAGCGCGACGAGCGTGCGGGCCGGGTCCGTCCCGGCGTCGACCTCGAGGCGGCGGCGCAGTACGTCGCCCGCCTCGTGCTCTCGCTCATCGGCTCACCGGGTCGCTGGGACATGGAGGACCGGGAGCAGGTCCGAGTGCTCGTCCGCGGGGAGCTCCTCGGGGGGATTCTCGTCTGACCGCTGTGCGGGACCCGGTTCGTGCTCGACGAACTCTGTCGATGATGTCGAGAATCCGTGGTCTGCCCCGTCCCAGGGGTGAAGCGGCCAGCGGGGCCGCCGTCGCACAAGGAGAACACCATGGCCAAGTACCTGTTGCTGAAGCACTACCGAGGCGCGCCGGCGCCCGTCAACGACGTCCCGATGGACCAGTGGACGCCCGACGAGTTCGACGCGCACCTCCAGTTCATGAGCGACTTCGCATCCCGGCTCGAAGGCACCGGTGAGTTCGTCGACGGACAAGCGGTGTCGCCCGAGGGCGTCTGGGTCCGCTACGACGGCGAGGGGCGACCGCCGGTGACCGACGGCCCGTTCGCCGAGACGAAGGACCTGATCGCGGGATGGATGGTGATCGATGTCGACAGTTACGAGCGCGCGATCGAGCTCGCGGGCGAGCTGTCGGCAGCGCCCGGCGCCGGCGGCGAACCGATCTACGAGTGGCTGGAGGTTCGGCCCTTCATGACCGCGCCGCCTACCGTCACGGAGTGACCGTGGACGACGTCGAGCTGCGCGAGCTCGTCCCACCGGTCTTGAGCGTCCTTGTCCGTCGCGGTGCAGACTTCGCGACGGCCGAGGACGCCGTGCAAGAGGCGCTCATCCGAGCGCATCGCACCTGGCACGACGAGGTGCCGTCCGATCCCAAGGGCTGGCTGATCACGGTCGCCTGGAGAGCCCTGCTCGACATGGCGCGGTCGGACGCGGCGCGTCGCGACCGAGAGGTCCGATTCGACACCGAGCCGCCGACCGGTGTGGTGCCGAGCGCCGACGACACTCTGCGCCTCTACTTCCTGTGCGCGCACCCCCGACTGACCTCGTCGTCAGCGGTCGCTCTGACGCTCCGGGCCGTGGGCGGCCTCACCACGCGCCAGATCGCGCAGGCCTACCTCGTGCCCGAGAGCACCATGGCGCAGCGCATCAGCCGCGCCAAGCGCACGGTCGGCCGAACCGGTCTCGATCGTCCCGGCGACGTGGGCACGGTGATGCGAGTGCTGTACCTGGTCTTCAACGAGGGCTACTCGGGCGACGTCGATCTCGCGGCCGAGGCGATCCGACTGACCCGACAGCTGGCGTCCCTCGTCGACCACGCCGAGGTCGACGGGCTACTCGCCCTGATGCTCCTGCACCATGCGCGCCGCCGCAGCCGTACTCGACCGGACGGACGGATCGTGCCGCTCGCCGATCAGGACCGGAGCCAGTGGGATACCGAGCTCATCACCGAGGGCGTCACCATTGTGCAGAACGCGCTCTCGCGCGATCAGCTCGGCGAGTACCAGGCACAAGCGGCGATCGCCGCGCTCCATGCCGACGCACCGCGTGTCGAGGAGACCGACTGGGTCCAGATCGTCGAGTGGTACGACGAGCTGCTCCGCTTCGCCGATACTCCGATCGTCCGCCTCAATCGCGCGGTCGCGATCGGCGAGGCGGACGGCGCGCTCGCGGGGTTGGCGGCACTCGCCGACGTCGACGAGCAACTCCCGCGGCGGGATGCGGTCGCTGCGTACCTCCACGAGAAGAACGGCGATCTCGGTCTCGCAGCCCGCCTCTATGCCGACGCTGCCCGCAACGCGCCGAACCTGGCTGAGCGCGACCATCAGACGCGCCAGGCGGCGCGACTCAACCACACGCTGCGTGACGGGGACCCGATCAATCGGGCGACACCCGACTGCTCGACATCGAAGCCGCCGTCATCACCGGGTCTCGTCAGGGACCGTGACCAGGCCCGCCCACGACGTGACCTGTGACACATTGACGGTGAGACGTTTTCCGGCTTATTGTCTCAGTACAGGCTCACGTGATGGTCTTCCCTGCCGCGACCGCCGAGGCCCCGAGCCTCTCCCCGACGATCGAGGAGCGCGCGGTCCGAGCCACGCTCGCCTGCGTCGCCCGCCACGGGCTCACGAAGACCACGTTCGACGACGTCGCCCGCGAGGCCGGCTGCGCCCGGGCCACCCTGTACCGCTACTTCGGCGGGAAGCGGCAGCTCGTCCGGATCACGATCGCCCGCGAGGCTGCGCGCATCACGGCGAGCATCCGCGACGCAGCTGAAGCCGAGCCCACGGTCGAGGACGCGGTCGTCGCCATGGTCGTCCGGGCCGCCCGAGAGCTGCGTGAGCACGACGCGCTCCAGTTCCTGTTCGCGTTCGAGCCCGAGATCGTGCTGCCGCACGTGACGTTCGACGCCGGCACCCGTTTCCTGATCGGCGCCGGCTCCGCAATCGCTCCGCCGCTCGCCCGTTTCCTCCCCTCCGCGCGCGTCGACCGCGCCGGCGAATGGCTCGCCCGCGTCGTGCTCACCCATGCTCTGACACCCACGATCCCCATCGATCTGACCGACGAAGCCGTGACGCGCCCCCTCGTGCGCGAACTCGTGCTCCCCGGTCTTCTCCGTCCCGAACTCACCACGTAGGGGGTAATTCCCATGGCCAGCACACACGAGATCCTGGGCCGACACGAGGTCGACGACCTCCAGGCGATCCTCGCCGTCACGAACACCGACGTGGACGAGGTGCAGCACCTCGTCAAGTCGAACGGCGACGCCATCTTCACGTGGGACTACGACCGCAGTCGTCCCGCGCTCGGCAAGCTGTACGAGCGGGCGAAGAAGTCGCAGTGGAACGCGCAGACGGACCTGCCGTGGGACACCGACGTCGATCAGGAGCACGTCGTGCTCGAGAACGCATTGGCCAACAACATGACGTTCGGCAGCGAGCTCGACACGAAGGGCACTCCATTCGAGAAGTGGGGCGACGCCGAGTGGCTCGCGTTCGGCGTGCAGTCGCAGAATTGGACCCTGTCTCAGTTCCTCCACGGCGAGCAGGGCGCGCTCATCTGCACGGCGAAGGTCGTCGAGACGGTGCCGTGGATCGACGCCAAGTACTACGCGGCTACGCAGGTGATGGACGAGGCCCGGCACGTCGAGGTGTTCGCGAAGTACCTCGACGAGAAGCTGTCCGGCCATTACCCGATCAACGCGCACTTGAGGTTGCTCCTCGACGACATCATCGACGACCCGCGGTGGGACATGACGTACCTCGGCATGCAGATCATGGTCGAGGGCCTCGCGCTCGCCGCGTTCGGGTTCATCCAGCAGATGACGACCGAGCCTCTGCTCAAACGGCTTCTGCGCTACGTGATGAGCGACGAGGCCCGGCACGTGGCCTTCGGCGTCCTCTCGCTCCAGGAGTACTACCAGCAGCTCAGTGGCCCCGAGATCCGCGAGCGTCAGGAGTTCGCGTTCGAGGCCGCGGTCCGGATGCGCGACCGCTTCCTCCAGCAGGAGGTGTTCGAGCACTTCGGTGTCAACGTCAAGGACGCCGTCCACATCGTGATGCAGGCACCGGATCGCAAGGTGTTCCAGTCGATGTTGTTCTCGAAGATCGTGCCCAACTGCAAGAAGCTCGGTCTGCTCGACGCCGGCGACGGCTGGCTGCGCGACCGGTTCACCGAGCTGGGCGTGATCCAGTTCGAGGACTGGACCGACACCGGCGAGGAGTACGCGACGCTCGACGAGGTCTCGAAGGACCGCGACGCCGCCAGCGCCTAGCGCGCGGGTGACCACGGACCGCTTGCCGGGCGGGTGCTATCAGTAGCATCAGCCCGGTGAGCGACGAAGTGCGGCTCGTCTTCCTCGGCGGGCTGGGCGAGATCGGGCGCAACTGCTTCTGCATCGAGGTCGAGGGCCGCATCCTCGTCGTCGACTGCGGGTTGATGTTCCCCGACCCGGACATGCCGGGTGTCGATCTCGTCCTGCCGGACTTCACGTATCTGCGCGACAACGCCGACCGCGTCGAGGGCGTCGTCCTCACGCACGCCCACGAGGACCACGCCGGCGGGCTCGCGTACCTCCTCCGGGACATCGCCGTCCCTATCTACGGGACGCAGCTGTCGCTCGGGCTCGCCCGCGGTCGCATCGAGGAAGCCGGGATGCTCGACCGGACAGAGTTCATCCCCGTCTTCGACGGGGAGCGACGCCGCATCGGACCGTTCGACTGCCAGTTCGTGCCCGTCACGCACTCCGTGCCGTACTCGCTCGCCGCCGCCTACTTCACGCCGGCGGGCACCATCCTGCACACCGGCGACTTCAAGCTCGACCTGAACCCGGTCGACGGGCGCAAGACCGATCTCGCGCTCCTCGGTGAGATCGCCCGGCGGAACGGCGGCGTCCGGCTCCTGCTGTCGGACTCCACCAATGCCGAGCGGCCGGGCTTCACGCCATCCGAGTCGACGGTGGGCGAAGCCATGCGGGACCTCTTCCGCGACCACCCGGATCGGCGGTTCATCGTCGCCTGCTTCGCGTCGCACCTGCACCGCGTCGAGCAGGTGGCCCGGGCGGCGCTGGCGTCGGGCCGGCAGATCGCGTTCCTCGGCCGGTCGATGGAGCAGAACGTGACCCTGGCTCGTGAGATGGGCCTCTTCGACGTCCCCGCGGGACGCGTTGTCGACATCGAGGACGCGGGCCGGTACGCGCCGGGCGAGTTGTGCATCATCTGCACCGGGTCTCAGGGTGAGCCGCTCAGCGCGCTGTCGCTCATGGCCGCGCACGAGCACAAGTGGGTGAAGGTCAGCGAGGACGACATCGTCGTGATCTCGGCTCATGCCATCCCGGGCAACGAGGCCAACGTCTCCCGCGTCATCGACGCTCTTCATCGCGCGGGCGCCGACGTCGTCCACGGCGGGACCGCGCCGGTGCACGTGTCAGGTCACGCGTCCCGTGAAGAGCTCAAGTTCATGCTGAACCTGATCCAGCCCGAGTGGTTCGTGCCCGTGCACGGCGAGTACCGGCACATGGTCCACCACGCCCGGCTCGCACGCGACGTCGGCTTGGCCGCCGACCGCGTGATCGTCTGCGAGGACGGCGACGTGCTCACGCTCGGCCCCGAGCGGATCGAGGTCGACCGACGCGCGGTGCCGGCCGGATACCTCTACGTCGACGGCATCGTCGGCGACGTCGGCCACGGCGTGTTGCGCGACCGTCGCAGCCTCGGCGAAGAGGGCGTGGTCGTGGTGATCGTGACCGTCGACGCCACGACGGGCGAGGTGGTGACCGGGCCGGAGATCGTGACGCGCGGCTGGGTGTACGCACCCGAGGCGGACGAGCTGCTCGAGGACGCCAAGGCGGCGGTGCTCACCTCGTTGGCGGAGGCAGCCGAGGAGGGCGCCACCGACTTCGAGACGATCCGCCGCCACGCCCGCCGCGCCCTCGGCCGGTTCATCAACGAGCGGACCAGGCGACGGCCGGCGATCATTCCGGTCGTCATCGAGGTCTGAGCTCACCGTGGCGACGATTCGCGACTGGTCGAACTTCATCGCCGGGCGCGTTGCCGTGGTCACCGGCGGCGGCGGAGGAGTCGGTCGCGCGATCTGCATCCAGCTCGCGCGTGCCGGCGCCGAGGTGTGGGTCAACGATCTGTACCTCGACCGCGCCGAGAAGGTCGTCCGCGAGATCGAGGAGGAGGGCGGCGCCGCGCACCCGGTCGTGGCCGACGTCACCGACCGCGACGCGGTCCCCGGGATGGTCCGCGACACCGGGCCCGTCGACATCCTCGTGAACAACGCCGGCATCCCGCCCGAGGGCATCACCGTGAAGACCTTCGTCGAGACCGGCCCGGACGAGTGGGACCCGCTCATCCGCCTCAACCTCGCCGCCGTGCTCGGCGTCACCCGCGCGTACCTCCCGGGCATGATCGAGCGCGCCTGGGGGAGGGTCCTGACGATCGTCTCCGACGCCGGCCGCCGCGGCGAACGCAAGCAGGTCGTGTACGGCGCGGCCAAGGCCGCGGCCATGGGCTTCTCGCGCGGCCTCGCCGCCGAAGTCGGCCCGCACGGTGTGACCGTCAACTGCCTGTCGCTCGGGACCATGAAGCACGGGCTGCTCGAGGAGGCGATCGAGCGTCAGCCCGAGCTCGAGCAGCGTCTCGCCAAGGCGTACCCCGCCGGGCGCCTCGGCCGAGTGACGGATCCCGCGCCGCTGGCCGTGCTGCTGTGCAGCGACGCCGCCGAATGGATCACCGGCCAGGTGTACCCGGTCGACGGCGGCTACTTTCCGGCGCTCTAGCCGATCTTCCTCGGCTCGTCCCTCGCCTGAGTTGCCGGG
>JBKOWN010000127.1:0-11342 GCA_046724435.1 Actinomycetota bacterium
AGCCCGGAGATCGGCAGAGCAGCGGCCACCGTGTGATCGACGTCAGCTGGAAGCGGAGCGAGGTTGCGGGCCTCCACCGCGGTGTACTCGGCAAGGGAGCCGTTGCGGGACCAGTCGGTCAATCCGAACACCCGCTGGCCGACGGTGAGGCCGGTGGTTCCGTACCCCAACTCGACGACGATCCCCGACAGCTCGTGGCCTGGCACGCTCGGCGTCCGGTCGCGCCCGGAGCGGTCGGCCCATGTTGTCGGCCAGTCCAGCTCGCCGGGGGTGAACCCCCCGGCGTGCACCCGCACGATGACATCGTTCTGGGCGGCGTGAGGGTAGGGCATGTCGGTCAAGGAGAGTCCACCGACGCCGGCATCGCGGTCTCGAACGGTGATGGCTTGCACGACAGCTCGTTTCTCTACGGGGATTGTCGAATTGTGCCGACAGGTCGAGGCCGAAGCCGAGGCCCTCGCCAGCCCGACCGCAGAAGCAGCGAGCGTGGTCTTGCGACTCCTACCTCTAGCTATCGTCGAAGAGCACTCTCGGGTTTCCGGGCAGCGCCTTCATCGCCCTGAGGACAGGGTTGACGACGTCTTCGTATCCCGCGTTGAGGCCGAGGACGACTGGCTTCCACGACCACCCGACGATCGGCCAGTGCAACGACTTTCGCTTCCACCTCTCGACCCCGCGGTCAAAGACCTTCTGCGAGGTGTAGAAGTAGATGTCGAGGAACGCCTCGGCGTTGTACGTTGCTCTCTCCTCGTCGGGGTTGTACTTGGGGTCTGCTACGGACCGATGCTGCGGGCAAGAGGACCATCGTGTTCTGGAGTACAGCTCGACGGTTTGGTGCGCAGAGCTACCAGTGATGTCCGGTGGGTTGCGGACCTCAGCAGGACAGACGGTGACGCCCTTCGCGGCGAACGCGTCGACGATCTGCTGCAGCCGGACCTCGTCGAAAGTCGGCCACTTCGTTGCCGGCGCGGCAAACGCCATCCCTTGCCCAGCCGCCAACGCTCCCATCAGAGCCACCGTGGCGCACAGCTTCTTCATCCCGCGCTCCTGTGTGCCTCTGGTCCTCCCCCAGAAGATGTCGTTGCCACAGTCTCGAAGAGCACAAGGGCGAGCGAACAGGGCAAGGGCTCTTCTCGTCATAGGACCTTGCCATCACTTTGCCACCAAACATCCGTGTATGCCCGTGTACTGCAGTGGTCGGCGACACAACGGCTCTGAGCGCAGAAGCGCCGGGTCGAATGGAAGCTACGCGCAGCCCGTTGGGCGTTCGGGGAGCGGCGCGTGACGGACGGGAAGTGATTCGGCCCAATCCAGCTTGTTCGCGTCGACGATGACGTAGAAGGTCGGCGGACCGTCACACGGAGGATCCGGGTACACGATCCCTGGTGTCGAAGGTCTCGAGAAGGAACCGTCCGAATTGTCGAACACACACTCGGAGACGCCGGCAGCGGCCCCGCCGAGAAACGATTCCGAGATGTTCACCTCGCGGCCACCGGCGTGGTTGCATTCCGTTCGGAGCCGATCCAACACCGAATTGGCTATCGAGCGCTTTCCTTGCTTTGTCGTCGTTGACAAGCTTGGTCGTCCGGAGATGACGTACGCGGTGACACCGGCAGCGGCCGCGAAGACCGCCACCGCGAGCAGCACGAGGACCCATCGCCGGCGGCGGTTCTTCACCGCGCTCTCCGCGGCGGGTGCATGTCATCACTGTGCCATCAAACGCCCGTGGGTTCCCGTACACAGCGGACACACTGGGACCGACCGCCCGACCACCCTGCGCAAACTGCCGAGAAGGGACGATGATGTACGTCGCCGAGTTCACGCTTCATGCCAAGCCGGGTCACTACGCCGAGGTGGCCGCGCTCTACTCCGCGTTCGCGGCGGAGTTCCTTTCCGATCACCCGGCGCTCGAAACCGTCATGATCCTGGGCGACGAAGCGAGCGGAGTCGTCCGCGGCGTCGGCGTGTTCACGGACCGACCGGCAGCGGACAGCGTCAACAGCGATCCGGAGTTCGCCGCGTTCAACGACGCGGTCGCTGCGATGCTCTCGGACACACCGAAGCGGGTGGAGCTCGAGCTCCTGCACCTGTTCACGCGGTCATAGTCGCGTCGAACGAGCAGCCGCTACCCGGTCGCCGTCCGCGAATTCGGCGTATCGACCGGCTTCGATTCGGGTGATCCACGCTGACGTAGCCAGACCGAGAACAGGACGATGGAGCCGACGGCGAGAAACTCGCTCTGCCAGTTCTGGAACGACTCGAACCAGAACCGCGAGCGTTGCACGTACTCAATTGTGCTGACGCGCGGCTCCCCGTGCTCTTGTTGCTCAGCGCTGAACGAGCGCGCGCCCGTGACGGCGTGGAGGGCGAGCGAGGTGACAAAGAGCGCCAGAAAGACGAGGAACAGCGAATTCTCGTAGAGCCGGATCCACAGACCACCTCGGCGGACCGGCCATGGGACGTTTCTGCGTCTGTCGGCATCGTGCGGATCCCGGTCGACGTCCGAGGCGCGATCGGAATCCTTCGATTCGGAGGACCCCTTCTGGACGAGGAAAACGGTGAGGACGACGTACGCGGCCATCTGGAGATATTCGCTCTCCCAGTTCTCCGTCAGCGCCTCCCAGAACGCGCCACTGGTGGCGTACTCGCCGAGCGACATCTCAGGTTGCTTATGCGACTGCCGCTCCGAGTTGTTGTCACGAAATCCGGTGAAGAACAGGCCGACGACAAAGATCGCGAACAGCGCGAAGCACACCAGCGAGAGACCGTTGCTGCGGAAGAACCTTCGCCTTCCCGACTTTCCTCGCGCCTCGTTTTTCGTGAAGGCCACGTGAGTGTCCTACCCCGGGGCGTGGCGCGGGCAACCGGTATGAGAGGGCTCCGGTAGCCTGCCGGCGTGGTGGCCAAGCGCTTCCCCCGCGGCGGAGTCGCGGCGCCGCACTACCTCGCCTCCGCCGCTGGCCTGGCGACGCTGGCGCGGGGTGGGAACGCGATCGACGCCGCGATCGCCGCCAATCTTGCGCTCGGTGTCGTCGCGCCCTACCTGTGCGGTTACGGCGGGGACGTGTTCGCGATTGTGTCGGACGGGCACCTCCATGGCTACCTCGGCTCCGGCCGTTCACCCGGCACGGCGACGATCGACACGGTCCGCGATCGTGCCGGAGCCGAGACGATGCCCGTCCTCGGGCCGCACGCGGTCACGGTCCCCGGCGGCGTCGCGGGTTGGTTCGACCTCCTCGAGCGGTGGGGGACCAGATCCTTCGGCGAGCTGGCGGAGCCGGCGTTGGCGTACGCGCGTGACGGGTTCGAGCTCACACCGACGGGGGCGATGTACATCACCGGTTCGCTCGCGATGTACGAGGGCTCCGCCGCGTTGCGTTCGACATATGAAGGAGTCGAAGCCGGTGACGTGCTCCGCCAGTCCGGGCTCGCCCGCACCATCGAGACCCTCGCCGTCGACGGGCCCGGCGCCTACTACGGCGGACCGATCGCGGACGCGATCGCGGAGGCGCACCAGGCGGACGGCGGACTGCTCACCGCCGAGGACCTCGCCGCGCACAAGGGAGAATGGGTCGCACCGCTCCGCGCCCCGTACCGCGACCTCGAGATCGCCGAGCTGCCGCCACCGACGCAAGGTGTCACCGCGCTCGAGGCGCTCCGCATCCTGGACGGCTTGCCGTTGCCCGCCGACGGGCCCGACCGTCACCACCTCTTGATCGAGGCGACGAAGCTCGCCCTGCGGGACCGCAACGAGTACGTCTCCGATCCCGATGCGATGACCGTGACACCTGCGGAGATGCTCGCCGACGACTGGATCGCCGACCGCCGGTCGCTGATCGACCCGCAGCGGGCCACGATGCCGCGGCGGGGCGCCGCGCACGTCGGCGGCACCGCGTATCTGTGCGCGGCAGACGCCGACGGCCTGCTCGTCAGCCTCATCCAGTCCAATTTCCTATCGTTCGGCTCTGGGGTGCACGTGGGGGACTGGGGGATCAACCTCAACAACCGCGGCTCTTCCTTCTCGTTCGATCCCGCGGCGGTGAACGCGCTGGCCCCCGCAAAGCTCCCGATGCACACCCTCATCCCCGCGATGGCGATGCGCGACGGCGTGCCTCGGTGCGCATTCGGTTCCATGGGCGGCGACTCGCAGGCGCAGATCCAGGTGCAGCTGCTCGCGCGCCTCGTCGACGACTGCGCCGACCCTCAAGACGCGCTCGACGCGCCGCGCTGGTGCATCGAACCCTCGAACTGGACGCTACGCGCCGAACGCGGGTTCGCGCCGGAGTGGTTCGACGCGCTCCGGACGCTCGGGCACGACCCGCAGCGAGCACCCCGTGTCGACGCCGGCATGGGACATGCGCACGCCATCCAGCGCACGGGCGGTGGCTACGCGGTCGCGACCGATCCCCGCGCTGAGGGTGCCGCACTAGGGGTCTGACCAGCGGCATTACGCTGGATGCGTGATCGCGCTATGAAAGACGTCCTCGACGACATCGACCGGTGGCGAGCCGACGGGCACCGCATCGCAGTGGCGCGCGTCGTCGGAACCGAAGGTTCCGGCCCGCGCGAGGCGGGTGCCACGATGGCGGTGAACGACGCCGGTGAGGTCGCAGGCTCGGTCTCGGGAGGCTGTGTCGAGGGCGCGGTCGTCACCGAGGCGCTCCGCGTGCTCGACGGCGCGCGGGAGCGAGGAGTGATCTCGTTCGGCTACTCGGACGACGAAGCGTTCGCGGTCGGGCTGACGTGCGGCGGGACGATCTATCTCTTCGTCGAGCCACTCGACTGGTGAGCGCGTCGATCTACGAGCAGCTGCGGGATCTGCTGCGGGCCGAAGAGCCGGTCGCCCTGGCGACGGTCGTGAACGGGCCGCGGCCCGGCGCCAAGCTGCTCGTGCGACCGGCGGGTGAGCCATTCGGACGGCTGGGCGATCCCGGGCTCGACCGTGTCGTGGGGCGCGACGCCCGCGCCCAGCTGCAGGCCGGCCTGACGGGCACGCGGCACTACGGCCCGCACGGCGAGGCGCGTGAGCACGTCGTCGAGATCTTCATCGAGTCCTTCGCGCCGCCGCCCCGGATGATCATCTTCGGCGCGGTCGACTTCACCGCCGCGCTCGCACGTGCCGCGAAGCTGCTCGGGTACCGGGTCACCGTGTGCGACGCCCGCGCGGTGTTTGCGACAACGCAGCGCTTCCCGATGGCGGACGAGGTCGTGAACGACTGGCCCCACCGGTATCTCGTCAAGGTGGGGGAGGACCTCGGGCCGCGCGACGCCGTGTGCGTTCTGACCCACGACCACAAGTTCGACGTCCCCGCGATCACGGCCGCACTCGAGAGCGACGCGGGATACATCGGGGCGATGGGGTCCCGCCGCACGCACGCCGACCGCGTCCGGCGGCTCAGGGAGGAAGGCGTCGACGACGCCGCGCTCGATCGAGTCATGGCACCGATCGGCCTCGACCTGGGCGCTCGCACACCGGAGGAGACCGCCGTCTCGATCTGCGCCGAGATCATCGCCCTGCGAACCGGGCGCAAGGCCCGTTCGCTACGCGATGCCGACGGCCCCATCCACGCCTGAGCGCCCAAGGAGGAGGAACACCATGGACCTCGGCATCTCGGGCCGCCGCGCCGCGGTCGCCGCCGCCAGCCGCGGACTCGGCTACGCCACCGCCGCCGCACTCGCCGGCGAAGGCGTGCACGTCGCGATCTGCGGCCGCGACGGGAAGACGATCGCAGACGCGGCCGGCACGATCGGGCACGACGCAGTCGGGTTGGTGGCGGACGTCTCGACCACCAATGGTGCACGCGGCTTCGTCGAGTCTGCCCGCGACGCGCTCGGCGGCATCGACATCCTCGTGACGAACGCCGGCGGGCCGCCTCCCGGCGACTTCTCGTCGACTCGGGTCGATCAGTATCTCGCCGCGCTCGAGCTGAACTGCTTGTCCGTGATCGCGATGTGCGACGGAGCAGTCCCGGCGATGCGTGAACAGGGCTGGGGAAGAGTGGTGGCGATCACGTCGGTCGCGGTGCGCCAGCCGATACCGCAGCTGATCCTCTCGAACACGGCCCGCGCCGGGGCGACCGGGTTCCTCAAGACCCTGGCCCGCGAGATCGCCGGCGACGGCGTCACCGTCAACTCCCTCCAGCCCGGCATGCACGACACCGAACGGGTCCGCCAGCTCGGCCACGCCCGCGCCGACGGTATCCCGGCCGGGATGCTCGGTCGGCCCGAGGACTTCGGCGCGATCGCCGCCTTCGTGTCGTCGGACCACGCCCGTTTCCTCACCGGCACCGCGATCCACGTCGACGGCGGCGCGTACGCTGGGCTGCTGTGAGCGCCACCGCGGCGCGCGCGAAGGGCGCACGTCAAGTCACCGACCACGGCATCCTGACGCTGCCGAACCTCATCTCGATCGGGCGGCTGGCCTGCGTTCCGCTGTTTCTCTGGCTGTTGCTCGGCCACGAGGACCAGATCGCAGCCGCCCTCCTCCTCGCGGTGCTGGGCGCGACCGACTGGGTGGACGGGTGGATCGCGCGGCACTTCGATCAGGCGAGCGATGTCGGCAAGGTCCTCGACCCGACTGCGGACCGGATCCTGCTCCTCTGCGCCGGGCTCGCCCTGCTCGCGGACGGCAGCCTGCCGTTGTGGGTCGGCATCGTGATACTCGCCCGTGAGGCCGTGATCTCGGTGGCGGTGCTCGTCCTGGCGGCGGCGGGTGCCCGACGTATGGACGTGCAGTGGGCCGGGAAGGCGGGAACACTGGCGCTCATGTTCGCTCTGCCCGGTTTCCTGCTCGCCGACGCCGTGTCGGAGATCCGGGTGCCGTTGCTGGTCGTGACCTGGGTGTTCACGATCGGCGGTCTCGTGCTCAGCTACTACGCCGCCCTGGCGTACATCCCGCAGGCGCGGGCGGCGCTGCGCGAGGGGAGAGCGTCGCACGACGAGGGGATGGTGGCGTGAAAGCGGTGATCCTGGCCGGGGGAGAGGGCACGAGGCTACGCCCGCTCACGAGCAACCAGCCCAAGCCGATGATGCCCCTGGCGAACCGGCCGATGATGGAGCACGTCGTTCGGCTCCTCGCGTCCCATGGGTTCGACGACATCGTCGTCACCGTCGCGTTCCTCGCCAACCAGATCCGTGACTACTTCGGCGACGGCTCCGACTTCGGTGTGCGGATGCGCTACGCCACCGAGGAGACGCCGCTCGGCACCGCCGGTTCGGTCCTCAACGCGTCGCAGGAGCTCGACGACACCTTCCTGGTGATCTCCGGCGACGTGCTCACCGACATCGACCTGGGCGCGATCGTGAAGGAGCACCAGGATGCCGGCGCGCTGGCGTCCATCGCGCTCAAGCGGGTCGAGAACCCGCTCGAGTTCGCGATCGTGATCACCCGTCCCGACGGCAGCATCGAACGGTTCCTCGAGAAGCCGAGCTGGGGCGAGGTCTTCTCCGACACGGCGAACACCGGGATCTACGTCCTCGAGCCCGGCATCTTCGACTTCATCCATGCCGACGAGGTCGTCGACTTCGCCGGTGACGTCTTCCCGGCCGTGCTCGAGAAGAAGCTCCCGTTGATCGGCACGGTCGTCGACGGCTACTGGGAGGACGTCGGGACGCTCGAGGCGTATCTCCGCTCGCACCAGGACGTCCTCGACCAGCGCGTGCACGTCGACATCGACGGGTTTCGCATCGGCGAGGGGATCTGGCTCGGAGAGGGCGCCGACGTCGACCCCACCGCCCGCATCGAGGGCCCCGTCGTGATCGGCGACAACTGCCGGATCGAGGGCGGAGCGCACCTGCGGGAGTACACGGTGCTCGGCACCGACGTCGTGGTGAAGGCAGATGCCTTCGTGGAGCGCGCCGTGTGCCACGACCACGTCTACGTCGGGCCGAGCGCGCGCCTGCGAGGCTGCGTGATCGGTCGCTCGACCGACTTGCGAGCGCACGCCCGCATCGAAGAGGGCGTCGTGGTGGGGGACGAGTGCTTCGTCGGCGAGCAGGCCGTCATCAACCCGGGCGTCAAGGTGTACCCGTTCAAGACGGTCGAGAACGGCGCCATCGTCAACTCGTCGATCGTGTGGGAGAGCCGCGGCGCCCGCACGCTGTTCGGCCGGCGGGGGATCCGCGGCCTCGCCAACGTCGACGTCACGCCGGAGGTCGCGATCCGCGTCGCGACGGCATACGGCACGGCGCTCAAGAAGGGCGCCACCGTCACCACCAGCCGCGACACCAGCCGGGTCGCACGGGCCCTGAAACGTGCCGTCATCGGTGGCGTCAACCTCGCAGGCGTGAATGTCGAGGACGTCGAGCTCGCCACGGTGCCCCTCACCCGTTTCCAGGTTCGCAACGGCAAGGCCCGAGGCGGGATCACCGTACGGCTCGCCCCGGGCGACCCCGACGCCGTCGAGATCCGGTTCTTCGACGCCGACGGCAAAGACATCGACGAGTCGACGCAGCGCAAGATCGAGCGGCTCCTCTACCGCGAGGACTACCGGCGCGCGTTCGCGGCCGACATCGGCGACATCGAGTACCCGCCCCGATCACTCGAGTTCTACACGTCGGCCCTGATGGACACCGTGGACCAGGAACGGCTGCTCGAGCGCGCGTTCAAGGTCGTGCTCGACTACTCGTTCGGGGCGGCGTCGATCGTGATGCCGACCGTCCTCGCCAAGACGGGCGCCGAGGTGCTTTCCATCAACCCGTACGCCAGCACCGCGTCCGCCACCGCCGCGCTCGAAGAGCGTTCCTCGCGCGTGTCGCGCTTGTCCGAGCTCGTGCGCGCGTCCGGCAGTGAGCTCGGCGTCGTCATGGATCCCGACGGCGAGACGGCCACGATCATCGACGACGAAGGGCACGCTCTCGACAACGACCAGGCGCTGCTCGTTCTGCTGACCCTGGTGACGGAGGCGAAAACGGACGCGCGTGTCGCGCTCCCCGTGTCGGTGACCCGAGAGGCCGAGCGCGTCGCGTCGGAGCGCGGCGCCACCATCACCTGGACGAAGCTGTCGGCGCCGAATCTCATGGAGGTGGCGTCGGCGGGTGGTATCGACTTCGCCGCCTCGCAGGACGGCGGGTTCATCTGGCCCGACTTCATGCCTGCGTTCGACGCCACCGCGACCCTCGTCAAGCTGCTGGATCTGCTCGCCGCCACGGAGCGAACCCTGTCCTCGGTGGTCAAACGCCTCCCGCGCCTGCACGTCGCGCACGAGACGGTGGCGACGCCGTGGGAGCGCAAGGGAGCGGTCATGCGCGAGATGGTCGAGCGCGCCGGGACGCGAGACGTCGTGCTGGTGGACGGGGTCAAGGTCTTGCATCCGGACGGCTGGGCCCTGGTGCTCCCCGATCCCGAGGAAGCGCTGACGCACGTCTGGGCCGAGGGCGAGAGCGACCAGGCCGCGCGTCAGCTCGCCCAGGAGTACGCCCGCCGGATCCGCCAGGTTCTGAGGTAGACATCGGGGTATGGAGCTCCCCGATCAGCTGCGGTACACGAAGGAGCACGAGTGGGTCGCGGTGGAGGACGGGCGCGCCCGGGTGGGGATCACGGACTTCGCCCAGGACGCGCTTGGTGACGTCGTGTTCGTGCAGCTGCCGGAAGTCGGCGCCAGCGTGAGCGCGATGAGCAGCATCGCGGAGGTGGAGTCGACGAAGTCCGTGTCGGACATCTACGCCCCGGTCGCGGGAACGGTCGTCGAGGTCAATCCGGCGCTGGAATCGACGCCGGAACAGCTGAACCAGGACCCGTACGGCGACGGGTGGATCTTCGTGCTCGACATGTCGGACGCGTCGCAGGTCGACACCCTGCTCGACGCCGCCGCCTACCGCCGCCTCGTCGAGGAGCAGTAGCCGCCGCCGGCACGATTCGCGCACCGGACGCCGCGGCCAGGCGGCAGTACCCTTTCCAGGGTGATTTGTGCGCGGTGCGGGCACGACAACGAGGCGGGGGCGAATTTCTGCTCGTCCTGCGGGGCCGCGCTGACGGACACCGAGGACGAGACCACGGTCACCCTCGCCATCGAGGAGCGCCTCGAGCTCGACGACGAGCTGGGGGCGTTGCTGGCCGAGCTCCCGCCCGGCATGGGCGTCGTGGTCGTCCGGCGGGGCCCGAACGCCGGGAGTCGCTTCTCGCTCGAGCGTGATACGACCACGATCGGCCGCCACCCCGAGTCCGACATCTTCCTCGACGACATCACGGTCTCGCGCCGCCATGCCGTCATCCGCCACGATCGGGACGGCTACGAGGTGAGCGACGCCGGTTCGCTGAACGGGACCTACGTGAACCACGAGCGGGTCGAGACGTCCCCCCTCCGGCACCTCGACGAGGTCCAGGTGGGGCGGTTCGTGCTCCTGTTCATGCTCGGCGGCGTCGAGGAGCACGCGTGAGCGTGAACCCGAGCCACGACCCGTCGCATCTGTCGATCGGCGAGGTTCTCAACATCCTGCGAGAGGAGTTCCCGGACGTCACGATCTCGAAGATTCGCTTCCTCGAGAGCCAGGGGCTCATCGACCCGGAGCGGACGCCGTCGGGGTACCGCAAGTTCTACGAGTCCGACGTCTCCCGGCTCCGCTGGATCCTCCATCAGCAGAAGGAGAACTTCCTCCCGCTGAAGGTGATCAAAGAGCGACTCGACCGTTTGGGAGAGGAGCAACCGGCGCCGGTGCACTCGATCGCGCGCGCGAAGCCCCGCGGGCGTCGCGCCCCGTCCCGCCAGGCGCGCCGCGCCCAGGACCTCGCGCCGCAGCTCCCGCTGGGCGATCCGATGCCGACGACGCCGGACCACGACGAGCTCGCCCCGACCGCCGAGAACGGAGACAGGGCGCGCCTGGACGAGAACGCTCCGTCGCGAAAGAAGGACGAGGGCATGCCGCCGCGAGCTGAGGAGGAGCGTCCGAGGCCTCGCGATGAAGAGCAGGGTGTGCCGGACGATGCCGCCAACAGCAGTCAGGGCCTGACGCGTCGGGATCTCGCGCGCTCAGCCGGCCTCGAAGACTGGCAGCTGAACGAGCTCGAGTCGTTCGGCTTGCTCGAGCCCGCCGCCTACAACGGTGGCGACGCGCTCTTCGACGACGAAGCGCAGGCGATCGCGTCGGCCGCGGCCGGGTTCTACGCGCACGGGATCAGCGCGCGCCACCTCCGGATGTACAAGCATTTCGCCGAACGCGAGGCGGGGCTTTTCCAGCAGGTGGCGCTCCAATACATCCGGCAGCGAAACCCGGAGGCGCGCGCCAAGGCACAGCAGGAGCTGGCGTCGCTGTCGCGGTTGGGGCGTGCATTGCGCGCGGCATTGCTCGTCCACGCCGTACGCGACTCGCTCGGCGAGTGACCGGGACGGCACAGACAAGGGGAG
>JBKOWN010000063.1:0-42770 GCA_046724435.1 Actinomycetota bacterium
CGGCACCCGCGCCTGCGCCCGCGCCGGCACCGGCACCCGCGCCTACGCCCGCGCCTCCGCAGCCCGGCAATCCCGGTGGCGGTCCCGGTCCGGGTGGTGGTGGTGGCGGTGGCGGTGGCGGTGGCTAGCCGCATGCCGGGCTCCGCGCCGTTCGCTCGTTAGGCTCGGAAAGGTGGCCGCGGACGCTTCGGTGATGCTCGACACGCTGCTCGAGCTCCAGACTCGCGACACCGCTATCGACCGGCTCCGCCACCGGCGCGACACGCTCCCCGAGCGGACCGCGCTCGAATCGGTGCGAACCGAGCTGACCGCCGCCAGCGCGCAGCTCGCCGAGGCCACGGCGCGTCGCCAGGCGGTGGCGCGCGAGGAGCAGCGGTTCGACGACGAGGCGCAGTCGCTCGAGGGCAGGGCGGCGGAAGTCGAACGGCGCATGTACTCGGGCGAGGTGAGCTCGCCACGCGAGCTCCAGGCGCTCCAAGCGGACGTGGACCAGCTCCGACGCCACCGGCGCGGCCTCGAGGACCGCGAGCTCGAGGTCATGGAGCGCCGCGAGTCCATCGACGCCGACGTCGAAACACTCGGTGCGCGCGTCGGCGAGCTGGAGTCCGAAGCCGAGCGCCTCGGCGCGGCGTTGGGCGCGGTCGAAGGGGAGATCGACGAGGAGCTTGCCGGCGAGCGCGCCGCCCGCGACGAGATCGCAGCGACAGTCGACGCTGCACTGCTCGACGACTACGAGCGATGCCGTGAGCGCGCCCGAGGCATGGGGGCGGCGCGCCTGAACGGCACGACGTGCCAGGGATGCCACCTGTCGATCCCGTCGGTGGAGGCCGAGCGCATCCGAAAGAGCCCGCCCGGCACCGTCGCCCACTGCGACAACTGCGGCTGCATCCTCGTGCCGTGACGACACGGCCGGAGCTCGTCATCTACTGCGACGGCGGCGCGCGCGGCAATCCCGGCCCGGCAGCGATCGGCGCCGTCGTGCTCGACCCGTCCACCGATCCCCCCACCCGCCTCGCGACCGTGAGCGAGCGCATCGGCGTGGCGACCAACAACGTCGCCGAGTACCGCGCCCTGGTCGCCGCGCTCGAGGCCGCTCGCGAGTTTCCCGCCCGCCGCGTTCGCATCCGGGCCGACTCGCAACTGCTCGTCCGTCAGCTCGAAGGCCGGTACCGGGTGAAGCAGGCGCACCTTCGGCCGTACTTCGAGCGGGCGCGGGAGCTGCTCGCCGAGTACGAGGAAGTCGAGCTGACGCACGTTCCCCGCGAGCAGAACACGGAGGCGGACGCGTTGGTCAACGCCGCTCTGGACCTCGCCTGAGCGCATGTTGCTCTGGTACGCCGGGCTCTCGGTGCTGCTGGTCTACTTCGTGTTCCAGAGCACGGGTGTCGACTACCGCCTCGTCGTCGCCGGCTCCCTGCTCCCGCTCGCTGTCGACCTCCCGTTCGTCGGCCTGGCGTACGGCCACACGCTGCTCGGAAGCGTTGTGCTGCTCATAGCGGTCATGCTGCTCACGATCGGGAGGCCCCGGCTGCTGCGTCGCCGCCTGCTTTGCCTCCCCATCGGCGCTTTCTGCGGGCTCGTGCTCTCCGCGGCATGGTCGAACACCGATGTGTTCTGGTGGCCGTTCACGGGCGCCTCGCTGCCCGACGGCGCGCTGCTGCCCGCGCCCGGCATCGTCGTGCTCGAAGAGCTGGCGGGCTTGGCCGCGTGCGTGTGGATCGTCTATCGCTTCGGCCTCGCCGACCGCGGTCGCCGAGAGGACTTCCTGCGTTCGGGCCGCCTGCGCGCGCCGGCGTCGCCGTGATCGCGTTTGTCCGGCACGGCGAGACGCCGCCGAACCGGGCCGGGCTGCTCCTCGGTCGAAGCGACGTGGCGCTGACCGATGAGGGCCGGGCCCAGGCACAGCGCGTGGCCGGCGCGCTCGCCGGCCTCGGTGTCGAGCGCGTCTTCACCAGCCCCCTCCGCCGCGCGTGCGACACGGCGGCGCCGATCGCAGCCGCGTGCGGCCAGGCGGTCGAGGTCGACGAGCGCCTGGTCGAGGTCGACTACGGGGAGTGGGAAGGGCGCCCGCTCACCGATCTCGCGCCCGACGTCGTCGAGCGCTGGCAGCGCGACGGCGGCTTCGCGCCGCCGGCCGGGGAGAGCCTGGAGGTCGTCGACGGCCGCATCGCATCGTTCTGCGACGAGTGGCTGGACGACCGAATCGTCGTCGCGGTCAGCCATGTCTCGCCGATCAAAGCCGCAGTCACCTGGACGCTCAGGGTTCCGGTCGAGCTCGCATGGCGCATGCGCCTCGACGTCGCGTCCGTGACCCGCATCGGCCGCGGCCCCGTCCTCTTGAGCTTCAACGAGACCCGGTGATCGGCTACTCCGCCCGCACCGGGATCGACGGGCCGCGAGCGGGGCGGGCGTGGGCGCCGGCGCCGTCGACGACGAACCTGCCTTCGCCGGGACCGTCGGCGACGGGCATGCCGAGCGCGTCGAGCAGGTCGACGTCAGCTTCGGGCGGCCGGCCGGTCGTCGTGAGGTAGTTGCCGACGATCAGCGCGTTCGCTCCCGCCAAGAGGCCCATTGCCTGGAGCTCGCCGAGCACGCGCTCGCGTCCACCCGCGAGCCGGATCCACGCGCCGGGCATCACGAGGCGGAACAGCGCGATCGCTTGCAATGCCTCCCGCGGCGCGAGCAGAGATCGATCATCGAGCGGCGTGCCGGGCCGCGGATCGAGCAGATTGATCGGCACCTCGCACGGCGCCAGCGCCGCGAGCTCGAACGCGAAGTCGATGCGTTGCTCGAGCGTCTCGCCCATGCCCAGGATCCCGCCGCAACACAGCTCCATGCCGACGTCGCCCGCCAGCCGGGCCGTGGCGACGCGGTCGTCCCACGTGTGCGTCGTGCAGATGGAGGGGAACACCTCCCGGCACGTCTCGAGGTTGTGGTTGTAGCGGCGAACGCCGGCGGCCGCGAGCCGCTCCGCCTGCTCGCGCGTCAGTAGTCCGAGCGAGCACGCGACTTCGAGCCCGGTCTCGCGATGCACGGCGTCGACCGCCTCGAGCACCTTCCGCAGCAGCCGCTCCTCGGGGCCCCGCACTGCGACCACGATGCAAAACTGGGTTGCGCCCGCGTCGCGTGTCGATCGCGCCGCCGCGACGACGTCGTCGAGGTCCAGGAAGGCGAAGACGTCGACCCCCGTCTCGAACCGGGCGGACTGCGAGCAGAACGCGCAGTCCTCGGGGCACGCGCCCGACTTCGCGTTGATGAGACTCTCGAGCTCGACCTCGGGCCCGCAGTAGGCGAGCCGGACCCGGTGCGCGAGCGCGACGAGATCGGGCAGCTGCTCGAGGGGCAATTCGGCCACCGCCGCGACCTCGTCTCGGGTGAGGGGACGGCGCTGGTCGAGCAAAGCACGCGCGGCGGTGGCGAGGGGCATGCGGGTCTCCGGTCGGTGGGGCGGGACGCGGGGGAGCGTAGAGGCTCTACCCGCTGCTGCGCGGCGCCGCCAGTTCGGTACCGGTCAGGGTTCCCGCAGAGGGAGACCCGGTTCGCCCCCGTCGTAGACCAGGCGCTGCCCCTCGACACGGGCTTCCGGCATCGGCCGGTGCGGGTCGAGCCGGCCGTCGTGGAAGAGATGCTCGACTGCGGCGCCGCGCAGGAGCACGGCTGCGTCGGACAGGAGGCGGCGGTGGCAGCGCCACCACACGCTCTCGGCGCACATCACGGCCGCGGACCGTGTGTCGGCTTCGGCGAGGAGATCGTCGACGGCGTCCCGGAACTCCGCCGTCTCCATGTGGTCGGCGTACGCGCGGAAGGCAGGGACGCGCAGCGCGCTGTGCGGTGAATCGGGCCGAGGACGACGCCGGCCACCGAGGCGCGGCTCCCACCGGTACCCGATGCCGCCGTCGGGCAACCACAGCTCCATCGCCTCGCGACGGAACTGCGGATGGCGGCGGCTGGCCGGGAAGGAGCGCACGTCGACGACGACCTCGATGCCGGCGCCGGCGAGCAATGCCGTGAGCTCGTCTGCCGGCAGCGTGCCGTGCCCGACCGTGCGCAGGCTCACCATCGCAGCTCCATGCGCAGCCCATGCGCGTCGCGTGCCGGGCGATCAGGGACGCGCCGGGCGGTTCCGTGTGTGATGCGGCGGGCGCTCCACGCCAGCGCGCACGCGTCGAGCACGTCGTCGAGGGCTGCCCCGGCGGGCCGTTCGGGGACCGTGACGGCGGCGCTCCGGAGGAGGGTGCGGCGTTGCATCGAGCCGAGCGCGCTGCGCTTCGGCGCCAGCACCGGATGGTCACCGTTCAGGGCCGCGAAGCTCAGCTCCGGGTGCACTTCGAAGACGCGCGACTGCAGGGCCGGCGTCATGACGTGGTCGACGTCCTCGATGCGCGGCAAGAGGTTCAGGGTCTGGAGCGTGAGCCGAGCGCCGTGAAGGCGGGCGTCGCGCAGCGTCCGTGTCCCGAGGACGCACCGTGGCGGCGCCGAGAACACCGAGTTGCGCTTCGGTCCCAGCTCCGCCCGCGCCGCGCGGTCGACGTGCCGCCCGCCGGGTTCGTGGTCGTCGACCAACCCGATCGGCATGTCGATGGCGATGACCGTCTCGGCGGGCAACGCGGCGACCACGTCGGCGAAGTCCGGGTGGACGGTCGCGAGGCCGTCGTGCACCACGATCCATCCGGCCCGACATCCGTCCACTCCGGCCACGGGCACCATCCTGCCGAGGCTACGTACGCTGAACCCGTGGCGGCGACGATCGAGCCGGCCGCCGCGATCAGTACGTGGTGCCGGTTGGCCGGCAGAGCCCCCGCGCCCCGGCCGGGAGCTCGTAGACGCGGATGATGGGGCCGTCACGGGCGGCGTCGGGACGGAACACGTGCAGCAGGCAGGCCTGCTGCCGCAGCTGCCGGTAGAGGCGCGCCTGTGCGGGGTAGCGGCGGGGCTGGGTCGTGTACGCGCCGCTGACCCCGGCGTTGGTGACGAAGTACTGGAAACCGTCGAGGCGGTAGCGGTGGAGCGTCCAGCCGCCGTTCGGCAGCGCGAACCGGGATCTCCAGCGAAGATCAGTGTCGTTCAGGGGCGCGGTCTTGACTTCCCGTACCACCGAACTGTCTTCGGGGACGTTCTTCTCGATCCACTGGCGAGCGAGCACGCGCGTGCTCGGCCTCGACTCGCGCATGTCCATCTGGATGGCGTCCTTCGCCGGCCAGAAGGCCACGAGCGCAATGCCGGCGACGGCGAGCGCAGGTGTCAGCTCGCGCCGGCCGACTTGCGCACCGAGTGCCGCCGTCAGCCGCACGAGCCCGTCGACGGCGAAGAGCACGAAGACGGGGAGGATCGGGAGCGGCCAACGGTCCCAATGCAGCGTCGATGTGCTGATAGCGACGAGAAAAGTCACGCCTGCCACCAGCAGGACGAGCCGACGAGGATCGCGCCGGTGGATGATGGAGAAGATGATGCCGACCACGGCGAGCAGGGCGACCGGCCAGGAGATCACGTTGGGGATCGCGTCCCTCAGGTACCACCAGAGATTGCCGATCGGAGAGAGACCGTCGTGGCCGGGGTGTGTTGCGTTCTCCTTCGGCAGGCTGGCGTGAGCGGTGGACCAATCGAGGACGAAGTACGGCGTCGTCAACACGAACGCCGCGACCGCGGCGCCGACGCCGGCCGTGATGCCGCGGACCGACGCCCCCGGCACGCGCCCGCGGAGGGCGATGATGCCGGCCGCCACGAGTGCCGCGAGGAGCGTCACCAGGAAGTACCGCGTGGAGATCCCGACCCCGACCGCGGCCCCGGCGGCGATCTGGTCGCGAAGCGACGGGTGGTCCAGGAGCCGCAGGATCAGGAGCAGCGCGAGCAGAGCGAAGAACACACCCGCGCTGTCGGTCCGCACGATGCGCCCGTACGAGACCGCAAACGGGATCACGGCCCATAACGCCGCGCTGGCGAGTCCCACACCGGTCGAGAAGCAGCGGCGGCCGAGCAGGAAGATGAGTGGGATTGCTGCGACCGCGAAGGCGATCGACCACAGCCGGCCGATCAGGTAGAAGGTGCCGGGCGAGGTGGCGAACCGGTTCGCGAGGCCGGGGTCTGTCGAGAACACCGGCCCCCCGTGCGCGACCGCGTCCCACGAGTGGTAGATGCTCGCCAGCGGGTAGATCGTGGTCGAGCCCGGGTGCCCGAACCAGTGCGGATCGAGGTCTCCGGTGGACGCCATGTGGACCGCCGGTTTGACGAAGACCGGCTCGTCCACGCCCGGGTAGGGCAGGTCGTGGGTGACCGCCCAGCACTCGAGCCCGAGCGACAGCGCCATGACGCCGAGGACGGCCCACCAGACCGGGGCGAAAGTCCGACGCGGGCGAGATGGGGTGGGCATCTCGCCACGCGCCGGAGTCGTCGAGACACGCGTATACGTGCTCGTCGACACGTCCTCAGCGTGGCAAGACGATCATGAATTGTTCATGAGGCCGGCGGATTCGGTGGTCGCTAGCCTCCTCGGGACAGCGCTCACGTAGGAGGGGCTCATGTCCGGTGGCCCGCGCATTCGACATCTGGACGATTTCTCCTGGCAGGAGGTGCGCCGTCAGCCCGAACGGGCGTCCTGCGAGGCTGGATGCTCGACGACGGCGACGACCCGGCTCGACATGAAGCGTGCCGAGCGCACGACCTGCCCGCCCCGGGTGACCTCGGCGACCTCCACAGTGCCGCGGGCGATCACCACGTCGACCCGGCGCCCTTCGCGGGTCGCGACGACCTCGAAGCCGCGGACCTCGTTCCCGGTGTCGACCAGGATCTCGACCCGGTCCCCCTTCACTACTTCACAAGCGTAGAGGACTCAGCCGGGGACGAGCCCCCCGTCCGCGATCACGACCTGGCCGGTCACGAAGCTGGCGGCGTCGGACGCGAGGAACAACGCCGGCCCGACCATCTCGTCTGGGTGGGCGGAGCGGCGCTGGAGGCTCGAGTTGGCCATCTGCTCCTGGGCCTCCGGCGTGTTCTTGCGCATCATGTCGGTATCGACGGACCCGGGGGCGAGCGCGTTCACGCGGACGCCCCGAGGCGCGAACTCGGCTGCCATCGAGCGGGTGAACGAGAGCAACGCCGCCTTCGTCGCGGCGTACGTCGCCAGGAAGGGCGCGTGCAGGAACGCTCCGGCCGAGATCACGTTGATGACTGCCGCCGACGGGCTTTGCTCCAGGTAGGGCATGGCCTCCTGGACGAGGAACACCGGCCCGCGCAGGTTCACGTCCATCGACTTGGCGTACGCCTCGGGGGTGAAGCGGCCGAGATCCTCGCGCAGCGGCGTCGCCGCGTTGTTGACGACGATGTCGAGCCGGCCGAACTCGCCGACCGTCCGCTCCACAAGATCGTGCAGGGCGTCCAGCTCGCCCAAATGCGTCGGGACGCCGATCGCCGCGCCACCCATCGCGCGCAGCGCTCCCTCGGTCTCCTCGCACGCGTCGGGCTTGCGGCTGGCAACGGCGACGTGAGCGCCGGCGGCGACGAAGCCCTCGGCGATCGATCGTCCGATCCCACGGGTGCCGCCGGTAACGATCGCGACGCGTCCGGTCAGGTCGAACAGCGATAGGAGCCGGTCTCGGTCCACGGGCGCGTGATCAGGACCGCGGGCGCGTCGCGGCCCCTGTCATCTGTTTCCAGGTCGCGACGTCGCGGTCGTCGGCGGGGCGGCCGACGTGCGTGACCGTGTCGACGTCGGCAGCTTCGGCACGCAGGGCACTCACGGTGCACCGCTCCGGCGCGAGCGTACGGAACGGGTCGAACTGGTAATGGCGCATGGCGTTGTCGTGGGTGAGCTTGGCGACGACCTCGGGGCCGAGGCCGGCGAGCAGCGTCTCCAGCCGCTCGGGAGCGGCGGGCCACGAGCTGTCGGAGTGCGGGTAGTCGGACTCCCAGCACACGTTGTCAATGTTGAACTCGTCGAGCAGCTTGATGCCGACCCGGTCCTCGATGAAGCAGCACAGGATGCGTTCACGGAACAGCTCGCTCGGCCGGAGGCCCTGGGGCTGCTCGTGGCCCATCCAGGCGTTGTGCCGATCGAGGGTGTGCTCCCCGCGCTGGAGGAAATACGGGATCCAGCCGATGTCGCCCTCGGTCAGCGCGAAGCGCAGCTTCGGGAACCGTTGCCAGAAGTCGGCCCAGAGCAGGTCGCCGAGGGTGAAGATGCTCATCGCCGAGGACAGGTTCATGGGGACGGGCGGCGGGGCATCGCGCGCGGTCGACGCGCTCTTCGACGAGGACCCGACGTGGCAGCACAGCACGGTGCCGGTGTCGGAGCACGCCGCGAACAGGGGGTCCCACGCATCGGTATGGATGCTCGGCATGCCGAGGCCGGCGGGGTTCTCGGAGAACGTGACCGCGTGGCAGCCCTTGTCGTCGAGACGCCGCACCTCGGCGGCGGCTTCGTCGACGTCGAAGAGCGGGAGGATCCCGCACGGGATGAACCGCTCGGGGTAGGCGCCGCACCACTCGTCGACGTGCCAGTCGTTGTAGGCCTTGATCATCACGAGGTTCACGTCGCGGTCCGGGCCGGCGTTGAGCACCTGGCCCGAGAAGCCCGTCCAGTTGGGGAAGTTCAGCCCCGCGAGCTGGCCGCCCGCCGACATGTCGCGCACGCGCTCGCGCACGTCGTAGCAACCGGGCCGCATCTCCTCGTACCGCATGGGGTTGACGTTGAACATCTCGGGCGGCTTTCCCGCAACCGCGTTGAGCCCGAGGTTGCGGCCGCGGATGTCGCCGTAGAACCACTGCTGGGAGCCATCGGGCTCGTCGACGACGCGGGGCATCCGGTCGCGGTACCGGTCCGGCACGTGGGCGTCGAACATGTCGGCCGGTTCGCAGATGTGGTCGTCGACGGAGACGAGGATCAGGTCGTCGCGGCGTACGCTCATGGCGACAGCTACGTTATGCGACGTGCCAGGACTCGGTGATCTGCCGCGCGAGCAGCTCGTGCCGGTGGTCCTCGAGTACATGATGGTCGGCCATCTGATCGACCGGGCCTTGATGCCGCAGGTCGCCGTGCGCGCCGGGGTCGACGCCGTCGACGACGTCGCCATCGACGAGTGGCTCGGCGCGAGCCCGACGTACACGGCGCGGATGCGACGGCTGATGGGCATCGAGGGCGACGACGTCGGGGCGATCATGAAGGGGCTCCAACTCGACGTCGGGTTCGTGCACCAGTACATGGGCGTCAGCTATGAGCTCACTGACGCGCAGCACGGTGCCTTCTGGCTGGACCACTGCGGAGCGCTCATGGACGTCGAGCCGCACGGCGAGGCGCGCGTCGTCGGCATGTGTCACCACATCGAGGACCCGACGTTCGACGGCACGGCGGTCGCCACGAACCCGCGGGCACGAATCCGCCCGATCCACCGCCCGCCACGCGTCCCAGCGGACCGGGAGCCGCACTGCCACTGGACCATCACCATCGATCCAAAGAACGACCCGATCGACCCGGCCGCGCACACCTTGCGCGTCGCGCAGCTCCCGCTCGCGTCCGTTCCCAACGAGCTCCCGGACGACCGGGAGCCGGGCGGGAACCGCGACTATCGCGGCCCGTTCGACCCGGCATTCCGGCTCGCCGACCTGTCGCACGGCACGCTCGTCGCGGTGGCGCGCGAGTTCCAGGAGCAGGTGCACCTCCTGACGAGCTCGGCCGAGCTCGCGGTCGCAGATCGCCTCGGCGCCGATGCGGCCCGCGAGATCATCGCCAGCCAGTGGGTGGGTGCGAGCTGGGTCGCCAGCGAGCGGCTCGCCGGCGCGCTCGGGCTCGGGGACGGCGGGATCGAGGCGCTGGCCACCGTGCTCGCGCTGCAGCCCGCGTTCCCGCTCGGCTTCGAGCAGCAGGTCGATGTCGATGTCGACGCCAACCGGATCAGGCTTCAGCTCACCCCGCTCGCCGACGGGCTGCTCGACGCCGGGAATCCCGGGTGGCTGGGGCTTCTCGTGCGCGGCGAGCGCGGGGGTGTCGAGGCGATGGCTCACGCCGTCGAACCGCGTGCACGGCTCGCAGACATTTCGGTGCGCGACGGGCGCGTGATGATCGAGGTCACGGTCGACGGCGCCGCCGAGCCGGCGCCGGAGCCACCCGAGGTCGCGTTCATGCGTATCAGCGGCACCAGCTCGTGGGTGTTCGACGCGTCGGCCGGCACCACAACCGTCGCGTTAGGTCGGAAACCTGGCGCATAGCGCCGGTTTCCGACCCATCTGTTTGCCGGCCGACGGTCGGCGCGGCGGTCAGCCGTCGTAGGCGGCGGCTACTTTCTTCGGGACGCACATCCGCCAGGCCTCGATGACGAGCTCCCGAAGTTCGTCGAGGTCGATGACGCCGAGCCGCACGCAGACCCAGTTGTACCGGAGGTCTCGGGTCCGGGGCAGGAGGAACTTGTCGGGCTCGGAGGCCACCAACGCCTCTCGCTCCTCCTTCGGGAACGCGAAGCCCATGATCATCTCCTCCGAATAGAAGGCGACATAGACGATCCGTCCCACCCGGAACCTCACCTCTTCTCGCACCACGGCCTCATACGATCGGGGAAGCGTCGCTGCCACTGCGCGGGCATCGTCGATCGTCACCATCGCTCCGCTCGTTTCCGGAGCACGTCAGCGGTGGCTTCGTCGGCCGGGAGGAACGCTTCGAGGTGGAGCTCGGCGAGGGTGACGTTTGCGGCGGTGGCGAACGACGTCAATGTGGTGATGAGCCGGAGATGGCCGTCAGCCGATGAGAGCTCCAACGGCACGGCGAACCCGAGGAAGTCCGGCTCCGCCGGCAACGGCGGGAGGTAGCCCTCGAGCTCCCTCAACAGCGCTTCCAACGATGGGTCAGGGCTGCGCACCAGCCGAGCCCGAAGGTTCTCGGTGACGTGCCGGCCCCACTCGGGCAGGTTGCCGACACGGGACGCGACGCCAGAGGGATGGAGTGCCAACCGGAAGACGTTGACCGGCGGTGCTAGCAGCGACGGGTCGACACCTTCGTGGAACAGGTCGAAGGCCCGGTTGGCGGTGACAAGTACGCCGTGCGGGCGCACGACCATCGCGGGGTACGGCATGTGGCCCTCGAGAATCGTGTCGAGGGCCCGTCGCACCGGGCGCACGGCCGCGTCGTCGAGCGCCGACTCGGGAAACGCGGGGGCGTATCCGGCGGCGAGGAGCAACTCGTTGCGCTCGCGCAGTGACAGTTCCAGCGCCTCGGCCAGCCGCACGACGACGCCCCGGCCCGGCTGCGAGCGACCCTGCTCGATGAAGCTGACGTGCCGCTGGGTCGTGCCCGCTTCGACCGCCAGCTCGAGCTGGCTGACTCGGCGGGCCGTCCGCCACCGCCGCAGCTCGCTCGGGAACTGGTTCATCGTTCCGTGGTAGCGCGGCGCGGGCGTCGTTGCCATTCCCTTCGAGGAATTGCCGCCCGCTGCGATCGGGCGGACGATGCACCCATGACTGACACCGAGACCGTGATCCAGCAGTTCAACGAGGCCTTCCTGCAGCAGGCGCCGGAGAAGCTCGTCGATCTCATTGCCGACAACTGCGTCATGGAAGGCGTCAGCCCGGCCCCCGACGGCAACGTCTGGACCGGCTACGACGAGTGCCTCGCCGGGTGGCAAGCCCTCGCCGGCGACCCTTCCAACCGGTTCGAAGTCGAGCACACGGACGTCGACGGCGATCGCGCCGTCATTCGGTGGCGTCTCCATGGCGAGCAGCCATTCCGCGGCGTGAACCTCATGCGAGTGCGCGACGGGAGAGTCGTCGAGGCTCTGGGCTACGGCAAGCGCCCCTAGGCGGTACGCGAGCACCACTCGGGCCCGAGCCGCGTTGGGTCGGCGTCAGGGCGGGGCTTCAGCGGCCCTCGAACTTCGGGTCGCGTCGCTCGCGACGGGCGCTCGTGTGCTCGTGGAAGTCGTCGGAGCGGCTCGACACCTCGATCGCCAGCGCCTCGTCGGCGAGATGGCGCTCGAGGTCGACGCTCAGGCCCCGGTGGATGAGCAGCTTGGAAAGACCGACGGCCACCGTCGCCGACGACGCGAGCTCGTCGACAAGGCCTTCGGCGGTTGTATCGATCTGAGCGGCCGGGACGGCCTGGTGCACCATGCCCCAGTCCGCTGCCTGCACGCCGCTGATCTCGCGGCCCAACATGATCAGCTCCTTGGCGCGCGCGATCCCGGCGAGGCGGGGAATCAGCCACGACCCACCGGAATCGGGCGTGAACCCCATCGTGGCGAACGGCGCCCGGAGCCGCGCGTCGTCGGCGACGACCGCGAAGTCCGACGCGAGCAGCATGTTCAATCCCAGGCCGATCGCCCACCCCCGCGCGGCGGTGACGATGGGCGTCTGTGTCTCGAGCATCGTCGGGATGAGACGGTTGACCTGCCATCGCATCCGGCGCTGCGTCGAGCCGGCGCGTGGCGTTTCGCCCCCGCCGCCGCGTTGCCCGAGGTCGAAGCCGGAGCAGAAATTCTCGCCGGCGCCGGTGAGGGCGATCACCCGGATCGACTCGTCGCTGCCCGCCGCCTCGATCGTCCCGATCAGGGCCTCGACCATGCCGTCGGTCACCGCGTTGCGGCGTTCGGGCCGGTCGAGACGCAGCCGAACGACCGGGCCGATGCGCTCGACGCGCAAGCCGTCCGGCAGCGGCGGGTACTCCATCATGAGCTCTCCTCGGCCGCGAAGCGTGCGATGAACGCGTCGACGACCTCGGTGCACGTCGACGCGCCACCCGGCGGGTCCGGCAGTCGCACCGGACCGTGCTCGCGGCTCGGCAGCAGGATCGTCGCGTGCCCGGGCGTCGTGACCTCGCCCCGTTGGTTCTCGCCCGCCAGGTCGAGCTCCACCGCGGGCCGGTCTTCGTCGACGAGCTCCTTGTGGACGACCCGCCCTCGCATCCAGTGCGTGTCGCCGACGTAGTTGAAACGGCGGAACTGGCAATCGAGCTTCCAGAGCCAGGCGTCGTCGCCCATCCAGTCCGTGCAGAGGTGGATGAGCCATGTCTCGCGCATCCGTCCGTAGTCGTAGATCGAAGGGTTTCCGGCGCGACGGGCCCATTCGGCGTCCCAGTGGACGCGCTGCTCGACGTCGGGGATGTTGAGGCCGTCGGGACGGAAGAAGCGCGGCACGCGCCGGCGCTGCTGGTAGCCGAGCCGCAGCGCCTTCACGCCGTACAGCCCCATGCCCATGCCGACGTGCCAGCAAACCATGTCGGTGACGCGCAGTGGTCCTTTGACGAGCGGGCCGATCTCGTCGCCCTCCTCGACGTCCTCCCACCAGCGGGGCTCCGCGCCTCGCCGGCGAGCAGGCTCCGACGCGTAGCCCTCGTCGATTCGTCGGAGCTCGTCGTCGGTGTACGGGTCGATCGACGTCTGGTCGTACTTGCCGCGCGTTTCGGCCTTCCCGCGCTCGGTACGGATCATCAGGCGGTACTGGGCCGAGAGCACTTCGCCCGGCGCGGCGAACGCCTCGGCGGTCCACTCGTGCACGGCACGCTCGGCGAACTCGCTGCGCTTGTCGTGCACGCCGACGAGCGCGTTCCGGCGAGTGACGGGCGTGCCCGGTCGGAGCGGTGCCCACCATTCGCGGAAGCTGCCCGAGTAGAACGCGTGCGCGCCGCGGATCGGGTCGCCCTTGAGGAGCGCCTGCTCCCGATCGCCGAGCTCCGTGACCTCGTTCTCGCCGATCAGCGTGTCCCCGCCGACGAGCGGAGGCGGAGCCAGTGACCCGCGCCAACGCGTCGTCGCGGCGTATGCCGGGTCGCACCACAGCGGGTTGTCGTCTCCGTACGACTCGGCGACCAGGCGGAACGCGTCCTCGTCGGGGCGCCGGTAGTGCGGCGGCTGCGGATGTGGTTGTGGGACGCCGATCCGCGCCCGTAGCCGCGCGACGCCGTCGTCGGTGATCGCGGGACCGTCGGTCACGCGCGCCTCCTTGCCGAGGACCGCCGGTGTTGTATACAGACTACGCGTGAGCCTGTCGGAACTGCTCGTGTCGCACCCTTTCGACGACGACGCGCCGCTGCTGCACACGATCGAACGTGCCTTGACCGCGGGCGAAGCGCGGCACGCGGCCGCGACGACGGCGACGCAGCTACGCGACTCCGGTGTCGAGCCCGGACAGGCGGTCGCGGTACAGCTCCCGAACGGGCCCGAGATGGTCACGACGATGTTCGGCGTGTGGCTCGCAGGCGCTGTGTTCGTGCCGGTCAATTGGCGCGCGCCCGAACCCGAGGTCGAACGCGCCCTGGCGACGGTCGGGGCCACCGCGCGGGTTCGGCCCGAGGGCATCCGCGCGCTCGACGGCGGCACCCGCTGTGAGCCGGACGCTGCGTTTGTGCAGTGGACGTCCGGAACGACCGGTGACGCGAAGGCCATTCTCCATACGCACAGTGCTTACCTCGAGCTGCTCGATCGTGTGCTAGGTGAGCTGCGTTCTGGCTCAGGATCGCGCGACAGACGGCCGATCCCGAACCTCGTCCCCGTCTCGCTGGCGTTGAACGCCGGCATCTACAACGTGTTGTTCGGCCTTCGCGCGGGCGCGCCGATTGTGATCATGGAGCGTTTCGAGACGGGGACGTTCGCGGAGCTCGTCCGCCGGTTCGGGATCCGCTCGACCGTGCTGCCGCCCGCCGCGATCACGATGCTCGCCGACGACGACGCAGTCGGCGACCTCGCGCCGTTGCGCTATGTGCGCAGCATCACCGCGCCGTTGTCGCCGCACGAGGCCCGCCGGTTCGCGGCCCGCTTCGGCGTCCTGGTGCTGAACGGCTACGGGCAGGCTGAGATCGGCGAGGTCATCGGATGGACCGCGGCCGACGCCCGCGAGCACGCCGACAAGCTCGGTGCCGTGGGGCGCCCGCACTCGGGAGTGGACATCAAGGTCGTCGGCGACGACGGCGACGCGTTGCCCGCCGGGCAGTTGGGGGAGTTGGCCGTGCGCCCACCCAGGATGGCGACGGGCTACCTCGGCGGGGGTGGGTTGGCCGACCGACTCGACGCCGACGGCTACCTCCGGACCGGCGACCTCGCCCGCGTCGACGCCGACCGGTTCGTCTGGATCGAGAGTCGCGTGGGGGAGGTCATCAATCGCGGCGGGAACAAGGTGCTCCCGTCGGAGGTCGAAGAGGCTCTGCGCACCGCGCCCGGGGTGCACGACGCGGCCGTCGTGGGTGCGCCCGACCCCCGCCTCGGCGAGGTGCCGGTGGCGTTCTTCGTCGGCGACGCCGACCCGGACGAGCTCGACGCGAGATGCCGCGAGGAGCTCGTCGCCTACAAGGTGCCGGTAGCGTTCCGGCGCGTGGACGCGCTGCCGCGCAATGAAGCCGGCAAGGTGATGCGACGCGAGCTGCTGGCCGTCACGCGCCACACCGATACCGCCGGCGTCGTCGCGGCGGTGCGGGACTGGATCGACGCGAACGTTCCGCGAGCGTGGCGTGACGCTGCGCGTCGCGGCGGCGCGCCGGCCATCCGCGAGGTGCGGACCCGCGCCGACTACGAGGCGTGGTACGCGACCTTCGCCCGGTCCGGGTTGGTCGTGCCGACCTGGCCGATCGAGTACGGCGGGCTCGACCTTGCTTCCGACGTGGCGCGCGCGGTGGAGGCGGAGCTGCGGCCGTACAACCTCGGCCGGCTCAACCCGCTCGGCCTGAATCTCGCTGCGCCCGCCCTGTTCGCGCACGGCACCGAGGAACAGCGACTCCGCTTCCTGCCGCAGATCGTGCGCAACGAAGAGGTCTGGTGCCAGCTCTTCAGCGAGCCGGGGGCAGGGTCGGACCTCGCGTCGCTTTCGACCTCCGCGGTCCGCGACGGCGACGAGTGGATCGTGACCGGGCAGAAGGTCTGGACCACGTGGGCGCACCTGGCCGACTTGGCCGTGCTCCTCGCCCGAACCGACCCCGACGCACCGAAGCGCAAGGGCATGACCCGCTTCCTGCTCGACCTCCGCCAGGCCGGGGTCGAGGTGCGACCCCTCCGGCACCTCGGCGGCGAGATCGACTTCAACGAGGTGTTCCTCGACCGGGCGCGCGTGCCCGACGCGCATCGGGTCGGCGAAGTCGGGGAGGGCTGGCAGGTCGCGGGCGCCACGCTGTCGGGCGAGCGCCAGATGGTCTCGGGGAGCGGCTCGGGCGGCGTCGACCGCATCGGCGGTGCGGGCTCGGCACACCTGCTCGGGCTGGCACGCCGGCGCGCCGCGCGCGACGACCGGGTCGTGCGGCAGGAGCTCATGCGCGTCTACAGCGAGGAACGAGTGCGTTCCTGGACGAACGACCGCGTGCGGGCCGGGCTGCGGGCAGGCCGTCCGCCCGGGCCCGAGAGCTCGATCGGCAAGGTGCACCAAGGCGAGCTGAACCAGCGTGTCCAGTCACTCGCGGTCGGGCTCCTCGGCATGGACGCCGTGGCGTGGGAGAGCGACGCCGATGGCTACGCCGAGTCGTTGCCGTTCGAGTTGCGCGGGATGCTGCGCAGCCGCGCGAACACGATCGAGGGCGGGACCACCGAGATCAACAAGAACGTGCTCGGCGAGCGTGTGCTCGGGTTGCCCCGCGAGCCCGACCCGTGGCAGGGACGGCCGTGGCGCGAGATCCCGCGCAGCTGATGGCGTACGAGACCCTCCTCGTCGAGCGGCAGGGCCCGGTGGGATGGCTGGTCTTCGACCGGCCCGAGGCCGGGAACGCGATGGACGCGACCATGTTGCGCGAGCTCGAGGCGGCGTGGCGCGAGCTGGACGGTGACTCCGCCGTACGGGTGATCGTGAACACGGGCAATGGGCGCGCGTTCCAGACCGGCGTAGACGTCGTGCAGCTCGGTCGCGACAAGCAGGCACTGCGCGAACAGTCGCGCCGAACGAGAGACGCCGAGCTTCGACTGACGGCATGGCACAACCGGGTCTGGAAGCCGGTGATCGCGGCCGTCAATGGCGTGTGCGCCGGCGGCGGGCTCCACTTCGTCGCCGACGCCGACATCGTCATGGCCTCGACGAACGCATCGTTCGTCGATCCCCATGTCTCGCTCGGGCAGGTGAGCGCCTACGAGACAATCGGCCTCGTTCGGAAGTCGCCGATGGAGCCGATCGTGCGCATGGCGCTGGTCGGCGCGCACGAGCGTATCGACGCCGCGCGTGCACGACAGCTCGGCATCCTGTCGCAGGTCGTCGACCCGCCGGAACGGCTGCACGACGCCGCGCAGGAGCTCGCCGAGACGGTCGCGCGGAACTCCCCAGCCGCAATGCGCGCGACCAAGCAGGCACTCTGGGGCGTGCTCGAGCTCGGCCTCAGCGACGCGAGCCGCGCCGGGGGTCGCGCCCTCGTATCCATGTGGGGCCATCCGGACCAGGAGGAGGGCCCCCGCGCATTCGCAGAGAACCGGGAGCCCGTCTGGCAGCCCCTCGAACCGGACGAGAGGACGACGGCATGACGTATCCGGAGCTCGAGTGCCTGAAGCTCGAGCGGCGGGGGCCCGTCGGGTGGGTGATCAACAACCGACCCGACCAGCTCAACGCGATGTCCGCGCGCATGCGCGACGAGTTCGCGGTGGCATGGACCGAGCTCGACCGTGATCCCGAGGTGAAGGTGATCGTGCACACGGGCGAGGGCCGGGCCTTCCAGACCGGTGTCGACGTCGCCGAGATCGCGAGCGACGGCGTCGGCATGGAGCGCTACCGGCGCTCGGTCGAGGAGTTCGATCTCCACTTCACGTCGTGGCACCAGCAGGTGTGGAAGCCTGTCATCACGGCCGTCAACGGCTTGTGCGCCGGCGGCGGGTTCCACTGGATCGCAGACGCCGACGTCGTCATCGCGGCGTTGGACGCCGAGTTCTTCGATCCGCACGTCTCGATCGGGCAGGTCGTCGCGCTCGAGGCCATCGGCCTCATTCGCAAGATGCCGGTCGAAGCCGTGATGCGCATGGCCTTCGTCGGCCGGCACGAGCGCCTCGGCGCGCCGCGGGCCTACGAGCTGGGCATGATCAGCCAGATCGTCGACCCGCCCGAACGACTCCGCGACGAGGCGCAGGCGCTCGCCGAGAAGATCGCCCGCAACTCACCGGCGGCGATGCGGGCGACGAAGCGGGCCCTCTGGGGCGCGCTCGAGCTCGGCCTGACGGACGCCTGCCGCGCCGGCGCCGGCGAGCTCGTCTCGATGTGGGGCCATCCCGACCAGGAGGAGGGGCCGCAGGCCTTCGCGGAGAAGCGGGACCCCCGCTGGCGCGACCTCACCGAATCCTGACACTCGGGGCGGGATCTCCTCATCAAAGTGCTGTGACATTCTGCGGAGAGAGCGTCGAGCTCACCGGAGGAGGCGGAGGCATGGCAGCCGTCACGCAGGATCGTCCGACCCGGTTCGGCCTCCTCACGGGCCTCACGTTCGTGGGGGCGCTCGTCGTCGCGCTCGTGGTGCGCGGCAACGCCGTCGTCGGCATCGCGGCGCTGTTCCTTCTCTTCGTGCCGCTCGAGAAGCTGTTCGCCCTCCGGCCCCAGAAGGTGTTCCGGCGCGGCCTGCTCACGGATCTCACGCACCTGCTCGTCAACAACATGTTCTCGACGGCATTGGGGATCGCGCTCGTCGTGGCGGCGCTCATCCCTGTCTTCTGGGTGCGGAACATGAACATCGCCGGGTACATCCCGACGGCGCCGGCGGTCGCGCTCTCGGCTGTGCTCGTGTTCGTCGGCAACTACTGGGGTCATCGCCTGACGCACACGGTGCCGTTCCTCTGGCGCTTCCACGCCGTGCACCACAGCATCGAGACGATGGACTGGGTGGCGGCCGGCAGGCTTCACCCGTTCGACCAGGCGTTCACGCAGGCGTTCACTGTGATGCCGCTCGTGATCCTCGGGTACGGCGGGGGCACGTTCGCAGGCGTGGCCGTGTTCGTGACGCTGCTGGCCATCTTCCAGCACGCCAACGTCCGACTGCGATTCCCAGGGCTCCGCTGGGTCATCAACACCCCGGAGTGGCACCACTGGCACCATGCGATCGACCCGGAGGCGAAGGACAAGAACTTCGGCCTGCCGATCGTCGACCGGATCTTCGGCACCGCGTACCTGCCGCAAGGCAAGCGACCCCGGGGGTTCGGCATCCACGACCCCGTGCCGCAGGTCGGGTACCTCCAGCACCTCGCCTACCCGTTCACCGCCGCCGCCCGCGGCGGACAGGCATAGCTCGCGTCGGCCTGCCAAGCTGTCCGGCGTGACTGACTCCACGAGAGCGCTGGTGAACGCGGCGCTGGCATTGGCGACGCTGCTGTTGACGAGCGTGTTGTGGCGCTACCCAGTCGCGCTCACCGCAGTCATGGTCGTCACAGGCCTCGCGATCTTCACTCTGCGGCCCAGCCGCACGAGTGCCTGCGTGTACGCGGTGGGGTTCGTATGCGGCCCGCTCGCCGAGGGCCTGGCGATCCAGACGGGCGCGTGGAAGTACGCGTCACCGAGCGTGCTTGGAATCCCGCTGTGGCTGCCGTTCGTGTGGGGCATCGCGGCCCTGTTCATCCAGAACACGGCCGACTTCGGGAAGGCCTTGTTCGTCAGGGACGCGGCCCGGCCCGAGGCGGCGGCCCCAGATGTCGTTGCACCGGTCGCACACCTCGTCAGGGATGACGTCCCACCGCATGAGCACGCCGAAGATGGCGCAGCCGAGGCAGAACGCGAACACGGACTCGAGCGTCGCCGCCACGACGATCAGGCCGAGCAGCAGGTACGCGGCGCCTGAGCTCCCGAACCCGAAGTACGCGACCACCGCCGCGACCGAGAGAGTCGCGCCGATGCCTTGCGCGAACCGCTTCGGCGGCCCGGGTACGTACTTCGCCGGCAGTCTCAACCGTGGCGTGAGGACCCTTGTGACGAGCTGTCCCAGCGCGCTCAGCGTCGGTCCCGTCAGCACCCGGGCGACGAACCCGTACGCGAGCGGGATCAGCAGCCAGGGCTGGTCGAACACGATCGCCGACGACGCCATGATGAGGACGCCGCCCGCGACCAGGCGCGCCGACAGCTCGTTGACCGGGTTCGGGAACGAGAACAGCTCGCGCGTAGTCATGACTCCCTCCTGTGTGTCGGAGGGCCGCCACTCCAATATACGACTGGATCAGTCGGGTTTTGTCGAAAGTGGCGCGATCGTTGTCCGGCAGGCGCGTCACGGTCCCGCCGCGGTGTACTAGGCGGAGATCCGCGCCCCGAAGGGGCCAGATAGGAAAGGACGGCATGGCGATCGACACGGCACCGAGGGGATCCGGGACCCGCTCCGCCCATCCGCTGGACGCCCTCAGCGCGGGGGAGATCGAGGCGGCCGCCGAGGTGCTGCGTGCCGACGGGCGCCTCACCGACGCCGCGCTCTTCGCGTACTTCGGGCTCGACGAGCCGTCCAAGGTCGCGGTCTCGAGCTTCAGCGCCGGCGACCCGGTCGATCGTCGGGTGCGGGTCGTCATCGTCCCCGGACCGGCGACGGACGTGGTCGAGGCGGTCGTCGACGTGACCCGCCGCGCCCTCGTGTCGTGGACCGACGTGCCGGACGTGCGCCCGGCACTGCTGTACGGAGAGTCGTTCAACGCGATCGTCGCACTGCACGACCACCCCGAGTGGCAGGCCGCCCTCGCGCGCCGCGGCATCACCGATCTCACCCGGGTCCAGATCGACCCGTGGCCGGCCGGGAACTTCGGCCTCGCCCACGAAGAAGGGCGGCGCATCAGCCGGTGCATCGCGTACTTCCGGGAGACCGACACCGACAACGGCTACGCCCGGCCTATCGAAGGGCTCATCGGCATCGTCGACAACGGACGAGGGGAGGTCCTGGAGGTCGTCGACCACGGTGTCGTGCCCGTTCCGTCTGAGCGCGGCGGCTACCTGCGCGACGACGTCGGCCCGATGCGCGACGACCTCAAGCCGATCGAGATCACCCAGCCCGAGGGGCCGAGCTTCACGATCGACGGCAACCTCGTGCGCTGGCAGCGCTGGTCGCTGCGTGTCGCGATGGACCCGTACGAAGGGATCGTGCTGCACACGATCGGCTACGAGGACGACGGCCGCGTACGACCGATCCTGCATCGCGCGTCGGTGAGCGAGATGGTCGTCCCGTACGGCCACACGGGGCCCATGCACAACTGGAAGAACGCGTTCGACACCGGCGAATGGGGCCTCGGGCGCATGGCCAACTCGCTCACGCTCGGATGCGACTGCCTCGGCGAGATCCGCTACCTCGACGTCACGTTCGGCAACGAGCGCGGCGAGCCGTACACGATCAAGAACGCGATCTGCATGCACGAGGAGGACTACAGCATCCTCTGGAAGCACGTCGACCTTCGCAGCGGGACGACCGAGGTCCGTCGCCAGCGACGCCTCGTGATCAGCTCGATCGCGACAGTCGGCAACTACGAGTACGGCTTCTACTGGTACTTCTACCTCGACGGGAGCATGCAGCTCGAGGTCAAGTTGACCGGCGTGATGTCGACGATGGCCGTGGGGGGCGACGACGAGCTGGGCAACGCGGCGATGATCGCGCCGCAGCTCGCGGCCCCGTACCATCAGCACCTGTTCAACGTGCGCCTCGACTTCGACGTCGACGGGACGGCGAACACCGTGTACGAGGTCGACTCGGTCGCGGAACCGGAGGGGCCGGACAACCCGCTCGGCAACGCGTTCACGGCCGAGGCGACGCCGCTCGAGACCGAACAGCAGGCCCAGCGGGTCGTCGACCCCTCACGCAGCCGGGTCTGGAAGATCGTCAATCCCGAGATGCGCAACCGGCTCGGCGAGCCCGTCGGCTACAAGCTCGTGCCCGCCTCGACGCCGACGCTGTTGGCGCGCCCCGAATCGAGTGTCGGCCGGCGGGCGACGTTCGCGACGCGCAACCTCTGGGTCACGCCGTACCGCGCCGACGAACGGCGCGCCGCCGGCGACTATCCGAACCAGCACGGCGGGGGAGACGGGCTGCCGCGGTGGACGGCCGCCGACCGGCCGATCGCCGACACGGACGTCGTCGTCTGGCACACGTTCGGCGTGACGCACATCCCCCGTCCGGAGGACTGGCCGGTCATGCCGGTCGAGTCCACCGGCTTCCTGCTCGTTCCGGTCGGCTTCTTCGATCGGAACCCCGCCCTCGACGTCCCACCGTCTCCCGGACACTGCGACGGGAAGGCGGACGCGTAGCTCCGGACACGTCGGGGCTCACTCGCGAGCCGTCGTTGGAAAGCTCCTCAGCGAGTGAATGCAGTGCGTCTTCGTCCCGCGCGGCGAGCGCCACGGACGCGGCGGCGGCGCTGAACGCACGGGCGGTCGTCGCTCCGATCCCACGGCTGGCGCCGGTGATGATCGCAACCTTTCCTGCGAGGAGCGGCGTCGACGTCATCTGCACCTCCGCTGCGAGCGGTCCCTCCTGGAGTCTCGTGGCTCGGCTGCCCACGCGACCAACACGAGGACGTTGACGACCGTCGCGATGGCGAGCCGTTGCACGCCCGACGTCGCGGCCGCCCCCGAACGAGTGCGGGGGGAGTGGGGGCGGCCGCGATGATCGGACATCCGCGTCACTCCATGACGATGGCTCGGAGGAATGGGAGCTTGGCCGCCCGGCGCGCGGGCCGGAGCCCGGCGAGGACGCCGGCGATCGCGCCCACGACCAGCAGGACGCCGAGCTGGCCGACCGGCGCGGAGAACGTGGGGGCGATCATGTCGCCCGTGCCCGACGACGCCGCTTGCACGAGAGCCCAGCCGAGGAACAGGCCGAGTCCGAGCCCGCCGACCGTGCCGAACACGGCGATGATCACGGACTCCCACCGGATCATCGAGCGCAGCTGACGGCGGCTCTCGCCGATCGCCCGCAACAGGCCCAGCTCACGCGTCCGCTCGTAGATCGAGAGCGACAACGTGTTGGCGATGCCCATCAGCGCGATCAGGATCGCCAGGCCGAGGAGCACGTAGACGATCCCGAGCATCATGTCGACGCCCTGGCTGAGCGACGACGCGTACCCGCTCCGATCCTCTACGTCGGGCGCGCCGTACGTGTCGACGGTGCGCTGCACCGCCTGCTTGCCCTCCGCCAGCGGTACGCCGTGCTTCAGTCGGATCAGCACGGTGGTGTCGATGTCCTGCACCGCGTGCGGTGTCCACGCGTGGCGTGGTACCAGGTAGTCGCCGGCGATGTCGCGGGCGTCGTACACGGCGCCGACGGTGAAGTCGGTCGTCGTGCCGTCCGAGAAGGTCATCGGCACCGGCGTGCCGCGGTGCCAGCCCTTGTCGTCGGCGACTCGCTTCGAGACGGCGAGCTGCTGCGGACCGAGCGCTTGCACCGAGCCCGACTGGACGTCGAGGTCGAGCGCCTTCCCCAGTTGCGCGGGGTCGGCGATCGTGACGTTCTCGGTCCCGGTGCCGACGAGCGCCCGTCCCCGCCCGAGGCCGGTGGACGTCTGCACCTCCGGGAGCTGACCGACGTCCCGGGCGAGCTGCGGGCTGATCCCACCCCCGCCGAACGTGCCGGTCGAGACCACGAGATCCCCGGTGAAGGACTGCGACACGCTGTTGTCGATCGACGCCCTGAGTGATGCGGCGAAAATGGTGAACAGCGTGACGACGCCCACGCCCACCATGAGTGCGGCCGCGGTGCCGGAGGTCCGGCGGGGGTTGCGCATCGCGTTCTCGCGGGCGAGCGACCCGGTGACGCCGCGGAGCCATTGCAGTGGTGAGCCGATGACGCGGCTGGCCGGTCGAGCGACGACGGGGCCGAACACGACCACGCCGACGATGGTCAGCAGGGCGCCGAGCCCCGCCAGCGCGAGGACGGAGTCGCCGCCGCTCAACACGGCCGCCAAGACGATCGCCACTCCCACGCCGGTTACTGCGATCCCGGTGATCGCACGAGCCGGAGACGCGCTGGTGCGCTCCGTCGACACGTCGCGAATGGCGGCGAGGGGCGGGACGCGTGATGCCTTGATCGCAGGCGCGACGCCCGCCACGAGCGTGACGACGACACCGACGATCATGCCGATCACGGCCACCGACGCGTTGAACACGAGACCACCCGCCGGAAGTGAGAACCCGAACGCCTCGAACATCCCCTTGAGCAACCCGGCGATGCCGAGACCCCCGAGGATGCCGGCGGCGGACGCGATCACGCCGACCAGCACCGCCTCGACGACTACCGACGCCAGGATCTGCCCGCGGCCGGCGCCGATCGCGCGCAGCAGCGCCGACTCACGGGTGCGCTGGGCGACGATGATCGAGAAGGTGTTGTAGATGCTGAACGTCGCGACCAGCAACGCGACCCCGGCGAACACCGTGAGGAAGGTCGTGAAGAGGTCGAGGAACTCCTTGTTGATGTCGCTCGTGTTCTCGCTGGTGAGGTTCGAACCCGTGATCGCTTCGGTCTGCGCCGGCACCGCGCGCTGAACGCGGTTCAGGAGCTCGTCCTGGGAAAGGCCCGGCGCCGCCTTCACCGAGATGGTCCCGACCAGATCGGTCCGGTGGAGCAGGTGCTCCTGCGCGCTCGGGAGCGTGAAGGCAGTGAACGTGACCTGACCCAGCCCGTCGGACGAGCCGAACGTCGAGATGCCGACGATCTTCACCCGGATCGGGTCGGGTGTCTGGACCGTGGTCGTGTCGCCTACCCGGAGGTTCCCGTTGTCGGCGGCGCCCCGGTTGATGACGACCTCGTCGGCGGCGCGGGGTGCCCGTCCCTCCACGAGCCGGTACGGGTTCAGGTCGCGGTTGTCGATCCAGTTGCCGGCGAGCGTCGGCGGTCCATTGCCGCCGAGCTTGTCGCCGTTCTTGCCGATGAGCTGGCCGAAGCCTTCGACGGACGGCTCGGCGGCGGCCACTCCGTCGACGGCGCGCACGGGTTCGACGAGCGACGCGTCGATGAGCCCGCGCTGGCTGTCGGGCTCACCCGGATCGGTACTGAGCTTGGACTGGTGGCGGACGACGACGTCCGTGCCCGCGTTGGCCTCGGTGAACAGGTTGTCGAAGTTCCCGCGCAGTGTGTCGCCGAGCACGAGCGTCCCGGCGAGGAATGCCACCCCGAGGAACACCGCGAGGAACGTTCCGACGAGCCGACGCTTGTGGGCGAGGAGCCCCTTGAACGTGACGGTACCCATGGCTCAGCCTCCCAACTGCTGCATGCAGTCGATGACCGACTCGGCGGTAGGTTCGGCAAGCTCGCCGACGATCGTCCCGTCGCCGAGAAACACGACCCGATCGGCGTACGCGGCCGCGAGCGGGTCGTGGGTGACCATGACGATCGTCTGCGACAGCTCGTACACGGCCTGGGACATGAACCCGAGGATCTCGGTGCCCGACCTCGAGTCGAGGTTCCCGGTGGGCTCGTCGGCGAAGACGACCTGGGGCCGGCTCACCAACGCGCGTGCGACGGCCACGCGCTGCTGCTGCCCTCCGGAGAGCTCGCTCGGCCGGTGCGTGAGCCGGTCCCGGAGGCCGACGGTGTCGATCACGTTGTCGACCCACTCACGGTTGGGCCTGCGCCCGGCTAGCCGCATCGGGAGCGTGATGTTCTCGAGCGCGGTGAGCGTCGGGATCAGGTTGTACGACTGGAACACGAACCCGATGCGATCCCGGCGGAGGAGTGTCAGTTCCTTGTCCGACAACGAGCCGAGCGCGGCGTCGCCGACGAAGACCTGGCCGGACGTCAGGCTGTCGAGGCCGGCCGCGCAGTGCATCAGCGTCGACTTGCCCGAGCCCGACGGGCCCATGATGGCGGTGAACCGTCCCGCCTGGAACTCGACGGAGACGTCGTCGATGGCTCGTACGGCCGTCTCACCCGAGCCGTAGACCTTCGTCGCGTGCTCGGCGCGGGCGACGGCCGTCTGCGGTGGTGCGAGGGTGCTCGTCATCGTGTGACCTCCTGGAGAACGTGTCGCGCCGATCGTCGCGACACGGCTCGTGGGAGTCGTCGCCCGAGCGGAGGTTTCGCGGGTACGCCGTCCGGCGCACTACGCAGTGCGGCGCTACCGCGTGCGGGGTAGGTGTGTCAGCCCGCCCATCCGGGGCGGACGAGGCCGGACTCGTAGGCCAACACGACGAGCTGGGCGCGGTCGCGAGCGTTCAGCTTGATCATTGCCCGGCTCACGTGCGTCTTCGCCGTCGCTGGGCTGACGAAGAGCCGCTGCGCGATCTCGTCGTTCGACAGACCCTCGGCGACGAGAGCCATGACCTCGCGTTCGCGATCGGTGAGCTCGTAGAGCTCGGCGCTCCGAGCGGGCTCTTTGGCCCGCGTGGCGAACTCGGCGATGAGCTTCCTCGTGACGCTCGGCGACAACAGCGCCTCGCCGCTCGCGACTGCGCGCACGGCCCGGATGAGCTCCACCGGCTCGGTGTCCTTCACGAGGAACCCACTGGCACCGACGCGCAACGCCTCGAACACGTACTCGTCGAGCTCGAAGGTGGTCAGGATGACGATGCGGACCGACGACAGCTGGTCATCGGACGCGATCTCGCGTGTGGCGGAGAGCCCGTCGAGACCGGGCATGCGGATGTCCATCAGGACCACGTCGGGGACATGGTTCTTCGCAAGCCGCACCGCCTCTTCGCCGTCGTCGGCTTCCGCGACGACCTCGATGTCGTCCTGCGCGTCGAGCAAGGCGCTGAACCCGGCACGGACGAGCGCCTGGTCGTCGGCGAGGAGGACCGAGATCACCGCACGCCGTCCACCGGGAGCTGCGCCCACACCCGGAAGCCACCACCGGGCCGTGGCCCGGCGTCGAGCCGGCCTCCGAGCGCCGCCGTCCGCTCGCGCATGCCGGCAATGCCGCTCCCGCCCGTTGAGCTCGCGCTCGTCATGCCGCTCCCGTCGTCGTCGACCTGGACGGTGAGATCACGCTCGCCGTAGGCGACGCGCACGGTCGCGCGCGCGGGGCCTGCGTGGCGAGCGACGTTGGTCACGGCCTCCTGCACGATGCGGAACGCCGCCAGGTCGACTTCGGCGGGCAGGGCGCGACGCTCACCCTCGATGTCGACGCGCACCGGGAGGCCCGCCGCCTCCGCTCGCGAGACGACGCCGTCGAGGTCGTCGAGGCCGCGTTCGGACATCCGGGGCGGCGCTTCGCCCAGCCGGAGCACCTCGAGGACCGACCGCAGCTCGCCCAACGCGTCCTTGCTCGCCTGGCGGATCGCGGTGAGCGCGGTACGCGCCTGCTCCGGCTGCTCGTCCATGAGGTGCAGAGCGACGCTGGCCTGGACGTTGACGAGCGAGATGTTGTGCGCGAGCACGTCGTGCAGCTCCCGCGCAATACGAAGCCGCTCCTCGCTGGCGCGCCGGAGGGCCTCCTCCTCTTGCGAACGCGCCCTCTCTGCGGCGCGCTCACGGCTGACTCGTGCAATCTCGCCGATGGCGGACAGCACGAGCAGCCACGCCAGGAGGCCGACGGTCGCGGCGACGCCGGGCTCGGGCTCGTTGCCGACGAGATACGGCAGCCACGTGAAGGCGAGCCAGCCGGCGACGACGACCACGATCGCGAAGACCCGCAGCCCTGCCATGACGGTCGTCACGAAGGCGACGATCAACGCGAAGAAGACGGGCCCCCGTGGGTAGTCGCTCACCCAGTACCCGAGCGTCGCGACGAAGACGACGGCCAGGACGGCGGCCGGGTAGCGACGCCGCCACAGCAGCGCTGCGGGTCCGATGACCAGCAGCGTGTACGCAAGCACATCCAACGAGCTGCGGTCGCTCTGATGCCGGGCTACGAGGTACGTGCCGGCGATCTGGAGCACACCGACGATGGCGGCGATCTCGGCGTCCGCCCAGCGCCCACGCGCCCACGGCGGCCACGCGTCCGCGAACCGCACCGGGGCGGGGCTGGGTCTCATACCTGCAAGGTAAAGCGCGGCTACGGGGGTGTCATCGTCCGGCGGGCGGTGGCGCCGCTACGCCACTGGGAGTAGGCGCCGAACCGGGAATCCATCCGGGGCGTCGAGACGCGACGATGGGAGCCATGAGGCGGATCTCCGACCGCGAGCGACGGGGGCGCCTCGCCATCCGACACCACCTGACCCCCTGCACGAAGGCCACGGATGTCGTGGTGCTGGCCGAACAGCTGGTCGGCCTCCACTCGACCGACCCGGCGAGCGTGTTCCTGGCCGCCGCCGCCCGTCTGAAGAAACCCGACGTCGAATCGGTCGAGCGGGCGCTCTACGAGGATCGAACCCTGGTCCGCACGCTCTGCATGCGCCGGACGCTGTTCGTCCTTCCCGTGGAGCTCGTGCCGGTCGTGCAGGCCGCGGTCACGGAGGCGCTCGTCCCTCCGCAACGCAAGCGGACGGTGCGAATGATCGAGGAAGCCGGCATCGCCCGCGACGGCGCTCGGTGGCTGCACCGGGCCGAGGCCGAGACGCTCGCCGCGATCGAGGCGCACGGCGAGATCACCGGAGCCGATCTCTCGAAGGCCGTGCCGCGTCTGCGCAAGCAGATCCCGTACGGCGAAGGCAAGAAGTGGGCCGGCGCCATGGGCATGACGACCCGGGTCTTGTTCCTGCTCGCCTGCGAGCAGCGCGTCGTGCGCGGCCGGCCCCAGGGCTCGTGGACGAGCACCCGCTACCGGTGGGCGCCGATGCGATCGTGGATCCCGGACGGCTTTCCGACCCTGAAGCCGGATGAGGCGCGTGCCGAGCTGGCGCGGCGCTGGCTGGCCGCGTTCGGCCCGGGCACGATCGCGGACCTGAAGTGGTGGACGGGCTGGACGCTGGGCCAGACCCGCACCGCCGTGGCCGAGCTCGAGACGGTCGAGGTCGAGCTCGAGCACGGCGCGACCGGGATCGTGCTCGCCGGCGACGACGCGCCCGTGCGGTCACCGAAGCCGTGGGCGGCGCTGCTGCCGAGCCTCGACCCGACCGTGATGGGCTGGGCCGAGCGGGAGTGGTATCTCGGGCCGCACCGGCCGGCGGTCTTCGACACGAACGGCAACGCCGGGCCGACGGTGTGGTGGGACGGGCGCATCGTCGGCGGATGGAACCAACGCCCCGACGGCGAGATCGTCTGGCTCGTGCTCGAGGACATCGGCGCCGACGGGCGACGGGCGGTCGAGCGGCAGGTCGGCCGGCTCCAGACCTGGCTCGACGGCACCAGGGTGGTCGCCCGGTTCCCGACGCCGCTCTATGAGGAGCTCCGTCGCTGAGCAGCGTATGCCTTGACAGGCACATAACTAGCCGAGTATGTTGGCTGCCATGGCGGCGACCACCTTCGACGTGCTGGCCGAACCCCGGCGGCGCGACATCCTCGATCTCTTGCGGGTGCGGGAGCGTTCGGTGGGGGAGCTGGTCGAAGGCGTGGCGCTCAGCCAGCCCGGCGTCTCGAAGCACCTCCGGGTGCTGCGCGAAGCCGGCCTCGTCGAGGTCCGGGTCGACGCCCAGCGGCGCTGGTACCGCGTCCGGGCCGAGCCGCTCGCCGAGATCGACGCATGGCTGGCGCCGTACCGGCGGTTCTGGACCGACCGGCTCGACGCCCTTGAGCGCCACCTCGACGACACCGCCACCCCGGACACGGACACGAACGAGGAGGAGTAACGATGGCCCCGAACCCGACCCCCCAGGCAATGGCCGACGGCACCATCGAGAAGATCGACGGCCGCTACGTGCTGCGATTCGAGCGACGCCTCTCGCACCCGGTCGAGCAGGTGTGGAACGCGATCACCCGCCCCGAGCGGATCACGCAGTGGTTCGGTGAGGGGGACGTCGAGCTCGACCTCGTCGAGGGCGGCCGCTTCGAGATCCGTACGACCGGGCCGCCCGAGCTCGTCGAGGCGATCATCGCCGAGGCGGGCGACGTTGCGTTGGTCTCGCACGACACAGTGCTGCGCGTCGATCCACCGTTCCTCTTCGAGCACACTTTCGGTTCGGATCCCGGATCGATCGCGCGGTGGGAGCTGCAACGCGACGGCGACGGCACGCGCCTGACGCTCACGCACACCGAGCCGCCCGGCTTCGACGCGGTGAACGCACCGCGCGACCTCGCCGGCTGGCACGCGGTGCTCGACCGCTTGGCCGCCGTCATCGACGGTGCGAGCATCCCGTGGCAGAAGGACCACTGGGAGAAATACCGCGACCACTACGCGGCCGCGTTGAACCGAACCTGAACCGACGCTAAGAGCCGGCGTGCGCGGCGACGCCGCGCGCGCACTGCTCGAGGAAGCGGCGAAGGCCGCGCTCGAGGAGCCAGCCCGTGCCGGGAAACTTGGGGGAGAAGGATGCCTGCCACCGGATGTCGGTGCCGCCGATCACGGCGGTGAGCTCGACCTCGGCGAGGTAGTCCCGGACGGGCAGACCCGAGAGAGACGCGTAGACAAGTCGCTCGGCGGGAGCGACGTCGACGAGCTGGTCGCGGCCGACCGTACGACCCCGGCGGAAGACGCGGATCGCGCCGGGGCCCTCGGGCGGCGGATCACCTTCGCGCTCGAGCTCGAACGACTCGATCGGCGACCAGCGCGGCCAAGTGGTGCCGTCCGTCAGTAACGCGAACACGGTGTTGGGAGCGGCGTCCGAGTGCGCGGTGACCTCGATCTGACGACGTCGCATCGTCCTCCTTGTACCAGACGAACGGGAATGGGCCGACGCGGCGGCAGGTTGCAGCACGTCGTGGCGGCAAACGGCAGCGTGTTCACCGACGCGGAGCGGCGCTACCTGTCGCAGCGACGCCTGGGACGCATCGCGACCGTGGGGAAGGACGGCACGCCGCACGTCGCCCCGGTCGGATGGCACTACGACCCCGACGAGGACGCGATCGAGGTCACCGGCCGCAACTTCGCGCACTCGAAGAAGTACCTCGACGTCAAGCGATCGGGTCGCGCGGCCATCGTCATCGACGACCTCGCCAGCGTCGATCCGTGGAGGCCGCGCGGCATCGAGATCCGCGGGAACGCCGAGGTTGCCGACGACCCGCCGCGGATCCGGATCCGGCCCGGACGGATCGTGTCGTGGGGTCTCGAGGACGACGACTTCTTTCAACAGCACGCGCGGACCGTCCGCTGATCAGGCGCTCGTCATCTCCCGGGGCTCGGTGAGCCGCAGGCTGTTGCCCGACGGGTCGCGGAAGCCGCAATCGATCCCGTAAGGACGCTCTTCCGGCGCCTCGGTGAACTCGACGCCGCGTCCCCGCATCTCGTCGTACGCGGCCCGGCAATCGTCGGTCACGAGGAAGATCGTTCCCGCGAACCCCTTCGCCATCAGCGCGCGGACCTCCTTGGCGGTCTGCTCGTCCATCACGGGCGGCCCCGGAATGGCCATCAGCGTGATCGCGACGTCGGATTGCCCGGCCGGCCCGACCGTGAGCCAGCGGAAGTTCCCTAGCTCGGGGACTGTCACGTCGGACCGGGTCTCCAATCCGACCTGCTTCGTGTAGAACTCGAGCGCCTCGTCCTGGTCGTGCACCCAGAGCTGCGCACTGCCGATCTGCATCATTCGTCTTCCTCCTCATGGGACCGTACGAAGGAGCGTGTGCCGCGCACGTTAAAGATGCGTTCGGCGCGTGTCTTCTCGAAACGTGCGGTTTCGCGGACGCCCGAACGCCCGCAGCATGCAGGTCGGGATCCGCGCGTAGTCGGCCGCTGGCGGAAACGAAGCGCGGTACGCGGTCGGCGAGACGCCGTAGGTGCGGGAGAAGCTCGTGGTGAACGAGCCGACGCTCTGGAGCCCGACGTCGAAGCAGATCCGGGCGACCGAATAGTCCGTGTGTCGGAGGAGCGCGGCGGCTCGCTCCATGCGTCGGGTCAGCAGGTACGTGTGGGGCGACTCGCCGAAGGCGCTACGGAACTCGCGGCTGAAATGGGCGCGCGAGAAGCCAGCGGCGCGGGCGAGGTCGTCGACGCCCAGCGGCTCGAAGTATCGAGCGTCGGCGAGGTCCTTGGCACGGAGGAGGTCACGGTCCCGTGAGACGAACACCATCGTGGCGGGTCCGTCATTCCTTTCGCGCGCGACTCGGGGCGACGCGCGGCGGCTCGTCGGGCTGCTTCGGGTACACCGGCGGCCATGGCGCGTCCATGAGCCCGTTGGCACGGTCTTGTGCGTACATGTCGAGCAGCGGCTCGAGCGACTGCGGGTTGTCGTTCATGTCGACCCACGGGTCGCCGTGCGCTTCGATCCGCGCCGGCAGCGTGGAGATCGTCAGCTCGTCGGGATGGATCTCGTCGATCTCCTCCCAGAAGAGCGGTGTCGAGACCTGCGCCCCGACGCGAGCTCGCACGGACCACGCGCCGAACACGGTCTTGTGGGGTGCGTTCTGGTTGAAGTCGAGGAAGACTCGCTCGCCCCGCTCTTCCTTCCACCAGGCCGCCGTCATCAGATCGGGATGACGCCGTTCGAGCTCCCGGGCGGCGGCGACTGCGGCTCGCCGGACGTCGTAGGAATCCCACCGCGGTTCGAGCCGGATGTAGACGTGCACGCCGCGATTGCCGGTCGTCTTCGGGTAGCCGACGATCCCGAGCTCGTCGAGGAACTCCCGCACCTTGGCCGCGGCGGCCCGTATATCGGTGAAGTCGTTGCCGGGCTGCGGGTCGAGGTCGAGACGGAGCTCGTCGGCGTGTTCCGGGTCGTCGGCAAGGTACGGCCAGACGTGGAAGCCGAGGCACCCGATGTTGACGGCCCAGACGACGTGGGCGAGGTCCGCGACCACGAGCGCCCGCGAGGTCGTGCCGTTCGGCGTGCTCACGATCGTGGTCTGCAACCAGTCGGGTGCCGACTTCGGCACCCGCTTCTGGAAGAAGTTCGACCCGCTCGCCCCTTCGGGGAAACGTTGCATCAGCGTCGGCCGGCCGCCCATCGTGCGCATCACCGGCTCGGCGAACCGCAGGTAGTGGTTGACGAGATCGAGCTTCGTCTCGCCGTGCTCCGAGAAGAACACCTTGTCGGGGTGAGAGATGAGGATCTCGTGCCCGTCGATCTCGAGGGCCTTCTCGTCGGCCGCGGCCACGGTGCTCACGCTACTCAGACGGCAGCTACCCGTCGGGCTCATCGGTGACGACGGTCACAGCGGGAAGGTCGTCTGGGGGCGATGAGTTCGCCCCGGGGTGGCGGTCGTACCCACGACCAGCCACCAGGTCCGACCAGGAGGATCGCATTGGATTCGAGCTCCCCCCTCGCGATCGAGGCGTCCGGATTGGCGAAGTCCTTCGGCGAGACCCGCGCGGTGTGCGGTGTCGACCTCGCGGTGCGGTCCGGCACTCTCTACGGCTTCCTCGGGCCGAACGGCGCCGGCAAGACCACGACCATCCGGATGCTCGCCACGTTGCTGGAGCCGGACGAGGGGACGGCGTACGTGCTTGGTCACGACGTCGTCCGCGAAGCCGACGCGGTTCGTCGTCGCGTCAGCCTGACCGGGCAGTACGCGTCCATCGACGAGGAGCTCACGGGTCGGGAGAACCTGATCCTGCTCGGTCGGCTGCTCGGGCTGCCGCGGGCGCAGGCCAAGGCGCGGGCGGACGAGCTGCTCGACGCGTTCGACCTGGCCGAAGCGGCCGGTCGTCAGGTCGAGACGTACTCGGGAGGCATGCGGCGCAAGCTCGACATCGCCGGGAGCATGGTGGTCACCCCCGACCTGATGTTCCTCGACGAGCCGACGACCGGCCTCGACCCGCGCAGCCGGAACCAGGTCTGGGAGGTCATCCGCACGCTCGTCGCGCAAGGCACGACGGCGCTGCTGACCACGCAATATCTCGATGAGGCCGACCAGCTCGCCAACCGGATCGCCGTCATCGACCACGGCACGGTCATCGCCGAGGGTACGAGCGGCGAGCTCAAGGCCTCGGTCGGAGCGGGCGCGCTGCACGCGCGCCTGCGTGATCCGGAGCAGCGAAACGAGGGTCAGGAGGTCCTGTCGCGGACGCTGGGCGTCCCGGTGCACCCGGATTCGGACGCGGCGGCGTTGACGGCGTCGGTCTCGGATCCCGAACGTGTCGCCCGCGCGCTGATGGAGCTCGGCCGTGCCGGTGTCGAAGTGGCCGAGTTCTCGCTCGGTCAGCCGAGCCTCGACGAGGTCTTCTTTGCCTTGACCGGCCGCCCGGCCGAAGAGAGCACCGCGCGAGAGAACGAGAACGATGAGGAGGACGCAGCATGACCGACACCATGCAGGTCGCGCTCACACCCCGTGCTCACCCCGCGCCGCCAGGCCCTCTCTCGGCATCGCTCACGTTCGGTTGGCGGGCGCTGCTGAAGATCAAGCACGTTCCACAGCAGCTGCTTGACGTGACCATGTTCCCGATCATGTTCACGCTGCTTTTCACATTCTTGTTCGGGAACGCCCTCGCCGGATCGACCAGCGCGTACGCCGAGTTCGCCATTCCCGGAATCCTCGTGCAGACCGTTGCCTTCATCACGATGTACACCGGGGTCGCCCTGAACACGGACATCTCCAAGGGGATCTTCGAGCGGTTCAGGTCGCTCCCGATCTGGCGGCAGTCCGTCCTCACCGGTGGCCTCCTTGCCGACCTCTTCCGGTACACCTTTGCGGCGCTGGTCGTGTTCGTCTTGGGCGTCGGGCTCGGCTTCCGGCCCGACAACGTCGTCGGCGTGCTGATCGCGTTCGCGCTCATGTTGGTGTTCGCGCTCAGCCTGACGACGATCTGGACCATCTTCGGGTTGACGATGCGGACGCCCGAGTCGGTGATGCAGGCGAGCATCATGATCCTGTTCCCCTTGGTGTTCCTGACGAACATCTGGGTGTCCGAGAGCACGATGCCGGGGTGGCTCCAGGCAATCGTCAAGGTCAATCCGGTGACGAGAGTGGTGATCGCAGTACGCGAGTTGATGCAGGGTTCGGCGTCGGCCGCCAACATCGGGTGGGCGATCCTGTCGTGCGCCGTCATCATCGCCCTCTTCGCGCCGATCACCTTGCACCTCTACAACCGAAAGCTCCACTCGTGAAGAGGAACCGCATGTTGGGTGAACGAGACGTGACGACGATGGTGCCCGTCAAGGACGCGGCGGAGGCGGCGAAGTTCTACGAGGAGGCGCTCGGGCTCACGAGACTCGACAGCTCGCCGAGCGTCCTTCGTTACCGGAGCGGCTCCACCAACCTCATCGTCTACGAGTCGCAGACCGCCGGTACCAACCAGGGAACCACGGCGCTCTGGACCGTCGACGACGTGGAGGGAACTGTGCGCGACCTGAAGGCGAAGGGAGTGCCGTTCGAGCGGTATGACGACGTCCCGGGTGTCACCCGCGACGGCGACATCCACGACACCGGAGCGTTCAAGACTGCGTGGTTCAGGGACCCGACCGGCAACATCTTCGAAGTCAACGGTGGTGTCGCACTCGACGAGCTCGACCTCTGACCATGGCGACACTGACACTCGGCAGCATCCTGCTCGGCACCGCGAACCCCGAGCGGCTTCGGGACTGGTACGCCGCCGCCCTGGCGCCGGACGACAGCGGGGGAGGGTTCACCGAGGTGACGCCGACGATGTTCGCCGGCACGTTCGGTGACACGTCGCTGCTCATCGACGGGCGCAGCGACGTCGCCGACGCGAACCCCGAGCCCGGCCGGGTCGTCCTCAACTTCCACGTGGACGACGCCCGGGCGACCGCCGATCACCTGAACGCGCTCGGCGTGACGTGGCTGGTCGAGCTGGAGGAGCGGGCCGGCGGTCTCTTCGGGACGCTCGTCGACCCGGACGGCAACTACGTACAGATCATCGAGCTGAAGGAGTAACCGGGCTCGTCGTGATGGTCGCGGACCCACCGGTTCCCGAGACACCCGCGGGCGTCCGGCGCGCCCGCCTCCGGGCGATCACGCTCGAGTCGCGCGCGCCCGATCAGGCGGCGGCGTGGTACCGGCAGGCGCTCGGCCTCACGGATGCGGATCCGCTGCTCACCGCGGGCGGCGTCGAGCTCCGCTTCACGCTCGGGACGGCCGAGACTCCGCATACCGGCGAATCGGCGCGGATCATCCTCAACTTCCATGTCGACGACATCAGGGCGGCGGAGGCGAGGCTCGTCGGCCTCGAGGCCGTCTGGGTCCGGGAACTGGAGCGCACGCGTTGGGGCATAATCGGGACGGTTCTGGACCTCGACGGCAACTGCGTCCAGATCGTCGAGCCCACCCCCGACTCGCCCGCCTGCCTCCAGCGCACAGAGGAGCACCGATGACCGACGTCGCCGCGCCGGACCTGGAACGAACCCTCGAGCAGCACCGCGTCGAGTTGACCGGCTACTGCTACCGAATGCTCGGCTCGTCGTTCGAGGCCGAGGACGCCGTCCAGGAGACGATGGTGCGCGCGTGGCGCGGCTTCGACCGCTTCGAAGGACGCTCGGCGCTCCGGTCGTGGCTGTACCGCATCGCCACCAACGTGTGCCTCGACATGATCGAAGGCCGACAGCGCCGAGCTCTGCCCATGGACCTCGTGTCCTCCTCGTCGGGAGACTCGGAGGCGGGCCCGCGCCTGCCCGAGAGCAAGTGGATCCAGCCCATCCCGGACGGCCGCGCCGTACCGCCGACCGAAGATCCAGCCGAGGTGACCGAGTCACGGGAGTCGATCCGGGTGGCGCTCATCGCCGCGCTCCAGCACTTGCCGGCCCGCCAGCGGGCGGTGCTGATCCTGCGCGAGGTGCTGCGGTGGAAGGCGTCGGAGGTGGCCGAGCTCCTCCACACGAGCGTCGTCTCGGTCAACAGCGCGCTCCAGCGCGCCCGATCCACGCTCGCCGCGAGCAACGTCGCCGAGTCCGACGTGCTCATGCCGGAGGACGACGAACAGCGGGCGCTCTTGGCGCGCTACGTCGACGCGTTCGAGCGCTTCGACATCGACTCGCTCGTCTCGCTGCTCCACGAGGACGCCACCATGTCGATGCCGCCCTACGAGCTGTGGCTGCAAGGGGCCGATGAGCTCCGCAAGTGGCTGCTCGGCGCCGGTTCCGGGTGCCGCGGGTCGCGGTTCGAGCCCGTAGAGGCGAGCGGGTCGCCTGGATTCGCGCAGTGGCGCCCCGATGGTGCGGGCGGCGGCTTCGAGGCGTGGGCAATCCACGTCCTCCGGGTGTCAGAAGGACGGATCAGCGGGATCGACTTCTTCGTCGATCCGGACTTGTTCCCGCTGTTCGGGCTGCCGCTGCGGGTGGGCGAGCAGGCCGGGGCACACCGGTAGCTCGTCCCGCAGTCCGGCCAGGGCGAGGAGTTCGCGCAACTCGACCCGTGCGTTGCGGAGCCGAATCGCCCGGCCCGAGCGGCGCGCGGTGAGCTGCAGGCGCGCGAGCAACCCGACCGCGGTGACGTCGGGGTGCACGAGCCCCCCGACCTCGCACGTGACGAGATCGACGTCGCCGTTGGCGAGGAGCAGCCTGACGTGGTCGCAGAAATCGGGGACCGCGGCCCGTGCGATCGGTCCGCAGATGTCGAGGACGATCGTCCTCGGCCCGGACGGAGGCCGGAGGCCTTCGAGCGGGGTCGGGGACGACAGGTCGGGCGCGGCCAAGCGAACCTCCTCGGGGAGCCCTTTCCCGAGTACGACCAGACTCGGGGCCGAAACTCACCGGCGCCGAGTCGGGGCACCGGGACCATCCCCGATTCAGGGGGCGCGCCGGAGCACAATTGCCCCCCATCGGGACTTCTGCCTCCGTCTTGGACGCTCATGTCGGCGCCGTTCGCAGCTTCGAGCTCGGCGGCACCTCCACCACTGCGGGCCGGCGGTGGGCTGCTCGCTGCAGTTGCGGGGTCGTCGCGACGACGGGGGTCTGGCCCGAAGCGCTCGCCTACCTGAGCGAGCATCGCCGCGCCACACCCGAGCTACGGGCGGCTTGGAAAGCGCGCCGCCCGACGCCGGACCTGCGCGGCGTCGACTACCGGCCGATCGACGTCGTCTGGCCCGCCGTCAACGGCCACCGCCCACGGGCATCCTTCCTGCGCCAGCTGGTGACTGGGGCGCTGCACTCGATCGTGTGCCTGACGGTGAGCGTGTTCTCGACCAGCGCCTGACCGGGCGCCGTTTCGGGGGCGCTCGACAGAGCGAGATGGCGCCACGCCTTCGGCCTCATGACGGCCGCTCGCGCACCACCTCACGCGCTCGCTTGTCGCGACGCAACCCCAAGAACCGGGGGTGGCGCAGGCGCCCGTCGCCCGTCCATTCGGTGAAGCCCGCCTCGCACACCAGCTGCGGCTTCACCCAGTGCACGTTGCGGCCCGGCACGCGGTCGGCGAAGGGAGAGTCAGGACGCTCCAGTCGACGCAGTCGACCGCCGAGATCGCGCAGCGTGCGGTCGTCGAAGCCGGTGCCGATCTTTCCCGCGTAGCGAAGGTCGTCGCCGTCGTAGTACCCGATCAAGAGGGCCCCGAACTCGATCCGACTTCCGGCCGGGTCGGTGTACCCGGCGATGACGAACTCCTGGCTGTTCACGCACTTGAACTTCAGCCAGTCCGGCGAGCGCACGTGCACGTAGGTCGAGTCGGCGCGCTTTGCGACGAGTCCTTCCCACCGCTTGCGGCAAGCCTCCGCGTAGAACCGTTCACCTTCGGTGTTTCTGTGCGATGTGAGTCGCAGCGGATCCGCATATGCGAGAAGCGCCCGGAGAAGCCGTTTCCGGGACCGGAGCGGAACGCCCGTGACGTCGTAGCCGTCGACGTGCAGGACATCGAACACGTAGTAGTAGACGGCGACGCCGCTCCGTAGGGCCTGTTCGGGGTCCTTGGTCTGCATACGACGCTGGAGACGGGAGAAGCTCGTGGTCATGCCCTCGAAGGCCACAACCTCGCCGTCGACGGTGAAGTCTTCTACTTCCTGCAACCCGAGGGCGTCCAGGACCTCGGGGTATGCCCCATCGAGCGTCTGCTGGCTGCGCGAGTAGAGCTTGGCGGATCGACGGGTGCGTACGCCGATGACGCGTTCTCCGTCGAGCTTCCGCTCGTAGATCCAGTCGGGGCTGGAGAAGTGGTCGTTCGTCAGGGTGGCCAGCATGGGCCGAGACCACCCGGCTGTCCCGGCGCGCCGGAGCTTGGTTCGCTCCGAGGCCGGAATGATGTCGAGGATGCTCATGGCCTGCAGATTCCCTCGCTCTGCGGTCGTCGTGCTCGCGTGGGACGTATCTTCGCTCGTAGCCGTGGCGCCGACCATCGAGGGGGCAACCCACGTCGCCTACGGAGCCATCGTCGGCAGCTTCACTGCCTGGGCGATCTGACACGACACGGGGAACGTTGTCACATCTGCTGTCCGCTCACGGCCGCTACCACGCAGGAGGACGCAGATGGTCGAACCAATCCACCGGATCCGAATCAAGCGAGCGTACGAACCGCCCGCCCGAGGGGATGGCGTGCGGATGCTCGTGGATCGCCTCTGGCCACGCGGCCTCCGAAAGGAGGACGCGCGCTTCGACGCGTGGAGAAAGGACCTCGCACCAAGCACCGCGCTCCGCCGGTTCTACGGCCATCAGCGTGAGCGCTTCGCAGAGTTCACCAAGCGGTACCGGGCCGAGCTCAGAAGCGCCACCTCGAAGACCGCAGTCGAAGAGGTACTCGAGCTTGCGCGCCGTCGGCCGATAACGCTTCTGACGGCGACCCGAGATCTCGAGCGTTCTGGAGCCGCCGTGCTTGCCTCGTACCTAGAAGAGCATGGACCCAAGCGGCCGGCAGGGGCGTAACGGTGGCGCGTCGGCCGGTACCCGGGCCGTGGAGTGGCCTCGAGCGGTACCGTCGCCACGGTGAGCGTCCCCACACCTGAGGCCGCTGCGCTCGGACCGCTGGCGCCGTTGATCGGAGAGTGGGAAGGCGATCGGGGACTCGACGACGCCTACGTGTACGTGCGGGGCCGCGAGGAATCCGCTCCCTTCCGTGAACTGAGCTCCTTCACGCCGGCCGGTCCCGCCCACAACGGAGCCCAGGCGGTGTACCGGCTCGATTACAGGACCACCGCATGGCGGATGGACGAAGAGGTGCCGTTCCACACCGAGATCGGCTACTGGTTTTGGGACCCAGAGCACGAGCTGGTCATGCGAGGGCTCATCACGCCTCGTGGCATCGTGGTGCTCGCCGGCGGGTCCGCACGCCCCGGGGACACCACGCTGAACGTGAGCGCCGACGCCGGGGCGGGCGACTTCGGGATTCTCTCCAACCCACACCTGACCACGACCGCGCGCACAACGCAGTTCCGGACGACCATCGACCTGTCGATTCCCGACCAGTTCTCCTACGAGCAAGAGACATTCATGTACCAACCCCGGATGCACGGCGTCTACTGCCACCGCGACCGCAACACGCTCGCTCGTATCCGAAGGTGATTCCCCGAGCCGACGCGATTGGCACTCGCGATTCGGCTACACCGCGGCGCGTAGCAGTTCCGGATTCCTCGCGAAGAAGGTCGTGATGCCCGGCAGAGTGGCGGCGAGGTCGTCTCGCCAGTACGGCCAGGTATGGGCGCCCGGGCCGTAGTCGACGTAGAGATGCGGAATGTCGAGCGTTGACGCAGGGTCGCCGTTGCTTGCGAGACGCCCATCTCGTGGGGGCCGAAGCTGCCGCCATGGGGGCCTCCGGGTTGGCCGTTGCCGGTACGAAGCTGGTCGCGGTCGGGGTCGAAGCCGTCGGGCGTGAGGACCCGTACGGAGGCGTCGTGGGCGAGCGCAGGGCTGCACACGCCTAGTTCCGTCAACCACCGCGCGAGCGGCGCACCCTCGCCGGACCTTGCGATTGCCCCCCGACGGCGTCACCGCCGCAATCTACGCCAATCGGGCATCCTTCCCGCTCAGCCGGCGAGCTCCGGCAGGACCTCCCGGGCGAACGCCTCGACCTGAGCGCGACCGGCCTCGGGCCAGCCGCAGACGAGATAGCCGTAGCCGGCGTCCCGCCACTTCGTTGCGTGCTTGCGTGCGGTGTCGAGGTCGTCGAGCGAGAGCGAGCCTGCGCGCATGATCGACGACGGGTCGCGGCCGGCTTCGGTAGCCAGCTGGTCGAGCCGTTCGTTCGTCTCCCGCAACGAATTCGGTGTGCCCCATGCGTGCCAGACGTCGGCGTAGCAGGCGACGAGGGGGAGGGTGCGACGCGGACCGTTGCCGCCGACCCAGATCGGCGGGTGCGGACGCTGGACGGGCAACGGACGGAGCTGGGCGTCCCGTAACGAAACGATCTTTCCGTCGTAGGACACGACCTCGCCCGTCAGCAGCCGGGTGACGATCTCGAGCGCGTCCTCGAGCAGGTCGAAGCGCTCACGGATCGACGGGAACGGGATGCCGAGCTCGATGTGCTCCTTGTCGAACCATGCCGCGCCGAGCGAGAGCTCGAGCCGGCCGTGTGACGCATGGTCGATGGTCAGGGCCTGCGCCGCGTACACCGACGGGTGCCGGTAGGTCACTCCGGTCACGAGGAGCCCGAGCCGGATGCGCGAAGTCATCCCCGTGAGCGCAGCCAGCGTCGTCACGCCCTCGAAGGTCTCGCCGGGTCCTTCGCCGTACATGGGCTGGAAGTGATCGAAGCCCCACGCCCCGTCGAAGCCGAGATCCTCCGCGAACTGCACGCGGCCGACGACCTCGTCCCACGGCATCCGCTGCTGTGCGATGTCCAGCCCGAAACGCATCGGCGCAAACCCTACGTCGGTGACGCTGCGACGCGTTTGAGGCTGGCGAACGTGTCCTTGATGCCGTCTCGTGCCAGCTGGGCCATCCATTCGATGCGCTTCTCGTGCTGACAGTGCGAGACATCCATGCGGCGAGACTACGGCGCCCGAATCATCCGGGTGGCGCTGCTGTCGACGCGCGCGGACAGACCCGAGGGTGCAGTAGTAGTAGAGATAAGGAGTACCCCTGCTACCGGCGCCGAAGGCGGGCAGCATCAGGTCGAACGAGTGCTCCGAAGGTGCGCGACGTGCGAGCCTTTGGTCTCGGGGTTCGTTCGTCGCCCTCGTCGTGTGCGTGTCGATCGTGCTGGCTGTCTCCTCGCTGGCCGAGACGTCTGTGAGGGCGTCTCCGAGTGGGCGTGCTGGCATCGAGAGCTTCGCGTGTGTGCCGACGGTCGAAGGGCCGGTCACCGAGTCGCCGCCGGCGTTCACAGCGGCGTTGCAGGCCGATCTGCCGTCGGGGTGGGTCGACGAGGATTTCTTCGTTTCCTGTTCGTCGCCGAAGATCACCTACAAGACGGCCGTCTTCGTGCGCCGGCCCGCCGATCCGAGCCGCGCTTCGGGTCTCGTCGCAGTCGAGCCGTTGCACAGCGCTGGTATCTGGGGCATGCAGACGCTCCTGCAGCCGTACTTCGTCGCGCACGATGACGTGCACGTGGGCGTGGCCGCGAACCGCGACGTCGTGGAGCGGCTCGTGAAGGGCGCGAACCCGACGCGCTACTCGGCTCTCGACGTCCCGGCGACGCCAGAGGCCCAGAACGAGATCCTCGCCGGCGTGGGTGCGTTGCTCCACCAGCACTCGGATGCCCTCTTGCCCCGGGTCCGCGTGAAGAGCGCGGTCCTCGGTGGCTGGTCGCAGACCGCCGTGGCGACCCGCACGTTCATCGGCTCGCCCCAGGGCAAGGGGACGGTTGACGGTCGGCGGGTGTTCGACGGCTTCTTCCCGGGGCAGGCGGCGGTGGGAAGCTCGGGCGGGTCACAGGTGGGACGCGTTCCCGACGTCGGTGTGCCTGTCGTGGAACTCCAGGGCGAGCGCGAGCTTCTGGTGACGATCTCGATCTACGGGAGCCTGGGGTACCGCCGCCCCGACAGCAGGACGTACCGCCTCTACGAGGTGGCGGGGATGTCACACATCAACAACGAACCCGACAACACCATCTCGGCTTTCGCCGGGAGCCTGACGTGCGACTGGCCGGCGGGCGCGACGCCGTCTGCGTTCCGCCAGACAGACGTCTGGGAGATGGCATTCGACAACCTGGCCCGCTGGATCTCGAGAAGCGTTGCGCCGCCGCGTGCTGC
>JBKOWN010000141.1:0-3748 GCA_046724435.1 Actinomycetota bacterium
CCACGACTTCGCCTCCACCGGCTCCAACGGAGGTCACCGCCCCCGGCACGCCGTGACAGCGCGCGTTCCGTAGCCCCGCCGTCGATCCTCCTTCCCTCTGGCCACATTGGCCAAATTGGCAACACTGGACTAAACAGGTGACCCCGACCAGCCGGTGATGCTGCCGCTGGCGGTGAGCTCTGGCAGGGCGTGATGGCGGAAAGAGGCATCGTCGTAGCGGGTCGTCGCGGCCGCGGGCGCTGGCTCGCGATGGTGGGCCTGGCGGCGGTCGGGCTGGTGCTCACGGGGTGCTTCCCCGGAGGTTCGGGTGGTGACGGACCGCCGGTCCATCCGGGGGCGTTCGCCGCGGTGGCGTTCGCAGAGTCGCAGCTTGGCGTGCCCTATTGCTTCGCCGGGACCGGACCCGATTGCTACGACTGCTCCGGTCTTACGTGGCGCGCATGGCAAGACGGTGGTTTGTCCCTGCCCCGCACCTCGGGTGATCAGTACAACGCGTACCCGAAGGTCTCGCTGAGTGCGCTGCAACCAGGCGATTTGCTCTTTCCGAGCGACCCGACCCAACACGTCGGCATCTACGTGGGGAACGGGAGGATGGTGAACGCCACCAATCCCGGCGACGTCGTTCGCGAAGACGCCGTCTCAGCCCCGGGCTGGGGCGTCACGTACGCCGTCAGACCTGGCTGAGCCTCGCCCGGCATGGGATCCGAGGAGCGTGGCGTCGTCGGCGGACCTCGAACACCGGGGCGGTTTCGTTAGGGTCGCCAGTTGTGGAGCTCGACGCACGCACCGAGCTGGCGTTGTTGAGTCACGTCGACTACTTCCGCGACGCCAGCCGGCGCGCACCTGGTGGCGCCGTCCATGAAGAGGACGGCTTGCTGCTGTACGCCGGGCCGCATTCGCTGCCGCTGCTCGTGAACGGAGCCATCCGAGTCGAGCCCGGTCTCGGTGCCGCGGAGGTGCTTGATCGTGCCCGAGCGTTCTTCGGGGCACGGGGCCGTGGGTTCAGCCTCTACGCGCTCGTCGGCCGGGACGACGATCTCATCGAGGCAGCCGACGAAGCGGGGATGACCGCGTTCGGCGACCCCGCACCCCTGATGGTGCTGACCGAGCCGCTGTCGTCGGCCGACCCGCCGGCCGACGTGCACATCGAGCGGGCCACGACGCCGGACCAGATTGCCGACGCGGCCGCGGTCTGCGCGGACGCGTACGCGGTGTACGGCATGCCGGCCGACGTCGCACCGGCCTGCCTGGTGCCGGCGACCGCCCTCGCGCCGCACATAGCAGTCATGGTCGCCCGCGACCAAGACGGCCCTGTGGCCACCGCATCGGTCATGGCGACCCACGGCGTCGGCTACATCCTGTGGGTCGCCACTGTCCAGCGGGCGATGAAGCGGGGGCTGGGCGAGGCGGTCACACACGCCGCCACTACTGCCGGTCTCGAGTTCGGCACGCGCATGACGACATTGATGGCCTCGCCGATGGGCGCCCCGGTGTATCGCAGGATGGGGTTCGTCGACGTCGGGCACCTGGCCAGCCGCGTCGCGATGGACGCCAACGGGTAAGCATCATCGGACGTGCACCATCCAGTGGTTTGGACGAGTGGACTACCTTGCGACTGCGGCATGCTCACCTTCACGAACGAAGACCTGCGGAAGAAACTGTCCGACGAGCGCGGCGTCGACGCGTCCGGCGTCGACTTCCTTCCCTTCCCCGACCTCGAAAAGAGCGTCCGCGACGACGTCGCCACGATCAAAGCGTCGTCCCTCTTGCCGGATGGCATCGAGGTGACGGGGTGGGTCTACGACGTGAAGACAGGCAAGATCTCGCCCGTGAGCTGACGGCCGGCGGCACTCCATGACGGTAGGGTCGCCGCGTCGGACGAGTGAGGTGAGGTGCCCATGAGATACACGAACCTCGGCCGGACCGGTCTCAGGGTGTCGAGGGTGTGCCTCGGCATGATGAGCTTCGGGGACGACAGCGAGCGTCCGTGGGTCCTCGATGAGGCTGCGGCGGAGCCGATCGTGAAGGCCGCCGTCGATGGCGGCGTCACGTTCTTCGACACGGCCGATACCTACTCGGGTGGCGCCAGCGAGGTGGCCACGGGGCGCCTTGTCGGGAACCTGCTGAGCCGCGACGAGGTCGTGATCGCCACCAAGGTGTTCATGCCGATGACGCCGGGCGAGAACGGCGGCGGGTTGTCACGCAAGCACATCATGTCGGCCATCGACGCGTCGTTGGGGCGCCTGGGCATGGACTACGTGGACCTGTACCAGATTCACCGGTGGGACAACCGGACGCCGATCGAGGAGACGATGGAGGCGTTGCACGATGTCGTGCGGGCCGGCAAGGCGCGGTACATCGGCGCCAGCAGCATGTTCGCTTGGCAGTTCGCCAAGGCGCAGCACGTCGCCGAACGGAACGGCTGGACGCAGTTCGTGGCGATGCAGAACCACTACAACCTCATCTACCGCGAAGAGGAACGCGAGATGATCCCCCTCTGCATCGACCAGGGCGTCGGTGTGATCCCGTGGAGCCCGCTGGCTCGTGGCGTGCTCGCCGGGAACCGCAGCCGTGACGGCGAGAAGCGGACGACGCGCTCGGAGACGGACACGTTCACGGAGTACCTGTACAGTCAGCCGACCGACTTCGACGTCGTCGAGCGCGTCGCCAAGGTCGCGGCAGAGCGGGGCGCGTCACCCGCGCAGATCGCGCTCGCATGGTTGCTGAGCAAGCCTGGTGTGACCGCGCCGATCATCGGAGCTACCAAACTCGGCCACTTCACCGACGCCCTCGCCGCCGAGGAGTTGGAGCTGACCGACGACGAGGTGAAGCGACTGGAGGAGCCCTACGTGCCCCACCCCGTCCTCGGTCACTTCTAGATTCGCCTACTGATCGGTTGGCGCTCGGAAGATCGTGTGAAAGCGACGCAGCACTGTCCGGGGCGCGGATCGAGGCGAGGATGCATCGTGTTCGTGCCGAGCGCCCGGGTGACGCCCTTCATGACCGCGAGGTTCATTCCACAAACGAGATCGCGGTTGTCCGCGGCGATCGAGTGGAAGGGGCAATTGCGAAGCCGAATCGTTCCCTCGTCCTCGTACGGCTCGTAACCGCGCTCAGCCAGGGCTTCGACAAGTCTGCGTTCCACATCGGCGCCTGACTCGGGGCCCTCGCGATTGCGCGATGCCTCGGCGCCGATCTCGGCGCCCAACCTGCGTGCGACGCGTCCGGCAGCCGCCTGGCCGTCCTCGGTGGTCTCGAGCGCGTCGGCCAGCAGGCGGGCGATGCCTTCGTAGTCGCGGGATGGCACGCTGACGGAAAGCCGTGCTCCCGATCGTGTGTACAGCTTCGACGGGCGACCGGCTCCGGGCCCCCTCCGTCGATTGATCCGTTCGTAGCGAGTTTCGAGCAAGCCGTCGTCGACCAGGCGGTCGAGGTGGTAGGCGGCCAGCGATCGGCTGATGCCGACGGCGCGAGCCGCCGCGTCGCGCCCGACGGGCTCGCCTTGGACGGCAAGGTGGCGGTAGAGCGCTCGCCGGACCGGATCCCCGAGGCCTTGCAGTCGCTGGAGATCGTCGAGGTCGTCGGCCACGCGCCAATTCTAACGCCAACCGATCTTGACGAATGCGCCTCAGCTTTCTATCGTCAGGAGCAGTTGATTTTAGTGGCCGGCGAACGGAACTGCATGAAAGGTTGAGATGGCTCGGGTAGCGCTTGTGACGGGCGGGACCGGTGCTTTGGGCGGCGCGGT
>JBKOWN010000182.1:0-9987 GCA_046724435.1 Actinomycetota bacterium
CCGCCGCTGAAGGTCTGCTTGGCGAGCAGTGGCAGGACGACCTGGAAGTTGAAGGCCAGCGTGCCGATCACCGCGGTGAGCACCAGCGTGAGCCGCAGCGCGGGTGTCGACCACGCGTACCGCAGACCCTCCCGCAGTTGCCCCTTGCGCTTCGGGACCCGCTCGACAGCGAAGAACTCGTTCTCCCGCATGGCCAGGAACGCGATGACGGCGGCCGAATACGACACGCCGTTGGCGAAGAAGCACCACGAGACCCCCACACCGGCGATCACGAGGCCGGCGATCGCCGGCCCGACCACCCGGGCGGCCATGAACATCGCGCTGCTCAGGCTCACCGCGTTGCTGACGTGTTCCGTCCCGACCATCTCGACGACGAACGCGCGGCGGGCAGGGTTGTCCACCGCGTTCACGGCGCCGAGGCCCAGCGCGAGCACGTAGATCATCCAGAGCTGGACGACCCCGAGGGCGGTGACGGCCCCCAGGACGAGGGCGAGCACGCCGGCGGCGGCTTGCGTGCCGACCAGCAGCCGCCGCTTGTCGACGCGGTCGGCGACGAGACCGCCCCACGCGCCGACCAGGAGGACGGGCGTGAACTGCAACGCCACGGTCACACCGAGGGCGACGCCGCTGCCCGTGAGCTGCAGCACGAGCCAGGCCTGCGCGATCGACTGCATCCACGTCCCGGTCGTCGAGATCAGCTGACCGGCGAAGTACAGGCGGTAGTTGCGAACGCTCATCGACCGGAACGTGAGGCGGGCGGCGCGCCAGAGGCGGGTCACGACGGCTCCGTCTCGAGGACGCGCTCGAGGATCGTCGCCGCCCGCGCGAGCGTCGCGTGCTCGTCGGCGCTGAGCGCGGCGAGCTGCCGCTCGAGATAGGCGGTCTTGCGCGACCGGCTCTCCGCCAGCAGGCGCCGACCGTGCGCGGTGATCTCGACCCGCGCGACTCGACGGTCGCGGGAGTCACTGCGCCGGCGCACGAGGCCCTGCTCCTCGAGCCGTCCGACTGCCGAGGTGATCGTCGGCGGCCGCACCCGTTCGATGGCGGCGAGCGCCCCGAGGGTGACGGGGCCATCGCGCTCGATCGTCGCCAGTGCCGCCAGCTGCGTCGGCGACGCCGCCGACTCGCCCTGCTGGCGCAGACGGCGCGCCAGCCGCGTCACGACCATGCGCAGGCGGCTGGGGAGCGCGGGAGCGAGGGGCTCGGTGGCAAGAGATCGCATCATGTCGACCAACTAGTTAGCCTAGCGAAATATTCCGGAACGTCGGCCGTCCTTTCGGGGTATTACTTGACGGAACGTGACGGCTGACACAAACTGCCTTCCGGGTTACTTGCACGTTCTGTGAATCTTCTTGGGTCGGGAAAAGGGGGCGTTTCCATGACCACGAACGAGCAGACCGTCGGCCGGTATCTGCGCTGGGTGCTCGCGGCCTTTTCGTTGGGGGCGGGGGTCATCCACTTCGCCGTCAGCGGTGAGCACTACAGCCTCTCGTGGCTTCACGGCAGCTTCTTCGCCGTAATTGCCTGGCTCCAGGTGGCGTGGGCAGTCGGCGTCATCTTGCGACCAACTCGGCGGTTGCTCATCGCGGGTGCCGTGCTGAACGCCGGGATCATCGGCGTGTGGGTGATGTCGCGCGTCTGGGGTGTCCCGATCGGGCCCGAGGCGTGGACGCCCGAGTCCATCACCCTCGCAGACGCGCTCTCGTCCGGGTTCGAGGCGGGCATCGTGGTCTTCTCGCTCGTCGTGCTGGTGCGCCCAGCCCTCGCGCAATATCGGTTGCGCCCGACGCTGGCGTATCCCGGCGTCTTCGCCGCTGCTCTGGGCGTCGCAGTGGTCTCGTCGATGGCGGTGGCACCGGCCTTCGCTTCGGCCGATCACAGCCACGGCGACACCGTGGCGGCCGGCGGTCACACGGACAGCCATGGCGCTGCCGCGGGTGGCCACTCGCACGGGGCAATCGTGAGCAACGCGCCGACCGGCAACACACCGTGCGAGCAGTCAGGCCCGCCCGCCTCCGCCGGTCAGATCTCGAGCGCCGGTGGCCACGGGCATCGCGGCCCGGTGCAATGGCAGAACCTCTCCGATCGGGCGACCCGTGACCAGCTCGGGCAGCAGCTCACCATCGCCCACCAGGTCACCCTGCAGTACCCGACCGTCGCCGACGCCGAGGCCGCCGGCTACAACATGGTGACGACATACGTGCCGTGCATCGGCGCCCACTACATCAAGGTCAGCAACATGATCGGCGGTTTCGACCCAGCCAAGCCGTCGATGCTGCTGTACGACGGCACCAACCCCGACTCGAAGATCGTCGGCCTCAGCTACTCGGTCCTCGCTGATCCCAACACGCCGCCCGAAGGCTTCGCCGGTCCGAACGACCCGTGGCACAAGCACGACAGCAACGGCGGGTTGTGCATGAAGGGCGGCGTCGTCGTCGGCGCCGAGAGCACGAGTGATGCCGAGTGCGCGGCGAGGGGCGGCAAGAAGACCGCGCTGCACAACCTGTGGATGATGCACGCGTGGGTCGCCGACGCGTGGCAGAGCTCGTGGGGCCTGTTCAGCGCCGAGAACCCCGACCTCGGCGGGCAGATCGGCAACATCAACGCCGCACCGGACGCCACTTCACGCAAGGAGCTCGGGAACACGGCGGTCAAGGATTAGAGAACTTCAGTCGACGAAGAACGTCACCGAGGCCCGCGCTCAGCGCGGGCCTCGGCGCGCCCGGAACTACCAGAGGGGCGACCAGGCCGTGGTGCGCAGGAGCTTGCTCTCCCAGTCGTCGCGCACGTCGAGGGCGTCGTGCATCCACGTGCCCGGCGCTCGGTACTCGGGCGGGACCTCGGTCGTGACGAGCGGCGTGATCGCCTTGAGCTGGGTGACCTTCTGCCACAGCACGACCTCGCGCCAGCGCCCGGCCCCCCACGCGGGACGGAGCACGGCCTGGAGCTCGAGGAGCGAACGGCCCGTGCGGCCGCCCTCGGCCAGGCTGGGGGCGTAGTTCGTTCGCGCCGCCTCCAGGTACTTCTCGAGCCCGCCCTCGTACGGCCACGCGGTGTCCTCCATGAACAGCGTGAGCGCGTGGTCGCCACCCGTCGGCACCGCCGCCAGGTCGAGCTCCTTGAGCGGCGACCACGGCACGGGAACCAGCATCTTGGCCGCGACGCCGTGACGCAGCGCGTCGACGTCGCGGGCCCACGGCCGGAGGTCGCCGTCGTGCAACCGGAGCATGAGCTCCTCCCAGGCGGCGCCGTCGCGGATCGCGGTGAGCGTGACGACGTTGTAGGCGCGGCCCGTTCCGTGGGCGTGGTGAAGGAAGTACAGGAGCCGGGCGTCGTCACCCTTGGCCAGTGACGGCATCCAGCCGTCCCGGTAGACGGCTTCGAACTCCTCCTCGCGGCGGCCCGCGACCTGATGCACCTCGTGCAGGAACAGCATGGATCCTCGCCCCCCGGGGTCAGCGGTCGGCCAGGAGCCTACGCAGGATCTCGTCGAGCGCGCCGTCCGCGAGGGAGCGCAGCTCTTCGTCGGTGCGGTCCTGGATGGGATGCGCCACGAACACCCGAGCAGGTTCGGCGCCGAGCGCGTTCGCCTGTGCAGAGGCGGCGTCGACGAACTCGCTCGACGCGATCATGACGCCGGGGACGCCGCCGCTCTCGAGGTTGACGATGTCGTGCACACTGCACGACGTGCACGATCCTCAATCAGCGAGCGCCTCGATCACCACGTCGCACTGAGTGCCGATCTCGTGGCGGAGGTCGATCGGGGCCGGCTTCGAGAACGTCGGCTTCGAGAATCGCCGGACCTGGAGCCCGCGCCCGGCGAGCTGCTCCTCGAGTCGGTCGAGGAACACGTCGCCACGCGGCTTGGAGATGTCGAGCAGGCCGACCGTCCGCCCAACCAGTGACGCCGGGCGCGGCGACCGTTCGCGGGTCGGCGCCTCCCGCTCGCCCGTCGGGTCGAGCACTACACGTGCGCTCACGGCCTCACCTCCCGGGTGACGGGCTGGCTGCCGCCGGGCCCGTTGATCCAGCCACCAATGATGGCCGAGAACAGCCCCGCGCCGCCGCCCGCGTGCACGAGCAGGAGGCCGTCGTCGCGGAACTTCGGCACAGTCGCGCCGGCGAGCCCTTCGGGCAGGCCCTCCGCGATGCCGCCGGCGCCGCGGATCACGTCGTCGCCGTCGAGCTGGAGGAGCGCGAGCAGCTCCTCGCGCAGACGAGCTTTCGACCAGCCGCCCTCACGGAACACGCGCCCGTGCTCGGGCGAGACGACGACGACCACGTCGAAGCCGAGCGCCATCTTCGGATGCGGGACCGCGCGCAGGCAGGCGGCGAACGAGCGGGCCAGTGACTCCGGCGTCCGGCTCAGCTGGTCGACCATCCCGCGCACGCCGTCGCCCGCGAACAGCGTCACAGCCGACGCGCCGGGCACCAGACCGCGCTCGACGTGCAGCGGCTCCCACGGTGAACCGGTCTCGTCCTCCGCGAAGCAGAACGTGTACTTGCCGGGGTTGCCGAGCGTGGCCCGGTCGACGCCGCCGGGACGGCCTCCGCCGACGTTGCGCACGACGAGCTGCAGCGCGCGGCCGATCGTCGCGTTGGCGCGGTTGCCCTGGCCGAGCACGTTGATGCCGGAGTTCATCCCGATGGCGGCGGCGACCGGGCCGTTGACGATCAGGACCGGGCTCGAGAAGTACGTCGTGGCCAGCAGCCCGTGGATGTTGAATTCGTCGGTGCACGCCGCCTCGACCGCGGTGATCACCACCGGGAGGTACTCGGGCTTGCAGCCCGCCAGCACCGCGTTCACAGCCACCTTCTCGACCGTGCATTCCACGAGATCGGGCGGCACGTCGGCGACGACGTCGTCCGGGTCCCGGGTGGTGCCGGCCAGCATGCGGGCGACGCGTTCGGGAGTGGGTGGCACGACCGGTAGGCCGTCGGTCCAACCGCGTTCATACGCGGCTTCGACGTCGTCCTCGTGCGCGCCGAGGTCGACCCGCCGCGAGCGGAGCCGGGCGGCGCCTTCGGCGTCGGAGCGGGCGGCGACGATGTCCGGGTCGAGGGTCCGGGACCCGCAGCCGGGCCGGTACTCGGGCAGGTCGGGCCCGAGCGGCGCCCGACCCGAGAGCGCCTCCCACTCCGGGCGCAACCAGCCTTCGGTGCGGTCGACGATCTGGCCCCCGGTCACGTGGAGCAGCGTCGGGACCGTCTCGAGCTCGAGCGCGAACGACACCTCGAGATCGGTGTCGTCGACGACCTTCACACTGTCGGGGAACGTCGGGTCGTCCTGCGAGTAGACGGTGAGTGGGAGCGCGCCGGCGGCGAGCTCGGCGAGCACCGGTGCCACCAGCCGGCAGGTAGGGCAGTCGCGCTTGACGATCGCCACCAACCCGTCGGGGAGTGGCGGTGCGGTCATGCCACCTCGATGAGGTAGTCGATGGCGCGGGTGAGGGTGGCCAGGTCGTCGGGCTCGATCGCGGGGAACATCGCGATGCGAAGCTGGTTGCGGCCCAGCTTCCGGTACGACTCGGTGTCGACGATCCCGTTCGCCCGCAGCTGGGCCGCGAGCCATCCGGCGTCGACGGGCTGCTCGAAATCGATCGTCGCGGTCACATAGCTGCGCTCGTCGGGCTTGGCCACGAACGGGCTCGCATGCACGTGCGCCTCGGCCCAGCCGTACACGATCTCGGCCGAGCGGTCGCACCGTGACGCGGCCCACTCGAGCCCGCCGTTGCCGAGCAGCCAGTCGAGTTGGTCGCCGACGAGGAACAGGGTCGCGAGCGCCGGCGTGTTGTACGTCTGATCGAGCCGGGAGTTCTCGAGCGCGATCGCGAGGCTGAGCGACGGCGGGATCCAGCGGTCCGACGCCGCGATGCGCTCGATGCGCGCGATCGCCGCCGGCGAGCAGCACGCGATCCACAGCCCGCCCTCGCTGCCGAGGACCTTCTGGGGCGCGAAGTAGTACGCGTCGAACTGGTTCGGGTCGACGCGCAGGCCGCCGGCCCCCGACGTCGCGTCGACGAGCACGAGCCCGGTCGCGGGGTCGACGCCGCCCGGCCGCCGCACCTCGGTCATGACACCGGTGGACGTCTCGTTGTGCGGGTACGCGTAGGCGTCGACGTCGGGATAGCCGCGCAGCTCGGGATGCGTCCCGGGAACCGACTCGATGACCCGCGGGTCGTCGAGGTGGGGAACGCCGGTGGCTGCGGCCGCGAACTTGGCCGAGAACTCGCCGAAGCTGAGGTGCTCGCTTCGCCGTTCGATCAACCCGAAGACGGCCGCGTCCCAGAAGACCGTCGTGCCGCCGACGCCGAGGAGCACCTCGTAGCCGTCGGGGAGCCGGAGCAGGTCGGCGACGCCGGTTCGGATACGCCGGACGACCGACTTCACGCCCTCGCGCCGGTGGCTCGTGCCGAGGTAGGTCGGCGCCGCCGCCGTCAGGGCCGCGACGGCCTCGTTACGGACCTTCGACGGGCCCGACCCGAAGCGCCCATCCGACGGCAAGAGCTCGGGCGGCAGCCGGATCGGTTCGGCATCGTCCCGGGCTGCGACCATCGGCCAACCGTACCGATCAGGTGCCGCGCGGGGACGCGTCGTTTGCGGCGGTTGCCCCGCGGCCACGTGCAGATACCCTGCGGGGGTATCCCATCGCCCGATGTAGGGGAGGCTCATGACATGTCTCTGGCCGTTCTCGTTGCGGGGGCCACGGGCCGATTTCGCCCCGTCGCCGAGATGCTCCTCGACCGTGGTCATCGAGTCCGCGTCGGCACACGCGATCTTCATTCACCGCCGGCCCGGGAGCTCGCCGCCCTCGGCGCCGAGCTCGTCGCCTTCGACTTCGACGACCCGGTGAGCATCGAGGAAGCCGCGCACGGCGCCGACGCGGTGTTCGCGACTGGCACCGCGCATCGGGCGGGGCTCGACGGCGAGGTTCGCCACGGTCGCAACCTTGCCGACGCGGTGAGCGCTGCGCGCGTCGGCCACTTCGTGTTCAGCTCAGGAGCGGGCGCCGATCGCCCGACCGGCGTGCCCATCTTCGAGGGCAAGCGCCAGGTCGAGGACTACGTGAACGCCCTGCGACTCCCCGCGACGATCCTCGCTCCCGTCTACCTCATGGAGAACCTGTTCAATCCGTGGAACGTGCCCCCGCTTGCCTCGGGCGTCTTTCCGAGCCCCGTACCGCCACGCCGAGCGATCCAGCAAATCCCGGTCGTCGACATCGCCGCATTCGCCGTGCACGCGCTCGAGCACCGCGACGACCTGCTCGGTCAGCGGATCGAGCTCGCATCCGACTCACTGACCGGGCTCGAAGAGGCCACCATCATCTCGGCGACCTCGGGACGAGACCTCGAGATGCGCGACGTCACGCCCTCCGGCGGATTGCAGGTCCTCTTCGAGTGGCTGGATCGCGTCGGGTTCAACGTCGACATCGCTGCGCTTCGCCGTGACTATCCCGACCTGCGGTGGCACTCGTTCAGCGAGTGGGCTCACGTTCAGGATTGGAGCCTCGTGAATCCTTCGCTCCCGTCATCTTCGCTCCCGTGATCTCGCGATACCAGGACGGGCGTTCGGTGCGGGCCCAGTACGGCGTGACGCTGCCGCGGGTCATGCCACCCAGCGCGATGGGATCGCGGATCGCGAAGTAGATGTGACCGAGCACGGCGATCCAGATGCCGAACGCGAACCAGTCGTGCACGAACGTCGCGCCGGTGCGCAGGTCGTTGGAGAACGGGTTGGGCCATCGCAGCATCAACCCGGTCGCGAGCATGACGACGACAGCGCCGGCGAAGAATGTCGCGTTGAGCTTCTGCCCGGCGTTGAACTTGCCGACGTCCACCCGGCCGGAGCCAACGCGGTTGCGGCGGCGGAACCAACGGGCGTCGTCACGGGTCCAGCGGTTGATGCGGCCGGCGTCACGGCGGAGCTGCGCACCCCAATGTCCGGCGGCCCCGAGAAGGATGGGAAGGGGCAGCAGGATCCCGGCGTACACGTGCACCTGTCGGAACAGCTCACGGCGTCCGAACATCGCCGAGAACGGTCCGGTGTAGAGCACGGCGCCCGTCAGCATCAGCACACCGAACAGCGCCGCGGTCGTCCAATGCGCAGCTCGTTCGACCCGGTCGAAGCGGGGGATCACAGCGGCGTCACGGGGTCTTGTCGTCACGGTTGTTCGAGCGCCCGACCCAGCCGTCGACGTCGTAGCCGCGGTTCTCCCAGTAGCCGGGGACGACCTGATCGGTCACCTCGATCTGATCCAACCACTTGATGGACTTGTAGCCGTACATCGGCGCGATGTAGAGCCGCACCGGACCGCCGTGGGCGTCCGACAGCTCTTGGCCTTCGAGCTCGTAGGCCACGAGCACGTCGTGGCGGCGAGCCTGCTGCAGGGTGAGGCTCTCCGTGTAGGTCCCGTCGAACGACTTGAAGCGCAGCGCCTTCGCGCCCGCCTGCACGCCGGCCCGGTCGAGCACGTCGGCGAGCCGGACGCCCTTCCACTTCACTGCGAACACCCTCCAGCCGGTCACGCACTGGAAGTCGCGGGTGAGACCGGTGGGCGTCATGGCGCGGATATCGCGATAGGTGAGTGTGAGCGGCTGGTCGACCATCCCGGAGACGCGCAGCCGGTACTCGTCGTGCCCGCGGTGCGGCATCGACCCGGTGACCGAGTAGATGCGGAACCGCCCGATGGGCAGGAGACCGGACAACCCCGTGCCGTCCTTCGCGAGGTACGGGCCGACCTCCCGCTCGAGCCAGCGCTGGACGTTCGAGCCGAGCACGATCCCCGCCGCGCCCACGCCGAGCAGACCGAGGAACACCCTCCGACCGACCGGCGCACCGTCCATGCACTCAGGATACGGACGCATTCACCCGCTGGATCCGCGGGGGTCCAGCCTGTTCTCAGGTCCTTTCGGCGCCGAGCGCGAGCACCTCTGAGAAGCCGGCCTCGAGACACTTCGCGAAGTCGTGAGCGTCGGGGATTGCGAGCGTGTCCGTGTTGATCCCGATGCAGCACATGTCGCAATGCGAGAGAAGGGTGACGTTGGCGGCCGTACCGGACAGCGGACCGAACGGGTACAACCGCTCGAGCTCGGCGCCCGCTACGTACAGGGGGAACGGCGAGCCGGGAACGTTGCTCGTGACGAAGTCGGACCCCTTCAACATGGATCCGAAGAACGCCGTGGTGACCCGGGTCGGCAGCTGGTTGAGCACCGTTGCCAGCGCGTCGGTGAGCCCGACGGCCGGCTCGTCGCGCACGGCGCGGGCGAGCTCGCCCAGCGCTTGCATCCGCTCCTCGGGGTCGGCGATCTGGAGCGGGACGAGGAACCGGGCCGGCGTGAAGTGGTTCCCGCCGAGTGTCGTGCCCTCGCCGCGCAGGTTGATCGGCATCACCATGCGTAGGGCGGCGGGCTCGACGCCGTGGAGTTCGTGATACCGCTGGACTCCGCCGACCACGGCGGCGAGGAACGCGTCGTTGAGCGAGCCGCCGGCCGCCTTGGCGGCTCGCTTCAAGTCGTCGAGCGACACGTCGAGCGCGGCGAGCCGCCGGCCGAGGCTCCGAGCGCCGATGATCGGGGATCGGGGCGTCGTCGCCGGGGCGAGGAACGCGGCGAGAGACCGGGTCGCTCGGCCGGCCTCCTGGAGCGCGGCCTCCGGATCGCGGGCCGCGCCGCGCGCCGCTCCAATCGCCTTGGCCACGCCCTGCCGCGCGAGACCGATCGCCCGGCGACGTTGGTAGTCGAACGATCGCCCGACCAGGTCGAACGGCGTGAACGCGGGGAGGTCCTGGAATTCGTCGCAGGGCCCGGGGGGACCCGGGTCGCGCTCGAGGTCGAAGAGCATCATGAGCAGCTTCATGCCGCCGACGCCGTCCGTCATCGAATGGTGGACCTTGATGACGAGCGCCGCCCTGCCGTCTTCGAGCCCGTCGACGACGGTGTACTCCCACAGCGGGCGCGCCCGGTCGAAGCCCGCCATCGCCGCGTTGCG